>CAZPZZ010000004.1:0-38249 GCA_964591245.1 uncultured Vicinamibacteraceae bacterium | reverse complement strand
TGCAGACCGATCGTGAACCAGGTACGGCCCGTGACTGGGATCGGTTCACCAAGAAATAGAAGTACCCCAGGTGGCGCGGCGGGACCCGCAGAGGACTTGTGCTCCACGTGTCTCACCACACGCCGTGACGCCTTGGGGGGCTGAAGCGGGACTCCCTGAGATGAACCTGTTTTCGGTCGACGTGGTCACTGCGAGTCAGATTGTGCGCGGTGTGGGAACAGCGGCGGCCTGAATCGCGCTAAAGTACTAAGAGGTACAGATTTCCTCAGAAGAGGATGTGCCTAGCGTCCCCGTTGGTAGAGAAGGAGAAGCTGCATGGATGACAATTTTCGCGTCGTTGACGTGAGTCAGTTCAGGGTGCCCAAGATTCCCTGGCGCAATGCGGCCATCGGAGTGGTTGCGATTGTTGCGCTGGTCGCGGCGGCCGGCACTGCTTTCCAGGTTGAGCCGGAAGAGGTTGGTGTGGTGCTCCGCTTTGGGAAGTACTCCCGTACCACTGAGCCTGGTCTGCACTTCAAGATTCCGTTTGTAGAAGTGATGCAGCGGGTTCCCGTACAGCGACAACTCAAGCAAGAATTTGGTTTCCGCACCGTTGATGCAGGCATCCGCACCCAGTACGCGGGGCAGCAGCAGCAGATCGGCGATGAATCAGTTATGTTGACCGGCGACCTCAACGTGGCGGTCGTTGAATGGATTGTCCAATATCGGGTTGACGATCCATACGAGTACCTCTTTAAAGTACGGAATCTCGAAGAGACGTTCCGTGCCATGAACGAGGCGGTCATGCGTGAAACGGTCGGGGATCGGACTGTTACTGAGGTCGTGACGGTCGGACGCCAGGAAATTGAGACTGCCGTCGAGGCTCGCTTGCAGGCTCTGACGGACCAATACCAGATGGGTATTGCCATCGACCAGGTGGTCTTGCAAGACGTGAACCCGCCCGATCCGGTGAAACCGTCGTGGGATGAGGTGAGTCAGGCCCAGCAACAGCGAGACAGGCTCATCAACGAGGCTCTCGCCGAATACAACGCGGTCATCCCTCGAGCGCGCGGTGAAGCGGAGCAGACGATCCTGCAGGCCGAGGGTTATGCCTTGGATCGTGTCAACCGTGCTGAGGGGGAAGCGTCACGTTTCTCCACGGTCGAGGCCGCGTACCGCCAGGCCCCGGCGGTCACCCGTCGACGGCTCTATCTCGAAACGATGCAACGAATTCTCCCCTCCGTCGGTCGGAAGGTGTACGTCGCCGAGGGCGCGACCGGCGTGTTACCGCTTCTCTCACTCGACGGCGGGGCGCGAACGGCGATGGCTCCATTGGTTGATTCGGCGACGCGTGCAGGAGGTGGCCAATGAGAGCTTTTCAATCACTTACTTTGGTCGCTACGATCGTCTCCATCGCGTTGGCTGGCGGTTCAGTCTACACTGTGAGCGAAATTAACCAGGCGATCATCACTCAGTTCGGTGAACCCGTCGGAGAACCGGTGACAGAGCCTGGTCTCCATTTCAAGCTGCCGTTCATCCAGACCGCGAACATGTTCGAGAAACGGTTTCTTGAGTGGGATGGTTATCCCAATCAGGTTCCGACCAGAGATCGGCGATTCATCTGGGTCGATACCTACGCTCGGTGGCGTATCACTGACCCGCTTCTCTTTTTTCAGCGACTCCGTGACGAACGTGGCGCCCAATCGCGACTAGATGACATTCTTGATGGGGAGACTCGAAACGCCGTGGCCCGTCACGATCTCATTGAAATTGTTCGCACGAGCAATCGTGAACCAACGAATATAGGTGCCGTCGCTGGCGAGGGAGATGAGCGGCTCGTACCTATCATGACTGGCCGCGAGGCGATCACGCGTGAGATTCTCGAGGCGGCCGCCGCGGCGGTCTCAGAGCTTGGGATTGAACTACTGGACCTTCAATTCAAGCGGATCAATTACATTGCTGATGTCCAGCAAGATGTCTTTGCGCGGATGATTGCGGAACGCCAGCGTATCGCCGAGGAGTTCCGCTCCGAGGGACAGGGGGAATCTGCAAGGATTGAGGGCGAACGGGAACGCGATTTGGCGCGAATCCAGTCGGAGGCTTTTCGGGCGGCCGAAGGGTTGCGCGGAGACGCTGACGCGGAGGCAACCCAAATCTACGCCGAGGCGTATGGGCGCGACGCAGCGTTCTACGCATTCACAAAATCCCTTGAGACCTACGAACGAACGATGGATCCCAGTACGTTTTTTATTCTGGGGACGGATAGTGAGTTGTTGCGGTTTCTCGAAACCCCGCAGTAGCGTTGATGGGGCGTGGTGGTAGGCCACGTCCCGTCCGCTTTCTGGTCATAGAGTCAGTCATGCTTGAACTCGCTGTTGTCGTCGCGCTGGTGGTGCTGACTTCTGCGGCCTGCTCACTTTTTGAAGCGGTTCTCTATTCGGTACCGCTCTCGCAAATCGACGCGCTGGAGCGAGCTGGGAAACCGAGCGGCCCGATTTTGCGAGTTCTGCGCTCGCATGTCGACCGGCCCATTGCGGCCATACTGTCGCTAAATACGGTTGCTAATACGGGTGGGGCTGCGCTGGCCGGTGCTATTGCGTCCAACGTTTTCGGCTCGATCTGGATCGGCTATTTTTCTGCGGCCTTTACCCTGGCGATTCTGCTTGTTTCGGAGATTATCCCGAAGACGGCCGGCGTGATCTATGCCAGGCAACTCTCAGGTCCCATAGCGCGCCCGTTAATGGCGTTAGTGTTCATCTGTACGCCGATCATTTGGCTCAGCCGCCTGGTGACTCGATTGGTGGCCGCAGGCCACCAGAACGAACGGGTTTCGGATGAGGATCTTCTGCTGATGGTGCGGCGGGGGCTGAGTACCGGAGATTTCCAGCCTCACGAGGCCGACGTGATTAGCAACGTGCTGGCGCTTGATGCGAAAACGGCTGCGGAGATCATGACCCCTCGTACAGTGTTGTTTACCTTGCAGACTGGTACGAGTCTGGTTGACGCGGCTAGCGAGGAGCAACTACTCCAACATAGTCGGGTTCCCGTTTACGACGAGAATCCAGATGACATCGTTGGTATCGTGTATCGGCGTGACATTCTTCGTGCGGCTGCGAAAGACGAGTTCGACACGACACTCGACCAGTTGATGAGACCGGTGCATTTCGTGGTCGAAACGGCGAAGTTGGATTACCTGCTCCGGACTGCGCTCGAGCAGCGTCAGCATTTGATGGTCGTGACCGACGAGTTTGGAAGCATCAGCGGTATCGTCACGCTCGAAGATGTGCTCGAGGAGATCCTCGGTCGCGAGATCGTTGATGAATTCGACCAGGTTGCCGATTTGCGTGCCTTCGCCCGTCAGCAGCGAGAAATGCCGGATGCAAGGTCTCTGACGTAGCGAGGCGCGGTAGGTTTCGGGACGACGATAGGCCCACCCCTCTCACACCATTCGTATCACCCTTCGCCCGGCGTACGTCGGCGTCCACTGAATCTTCAGGAACCAACTTCTGTTGTCGTGGTGGCGCGCAACATCCGGTCCGGCCTTACCCACACGTGACCGTGTCACAGAGAGAGGACAGGTGCGTGCCTGGGAAAGTGACAACCGGGTCTGTTGACTCCATCGGAGAAGGGGGACTGTGCAGTGGTCGGGCGGGCTCAAGTCCACGTGCGCGGAGTGTTTGTGAGCAGATTCGGACCATCGCGCTGGCGAATGCTTTTCGGAACGCTGTTTGCACTATCTGCAATTGCAGAGCGCGAGCAACGCGCTTGCAAGGAGGGTATTGGTGTCTGTTGCCAAAAAACTGATTAGTGCGAGCTGCATCGTCGCGGGGCTGGTGATGTCAGGGTGGATGGTCGAGGTTGATGCTCAACGTCGTCGGGCTGTACGGCGTCCGAGTCGACCGCCAGTCTCCCACGTAAGGCCTGCGCGGCGGCTGTACACCAGAGTGTGGTCAGGCCCGCGAGTTGGCTTTTACAGCCCCTACTATTACAGTCCGTTTTACGATTTTTGGCGGCCATATCCGCATTATGGGGCTCTGGCTCGCGAGGTCGGTTCTGTCCGAATCGAGACGAAACCCGTAGAAACAGAGGTCTACGTTGACGGCTATTACGCCGGGGTCGTCGACAGCTACGATGGATTTTTTCAGCGCCTCCATTTACCGCCGGGTGAGCACGAGATTTCCCTTCGGCATCCGGGCTATCGGGGAGTGGAGGAGCGCTTCTACCTGGCGATCGGGTCGACGTATCACATCAAGCATGAGATGGAACGTTTGGTGCCAGGTGAGGCCAATCCCTCACCACCGGTTCCGCCAGAGCCAATGGAGACTGAGAACAATGCTCTGCAGCCCTTGTCTGGTCGGCCGCTTCCGGTGACGACCAGGCAGTCGACGGTTGAGGTTGCCGAGAACGCCGGATTCGGAACCTTGGCCATCCGCGTGCAGCCATTCGGGGCTCTTGTCTTCGTTGACGGAGAACAGTGGCTTAGTTCGGATGGGGAACTGCTTGAGCTTGTGGTTGGTGAGGGGCGTCATCGATTGGAAGTGCGGAGTGAAGGTCACCACACGTACGTAACCGACGTTGACGTGCGTCGTGGCCAGACCATGGCATTGAACGTTCGTCTTACCGTGCGCGAGTGAGTGGGAGTAATTGAGTTTCCTGTTTGTCTGAGCCTGGGACCGTCACCGCGCCGGTGATTCTATCGGTAGGTACTGTTCAACAGACCAGAGGTGCAGGACATCGCTCGGAGGGCCAGTCTTGTCCAAGAGACAAGTTGTGAATCCTTGTATACTGGCGCTCCGGGCTTGCCGCACGGGGTGTGTCATGCGGTCTTGTTGTCGCCCATGTAGTCGTTGCCGTTGTGGTGGTGCCGGTTACGTTAGGGCATCGAGTCAGAGTGCTCGGGGCTGGCCTTATTTGAGAAGAAGCCATTATGGCGACGATCAAAGCCTCGCTGAAGAGCGGTACCGCGGTCGATATCCGATCTCGCCAATTTCTCTGGCGGAGCGATGAGCCGCCGGAGGCGGGTGGCGCGAACAGTGGGCCAACTCCCTACGAGTTTCTGCTTGGTAGCTTTGCCGCGTGTATGGCCATGACGTTGCGTCTCTATGCGACGCAGAAAAATATTCCACTGGCAGGTGTCGATGTCATCCTAGAGTGCGACAGGGTGCACTCAGACGATTGTGTCAACTGCGACGGACGTCCAGATGGGCTGGTCAACCAGATCGAGAGTCAGATTACCGTCTACGGAGATTTGACCTCGGTTGAGCGCGACCAATTGCTGCAAGTTGCTCGCCGATGTCCAGTACATAAGACCCTCGAGCACGGTTTGCAGATCACCGACACGGTCACGTTTTCCACATAAGTATTCTGCGATCGGGATGACCCCGTCGTTCTGTACCAGTTACGGCGGTTCCATTGGGGGCCGGCTTTATACCCAAAAAATTGATCGTGGCTCTGTTGTGGGCTCTGCCGTGACCGTGTGGTTTTCGTGAGGACGTCCTCTGGTCAGTCTCGCGAAGACGTGAAGTCCCCAGGTGTCTCCATGCGAATTCACCGCGTCTTACGCTACCAGGCTTCCTGTTCACACCGTAGATCCAGGTGCGCCGCCGTGGACTGGAGGTCGGCCATGGACGCCGGGTTCCCACAGGCGAGGAGAACCGACTGACTTGGTTCGATGCGAGTCTTCAGTTCTGACGTCGATAGATGGTTGGGGAGGACGGGATGCACCAGACGTTCGAGGGCCAAGTTGGCGGCAGCGACGGCGACTTCGCCGCGGGCGTTGGCGAGTTTGTCCTGTTCCGTCGTTGGCAAGTCGTAAAGGTGTCGAATGACGTTGCTCGCGCGTCCTTGGCCGACCCGCTGGCCCGTCGCGGTTGTGGCCGTGGGGCGGCTGAGCGTCGGTATGTACACGAAGTCGACCCGACCGGCGACTTCGATGTCGAAGAGTGCTTTGTGATAGGCGAGTTCTGCCTCGGTGCGATGCGTATGGACCAGTGTATACCGGCGGTCGTTTCCCGGGTCCGCCCGCGCGTGCAGTTCCTTCATCATTGAGACAAATGGTGCCACGCCCGTACCGGTGCCGACCATCAAGACGTTCTCGGCCTGTTTTACTCTCGCTTCGAGCGTAAAATCGCCTGCGAAGCGATCCATGTACGATACTTCGCAACCGGCCTCGTCGTTCATTCCAAAGAGCGCTTCACTCAGTCGTCCAGGTAGGCCATGGATGCCGTATTCGAGTGCCACGAGGAACTCGAGCCACCCAAACTCAGCGGTCTCAGAAGGGGCAGAGGCAATCGAGTATGCATGGGTCACGGGGCCGAGCGTTTGTCGTCCCCACGGATCGAGTTCTGGTTCGTAGGTGGCTTTTCCGTCTGGCGCGAATCCGGTCTTACGTGTCAACTTACAATCGTCCCGGCGCAAGGCGATGTATTGCCCCGCTGTGTAGTTGTGAAATGGACTCCCGGGTTCGGGTTGCAGCCGGAACCTCATGAGTAGCGGTGAAATCAGTTCCTGTTCTACGGCAAGTCCGGTTTTGCGTTCCGTCATACGAGTTTGTCTCACAGTGTTGAGAGCCACCAGCGGCACCACGCATGCTGCGTGGCGACGTCAATGTACCACGTGACTATGTCTCGCGCGTTGCACCGGCAAACACATCCGGACGTCAAGCCTGTCAGATCGTTGTCTGGTACAGGAAATGGAAGAGCCTGAAACATGGCCGTGAGGATCAGTTTGCGTGGGCAGTAATGGGAGACGGCCTTGACGGGCCCGCTTTTCCCGTATGGAGTGTGCTCATGGGGGGGATCTGTGCCTGAGAAGTCAGCGGAACCACGGTGGAGGCCTACGTGATTCTTCCGGTCGTTGCGGGGGACCGCGGAATCGTTCAGGGCGGCGACGATCACGCCGCATCTGGATGATTTCGTTCTCGAAGACTTCCATTTGCTCGGCGGTCAAGATTGTTGCGATATCCATTGTCATCTGCTCTTGCTCGGTCTCGAATTGCCGACGAATGTCCTCGTCGAGTCTTCGGAACCGTTGCCGGCGGTTTTCAAATACTGCTTCGAGTTGTTGACGCTGATCTGGGGTCAGGGCGATCTGCGTCGCGATCCGGTCGAGTAAGCGCTCTGTGACTCGTGGCCGACGAGCACCTCGTGGCCCACGAGCAAATCGTGGCCCGGGCTCGAAGGCAGGCCGGGGACTTCTATAGGAGAAGGCGCTTGAGAGCATGGGACGAACAACGAATCCAGCGGCGAGTCCGCCCACGAAAACCACGAGCACGAAAAGGCCGGCCCAGAGGCGCATCATCGTGCCGTTCATCACGTGCCCTTCTGCTCTAGATGTCCTTGTTCCCGCGCGGAGGTCATGGACTTGTGGTCAACGCCACTTCGAGCCAGGTCTCGACGACGTCCGTTTCTTGCCACAGCAGGTCAAGCCCTGGCGTTTCTGGACCGGTTCCGTCATCCGCGACCCAGTCGACGACCAGATCGGAAAATTCCAGTGGCCGGGTGGCTTCTGTCTCGCCAAATCCGAGCACTGCTACCAGCACGAGTGTCGCGGCCACTGGGGCCAGTCGGAATGTCCACCGTTGCCAATTCAGGAGTTCTAGCCATGCTGGATTGACGGGGAGATCTGCCATGACGCGGTTCGCAAAGTCAGGGGAGACCATTGCCGTCGAACGTCTAGCTAGTATGTCTGATACCTGTCGCTGTGCCGCCAACGCTTCTCGACACTCCCCGCATTCGTTCAGATGGCGCTGCAGGTGTTGCTCCTCGTCCGATGAGATCCGCGCCCCCGGGTGGCGGACTATCAAACGTTCATAATCTTCACAGCGCATGACGGTTTCTTTCAACGTCTTCGTGCCTCGACATGCACCGAGCTCAGCAAGGGGCGGAGCCGTTGCCTTGCACGAAAAATTCGAGATTCCACGGTTCCGATCGGGACACCAGTGACTGCGGCGATTTCCTTGTAATCGAGGCCATCGACATCACGTAAGACCACAGCAATCCGGAGTTCCTCTGAGAGGGTTGCCAATGCGCGGTCTATAGCGTCTCGTGTCACGAGTGTCGTCTCGGCGTCTGGGCCTTCAGCCGGAACATGGTTGGAACTCACCGGATGATCGGCGTCGTCGAGGCTCTGATCATGGACTCGTTCCCGTCGTCCGCGGCGTTCAAGGGCGGTGCGGGCCGTATTCGTCGCGATGGTGTAGAGCCATGTTTTGAACGAACTTTCGTACCGAAAACGCTTGAGCGACCTGTAGGCGCGCACGAACGTTTCTTGAGCGACATCTTCCGCCTCGCCGAGATCTTTAACGATAGCCGATACGTAGTTTACGATCCGGACTTGATAGAGCCTCACCAGCGTTTCAAATGCATCGGGACTTCCTGCTTGCGCTTCTTCGACAAGCGTTCGGTCCGGATCCAGCTGGCGGCGGAGGGATCCAGTGTCCACCTGATCTACGTGCGGCACGACGATGACGGCAGTATAAGTGCCCATGGTCTGGACGACAATGTCGGTCCGGCGGACGTGTCGCGTGCTTGAGGCGACGGGCTCCGAATGCCGTTATCTTCGTAGACTCAGATTCGACCGAAAATATTCCCCTCTTGACGATTTCGCGGAAATCGTAGTGCGGCACCGTAACACTGTGGAAGCTCGTATCACCTGAGCGGTTGCGGCTGTCGCCCGAGCGGCTGGTATAAAGAGGAAAGGGGCACTGGACCGTGAGGATCCGTGCCCCTGTTCCTGAATCGTGAGGGAAAGAGTTCAGTCTAGGGGGTGACGTCCACCTTGACGATTGCTGACGTCCAACAGCACTGGAACCCGCTGCCTCCCTCACCCGTTGAGTCCAGGGCCTCGGCCCGAAGCCAATATTCGCCTGCTACGTCGAATGTAACAGTGGTCATGGTCGTCTGGGGCGATGCATCCTCAAAGTCCTGTACTGATTCGTCGAACTCTACCTGGCCAGGCCCACGAAGCGTTGACCATCGTAGGCTCATGGCGGGGCGTCGCCGACGAGGATTCTCGCGTACATTCGTATCGGGTACTACATCGGTCAGCCAGATACCTACGTCCACTGGCGTGCCAATGGTCGCAGTGGCGGTATGGGCAATTCCTGCGGGCGGGCCGGTGAAGGAGGTGCCGTCCGGAGCAAACTTGATGGTCGGCGGCTCGTTGTTGTTCGATGCGTCGCGGAAGGGTTCCACGAAGTACGGCGCTTCGAGGTGGAAGGGAATGTTAATTGGATTTTCGTTGGCGACAAGCGTCCAACTCAGCTGACCATCGAAATCACCCGGAACCTCAACACTAAACACGCCCCATGACCGACCCGGTTCAAAGCGTGTCGGTTGGCCGCGATCTTCAGGGCCGGGGGAAAATCGGTTCAATTCGCCGATGGGTAAGTCGACGGTTTGGGTCTGATTGGAATTGAAATAGCCGATCAGAATCGTGGCCGACCCGTCGGCATTCTGATACCAGCCTTCAAACGCTGGATATACAGGCGCGCCAAATGCCTGGAGCGTCTTTGGCACTTGCGCCGTGGCTGGTAGAACGGCAATGCCCACCAAGAGCACCACAATCCATGCTGCCACACGAAAGACCCACATAAAACAGTCTCCTTCTTCCCTACAGCACACGATCGGCCACGACCCGAAACCGGGGTAAGCGCCCCGGTTTCAGGCTATGTAACGGCAATGATCGGATCCTGGGTGATGGCTATTCGTCACCTTCGGTCGTCTCGGCCTTTGCCTCACGTTCCGCCACTGCAGCGGCGAAGTCGGTGTCATCCATGTAGGTGACATTGACCCATGCATGTCCCATTTCATCCACGGTCCGGTCTCCGTAACCCACCCATTGGTTGGGATCAGGGTTAGCGCGGTTGGCGGATGTGTTGTCGTACCAGGACTTCACCGCGACCACCGTTCCTTTGGGCAGTAGCGGCGCCGCGTCGTCGGCATAGACGTAGTTGTTGTGCCAGTTGAAGTTAAAGTTACTCACACGGCTCAAGACTTGGCTCGTGCCATCTGGAAACACTGCTGTCATCTGCATGCCTTTGCCTCGCAGATGCATATGTGGCTGGAAATTCTCAAGCCGGCCATTCTGGCGGAGTACGTGGAACCGTTCGGTTGCTGTGATCGAGTTTGGCGTAATCGATAGGTTTGCGCTGCCGCCTTCGAGAGAGCTCCACGCCGATAAGACCTGACGATATTTCGGTGGCTGTTCCTTGGGGTAGAAGTAGAGGCCGAGCTCAACGGTGTCGGTAATCTCCTCGCCGGCAGACGAGTAATGGACATCCCACACGATGGAAGAGTCTTTCTTGATCAACTTTCCGCTGTTCTCGCGCATGATCTCGCCCTGCTTACCGACGGCCCACTCCATGAGCAAGCCTGGGCCGATGTCTGACGCCGCGCCGAGAGCGCCTTCATCTTCTTCCTGCTGCAACCGCGCCAACGCATGGTGGGTGATGCGACGTCCGGCTACGGTTGACGGTCTGATCTCGATGGCCCGAATCCAGCGGTCTTCGTTCAGGCCCGTCGGAACCTCCGGTTTCCACCAGTGGTCTTGTGCGAGGGCCGGCATGGTGTATGGGGTGGAATGGACGACGAGGTCAGGTGGTCCGCCAAAGCGATCCGCAAAGTTCCATACGTCATCATCGGCAAAGACAGCGGGAGGAGGCATGTCCGCAGGGTTGCCCCGAGGAGCGCCGCCGTCGACCCACCGCGAGATGGTCTCGATTTCCGACTCGCTCAGGGAGCGGTCGTTGTCGAATTCCTGAATGCCCACGAACTTGTCGATGTGCCAAGGTGGCATTTGCCGTGTTTCGACCCGGTTCTTGATCGAGCGGGCCCAGGGCCGTGACTCTGCGTAGGTTTGCAGCGACATGGGCGCGATGTAACCAGGGCGGTGACAGGCCTCGCACTTATCGCGAAAAATCGGTGCGACGTCTTTTGAATACGTTGGAGTCACGTCGCTTTGGGCCAATGCCGCGTTTGACGGCGCGAGCAGTGCGACGATCGTGACCAAAGTCAGAGCCAACATGCCTCGGATGCTACCGGTCGGCCTCATACTTAGTACCTCCTCAGGATCGGCGCACGAGATTCCCCCCTCGGGGCGCCTGTGCGCGAGGTTGACAGCACTCCGGTCTCAGCGACGAGGATAGTTGCCAACGACGAACGAACTCCAGATCATTATACGGCTCGTCTCTCCGATCAAGCTGCGCCGCCGAGAGGAAGTGGGACTGACCATTCTCTAACGGCGTGGTTTGGTTCTCTCCGCTGCCGCCTCCGTCGTCTGTTCGTCGGGGCGGGTGCCGTAAAATACTTGGACTTGAAACGGCACTTTTGTTCTTTGGGAGATGACACGATGCAGCACGACAGACCAAGCCGTCGGCGTTTTCTGCAAGGTGCCGGGTTCGCGACCGGCGGTTTCATCGGGGAGCGTTGGGCGGGTGGAGCGCCTGTGGTTGCACAATCGACGGGGCAGACTCCAGCGGCACGCTTACGGGAGTTTTTGGCCCGTGGCGAACCCAGCCGGTGCATTAATTGCGGCGATGTCGCGACTGCCAAGTTGGCAGCCATGCACGGGTTCGAGATGGTGATGACCGGTGGGAGTGCGCTCTCGCTCAGCAAATATGGAACGGGCGATTTCGGCATGATCACGGTGGATGACCTTGTCGAATTCTGTAACCGGACGTCGGACGCCGTTGACCTGCCGATTATTGCCGACTCGGATGACGGTGGCGGGAATCCACTCAACGTGTACCGCACGATCCAGCGGATGGAGAAGGCGGGCGCAGCGTGCATCATGTTCGAAGACCTCTATGGCGCCAAACACCTCGCGGGTTACGACGAGGGGAAGATTCTCAGTCGCGCGGCGATGGTGGACAAGGTGCACGCGGCGGTCGATGCCCGGCGGGACCAGGACCTTGTCCTTCTTGTGCGGAGCGATGTTGTTGCCGACGGCGGTGAGCTTGAGGAAGCAATGGAGCGGGTAGCACTGTACGCGGAGGAAGGCGGCGACCTGATCTTCATTCCTGGTATTCCGCTAGACCAGTGCCGGCGGGCTGTCGAGATGGCGGGCCGGCCGATCTTGACCAGTGCTTCATCGGTGGCTGACGCTCGCGATAACGGGGTGAGCGTGCTCTTCGTTGGTGCCATGGGGGCGATTGCTCTCGGAGCCATGGACGCCGCGATGACATCGTTGGCGCGCGATGGTCGGATTGGCGGCAGTGATGCGGGCCCGAGGCCCCTCGACGCCCAGCGACGGCTTGATTTGACCGAGACTGCCGTGATGGTTGAGCGGGCAGAACGCTACAATGCGCACCGCGAAGGCGGCCAGTAGCGATGTGGTACGCCCAGACGCCTCGCGGTATCTTCGAGACGAGGGTGTGGTCACTGGTGCACGGATGAGGTGCCGGGTCTAGCGCCGCGCGTTAGCGAGCTTGAAGACGTATAAGGCGTTGCCGACGCCAGGGTGGTGAATCTCTGGGCTCAACAGGATCGGTACACGACGGGGGCTCCCACCGCCCACGCCGGCCGTGACCGCGATGAATTGCTCGCCGTCGGCGAGAAAACTCACCGGGAATCCCTGGGCGGACGTGCCAAGCCGTGTCTCCCACAGTACCTCACCGGTATGTGTGTCGAGCGCGCGGAAATAGCGATCCACATCACCGGCGAACGCGAGTTCACCCGCTGTCGTGAGGACAGCGGTCAGCAGCGCCGCTCGTTGCTCGACACTCCATTTTTCCTCGAGGGTGTCTATGTCATAGGCGGCCAGTTTGCCAAGGTTTCCCCCTGTTCCTGGCATTTCGAACCACTTGCGATCGGCCTGGGTGCCGCCTGACCCAGGGATGAGTGGCACCTCACGCCCGGCGATTTCCAGGCAGCTCTGGCTGAGTGGGATGATGAGTGTCCGAGCCTCTGGGCTGTACGCCATGGCTTGCCAGTTGTGGCCACCCGCCGTGCTTGGGCAAACGGATACCCAGTCGCCGATGCCCGCTTCCGCGATGTCCTGACGATAGGTGACCGCACCGGTTACTGGATCGATCCGATCGAAGACGTTTTGGTAGACCGTTTCTACGTGCCCAAGAAATGCTCCGGTCTCCCGGTCGAGCTTCCAGAGTACGCCGCTTTTGCCGATGGTGAATAGCGCCTTCTGGCCTTGTGCGTCGTCAATGAGAACTTTTTCAAAGGCTTCATCGAGATCGAGTGCCTCGCCAGGTACGTGCTGGAAGTACCAGCGAATCGACCCGTCGTCCGGGTCGATGGCCAGTGTGGCATTCGTATACAAGGCGGCGTCATGTACGGTGAGCCCACGACTGGCGGGGACCCACGGCTTGGCCTGGGCCACCGGCCAATAGATCAGACCGAGGTCTGGATCGAAACTTCCCGCGATCCATGAATCGCCTCCGCCACGGAGCGTCAGTGATAGATCACCCCACGTATCCCCACCGACACTTCCGGGACCTGCGATGGTCAACGTTCGCCACAGTTCTTCGCCGGTATAGGGGTCGTGTGCTGTGATGAAGCAGCTATCCGGTTGAAAACGACCACATCCGTTGATCGCGTTGATGACTTTGCCTGCGGCCACGATTGGCCCGGCGGAGTTGGAATAGCCCTGGCGATAGTCGGCGATCTGAGTTTCCCATACGACAGCTCCGGTGCGTGCATCGAGGGCTACAAGGAACGCGTCGCGGGACGCCAGGTAAATCAGGCCTTCGTAAATGGCGAGATTTCGAATCAATCCCGTCTGCAGCCCGTCTGGTAGCGGCCGGCGATACTCCCAGAGCAGTGTGCCAGTCGAGGCATCCAGCGCTTGGATGAGGTTGCCCGGATTGGCAAGGTAGAGGGTGCCGTCATAGACCAGCGGCGTAGGCTGGTTACTGCCGGCTGGCATTGCCCACACCCAGGCCAGGGTCAACTGATGCACGTTCTCGCGAGTAATCTCAGCGAGTGGGCTGTAACCCCAGGCATTGTCCGTACGCCGATAGTTCAGCCAATCACCGGGATCCGGGTTGCGCAGGGCCGCGTCTGTCACCGGCTGGAACGTGTCGAGAGCCTGGTAGGTGACAGTTGTGTCCGCAGTGCTTCCGGTGGGCGGCTCCGCATCGCGGGGCGGTGCTGCAGGCGACGTCGAGGCCTGTGTTGCTTGATCCCCAGGTCTGAGCGGAACTCCGTTGGCTTGAAGTATGTATGCGACGAGCCCGTCGTATTCGTCGTCGGCCAGCGCACCGCCTTGGCCTGGGGGCATCGAATTTTGGATCAGGGTTCGAAGCTCGTTCGTCGGTCGCGTGCTCCAGATGGCCTGAAAGCTGGCGCCAGCCAGTTGGGGAGCCTCAAACGCGCCGCTCAAATCGGCCATGTGACAGGTGGCGCAGTAGCGTGAATATATGCGTGCTCCAGTGTCCGCTTGGCCGACCGTATACAGACCACCGGTTTGGGCCGATGCTGTGGAAGTCATCGCTCCCAAGAGGAGGACCAGCCGGCTCATTCTGTCGCATGTCCCAATCGTCATCGAACGTCTCCGCAGTTGGGGCTTGTTCCCCATCGATGCAGGCCCGAAGAGGCCTCGGCGTGTGTAGAGGAAACTTCACTCTACCATCGGGAGCTTCACGACTTTACATCTCTTCCGACTTTCTGGCCGAGACATTCGTCTGATGTCGGTGGGACCCGGTCCGGCATTTTCGGTGCACAGACCTGTGGTTGCGTTCCCACCCGTGTACGGATCGTCGTCCGTGGCGTCCGTATGCAATGGGCCGGCGCCGTCCTGACGGCCTGCGTCGCTGGGACAGCTCAATAGGTAGAATACTAGGTTTCGAAGGGGGCTCACTGAGTGCTCCCACCGACCCAAGAGGATGTACATCGACACCATGCATCACGACATCGAGGCCATTCAGCAACGTATCCATGCCGAAAGCGCGTTTGTCGACCGGTTGCGCGAGGAGGTTGGTCGGGTCATTGTGGGGCAGCAATACATGATCGAACGTCTGCTCATCGGCCTGTTGGCGGATGGGCATGTACTGATGGAAGGCGTACCCGGTCTGGCGAAAACGATGACCGTTCGCACGTTGGCCGACGCCGTCAGTACGACGTTTCGCCGCATTCAGTTCACGCCTGACCTACTTCCGGCTGACCTGATCGGCACGCTCGTCTATGACCCTCAGCATTCGGAATTCAAGACGCGCAAAGGACCGATCTTTGCGAACATTATTTTGGCTGACGAGATTAACCGCTCGCCGGCGAAGGTGCAGTCTGCACTGCTTGAGGCCATGCAGGAGCGCACGGTGACCATCGGCGACACGACCTATGTGCTCGATTCGCCGTTCCTGGTGCTGGCCACGCAGAACCCGATCGAACAGGAGGGGACCTATCCTTTGCCTGAGGCCCAGGTTGATCGGTTCATGCTCAAGCTGGCCATTACCTATCCCGGCAAGGATGAAGAGCTGGAAATCATGCGTCGGATGGCGGCAGGGCCAGGGCCCGAGGTTGGGGCCGTGGTCGAGCCGGAAGAGATTCTCCGGGCCCGTCAGGCCGTGGAACTCATATATATGGATGCACAGGTCGAAAAATACATCGTCGACCTGGTATTCGCGACACGGACACCCAAAGACTACGATCTCGCCGACCTGGCGGATCTGATCGCGTTCGGTGCCTCTCCTCGCGCCACGATCAACTTGGCGAAGGCTGCGAGGGCTCACGCCTTTCTCCGCCGGCGGGGCTACGTGACGCCGGAGGATGTGCGGTCCATCGGGTTGGACGTGCTCCGACATCGTGTGCTGCTGACCTATGAGGCGGAGGCAGAAGAGATGACTGCGGATGATGTCGTCACGCGTGTTTTGAATAGCATCGAGGTTCCGTGATCCCACACGAGATTTTCAAACAGATACGCCGGGTCGAGATTGCGACACGGGGGCTCGTGAATGAGGTGTTCTCGGGTGAGTACCACTCGGTATTCAAAGGGCGAGGCATGAATTTCGCCGAGGTGCGGGAATATCACTACGGAGACGATATCCGCAATATCGATTGGAATGTCACGGCGCGTAATGGCACACCCTTCGTCAAGGTTTTCGATGAAGAGCGGGAACTCACGGTGATGCTGGTGGTGGACGTGAGTGCATCCGGTGATTTCGGCTCTGCGTCTCGCATGAAGGGGGAAGTTGCGGTTGAGATTTGCGCTGTCCTCGCGTTTTCTGCGATTACCAATAATGACAAGGTGGGATTGATCATTTTCAGCGACCGTATCGAGAAGTTTGTACCGCCTCGAAAAGGACGTCGTCACGTACTCCGTGTGTTGCGCGAACTCTTGTATTTCAGACCAGTAGGACGCGGTACCGATGTAGCCGGTGCACTCGAGTATCTCGCCCGGGTGGTCCGGCGCCGCGCCGTGGTTTTTGTCGTATCTGATTTCCTGGCGACCGGCTACCGCAAGGCGCTGGCGGTCGCCGGTCGTAGACACGATACGGTGGTCATCCGGATGAGTGACCCGAGGGAGCAACATCTTCCGCCGGTCGGGTATCTCGAACTTGAAGATGCCGAGA
The DNA here is from genome assembly GCA_964591245.1 of uncultured Vicinamibacteraceae bacterium. Taxonomy (GTDB): domain Bacteria; phylum Acidobacteriota; class Vicinamibacteria; order Vicinamibacterales; family UBA8438; genus CAZPZZ01. The sequence goes on along the minus strand of CAZPZZ010000004.1, from coordinate 21,748 downwards.
CCGGCGAGCAGGTGACTGTCAATGTGTCAGACCCTGGATTTCGAACGGCATTCGAACGAGATGTTGCCGAGACTCTGATAGTACGTGAGCGTGAGTTCCGGAAAACGGGCGTCGATGTCATCGAAATCACGACAGACCGTCCGTACGCGGATCGGCTGATGCGCTTTTTTCGGCAGCGAGCCAAACGGTTCCGATGAAGATGGGTGGCGTGATCCGGTTTGACCGCGACGTCGTGCAGGCGCCAATGCGGTGTCAGCGATTGGTGGCAATAGTGCTGGTTGCAACCCTGGCGCTGACCTCCTCATTAACTGTCGCCCAGGTGGTGCTCCCGACGGTTGAGCAGACCATCACGCCAGAGGTTATCCAGATCGGAGACCCGGTCACGGTGGTCATCACGGTGACCCATGACCCAGACGCTGAGGTGGTGTTTCCGGAGCCTCTTGATCTGGCGCCGTTTGAGGTGCTGGGAGAGGTACGGTTGAGCGAGGAGGCGGACGAACAGTTGAATCGTTCCCGCCTGGAGTTAGCGGTCACCGCGTTTGAACTCGGCGTGCTGCCGTTTCCGACGCTGGAGTTGGAGGTCGCCTCGCCGACCGGCGATTCGGTTGTAGTCGTCACCGAGGGTACCGCGGTCACCGTTGAGAGTGTCGGTCGGGATGAAAGTGGAGAGCTTCGCGACATCAAAGGGCCGTTGGCCATACCGTTCGAAGTCCTGCGATTGCTCCCCTGGCTAATCATGGCCGCGGTGGCCGCGTTCTTGGTGATTTGGTTCTATCGGCGCCGCCGCCAGCGAACGCCATCGGAGGTTCCCGTAGGGGTCATTCCGCAGCCCCCGGCGCATCTTGTCGCCTGGGAATCGTTGGATGCACTGGAAGCGTCTGGATTGCTCGAGGCTGGGAACATCAAGACGTACCACATTCGTCTATCGGACATCATGCGCGTCTATGTGAACGGGCGGTTCGGTCTGGACGCCATGGAAATGACAACCGGTGAGGTGGTAACCGGATTGCGTCATCAAGGGATCGAGAGCAGTATTGTGACGCAGTTCCGGCAAGTGCTCGACCGCTGCGATCTCGTTAAATTTGCAAAATTTCAGCCGGACCTTTCCGAGTGTCTTGACCTCATGGTGTTGGCACGCGGATTGGTCGATGCAACCAAGCCCGTTGAACCACTGGTTTCGGATACGCCGGAGACTAGTCAAGTCGCATGATCTATCGATTTGCCGACCCGCTGTATTTGCTGCTTTTCGCGGCCGTTCCGCTCCTCGTGTACTGGTATGTCATCCGCGGACGCCAACAGGGCGCTGCCCTTCGCTATTCCTCGGTTGCCATTGTGCGACGGGCGGATCACCAACAGACGGGGCGCCGCCGACATGTGCTGTTCGCCCTGCGTACCTTGGCCTTGATTGCATGTATTGTGGCGTTCGCGCGTCCTCAGACCGGGCTCACGGCGGAGAACGTGACGACGGACGGTATCGACATTATTCTCGTGCTTGATCTGTCAAGTTCAATGCTCGCCGAAGATCTGGAGCCCAATCGGATCGTCGCGGCGAAGCAGGTAGCCGCGGATTTTGTCGAGGGGCGTCGAAATGATCGGATTGGTCTGGTCGTGTTCGCCGGCGATGCGTTCACGCAGGTGCCGCTGACATTGGACTACGACGTTGTGACCACAATCCTGGGCGAACTCGAGACCGGCATCGTCGAAGATGGCACCGCCATTGGTATGGGACTGGCGACGGCGGTCAAGCGATTACAGGGCTCCAATGCGGAGTCAAAGGTCATTGTGTTGCTGACCGATGGGCGCAACAACCGAGGTGAAATTGATCCGGTTACTGCCGCTCAGATGGCACAGGCACTTGGCGTCCGCATCTACGCCATTGGGGCCGGGACGCAGGGCGTCGCACGCGTACCTGTGGACGATCCGCTCTTCGGTCGCCGCTATGCCCAGATTCGTGTTGACATCGATGAGGAGACGTTACAAGAAACGGCGAGCCTCACCGGAGGCCAGTACTTCCGTGCCGCCGATCGAGAGAGTCTGGAACGAATCTACGCGGAAATTGATGCATTGGAGACGACTGAGATTGAAGTTGAACAGTTCACCCGGTACGGAGAGCTGTTCCACGTTCCCTTGTTGCTTGGCATGGGGCTCCTATTCCTTGAGTTTGGTCTGGGGGCCACTGTCATGCGGCGGTTACCGTGAGAATGGCATGGTGATCGCCACCATCGGCTGACACAGAGCACTATGTTCAGGTTCGCTGCGGAGCAGATGTTGTTCGCGTACGTCGTGATTCCAGTTCTCGTAGGGCTGGCCTGGTGGGCGCACGTTCGCCGTTGTCGCGATCTGTTACTGATCGCTGACCCAACACTCCTGGAGCGCCTGACGTCCACGGTTAATCGTCCTGGGCGTATGGCCAAGACGGTGTTGTACGTTATGGCGGTGGGTCTGTTGGTGACCGCGCTGGCTCGGCCACAGTTCGGGACCCGGGTCGAAACCGTACGTCGCGAGGGGCAAGATATCGTCGTGGCATTGGACCTTTCAGTTTCGATGGTGGCGGAAGATATTGCTCCAAATCGTCTAGAGCGGGCCAAATTAGCGATTGCAGACCTGATCGGCCGATTGGATGGCGATCGGATTGGGCTGGTGGCCTTCGCGGGAGAGGCCTTCGTGCAGAGTCCCCTGACCATTGACTATGGCGCCGCCACCCTGTTTCTGAATGCCATGGATCCTGCAATGATGTCGTTACAGGGGACGAACCTCGGCCAGGCTGTTTCCGTTGCGCTTGAAGCGTTTTCGGAGACCGACCGGCGACATCGCGTGCTCGTCGTGATCACCGACGGTGAGGATCATGAGGGTGAGGTTGAAAGCGCGGTAGAGCGCGCCGTCGAGGAAGGTGTTCGCATCTATAGCGTGGGTATCGGTTCGTCCGAAGGCGTACCAATTCCTGAACTCGATGCGGAGGGACGTAGCCGGGGGTTCAAGCGCGACGGCGAAGGCGCGGTGGTGACCACGAGGCTTGACGAGGCCACGTTGCAGGCGATGGCTGTCCGCACCGGTGGCCTCTACTATCATGCGTCGGCTACCGGGACAGAGTTGGAACTGCTGGCCGAGGAGGTGACGGCCGGAGAAGGGCAAGAGTTCGATCAGGAGCAGGTGACGGTCTTCGACGAGCAATATCAGTTATTTCTCGGGCTGGCGCTGTTGTTGCTCGTCGTCGAGGTGCTCGTGCCGGACCGCCGACGGGTCAGTCTCGGCTGGTCGGGGAGGTTTAGGTGACACGATTCTTCTGGATCGCCTGGAGCGTGGTGCTTGGCGGATTGGGAGCGACTCCGCTCGCTACAGCGCAGCCGGGGCGTAGTGAGGTTGCCGAGGGGAATCGGTTCTACGAGGAGGGCCAATTTCAGGAGGCGCACGAACGCTATCTGGAGGCGTTGCGTCAGGCTCCGAACTCTCCGGTCGTGCCTTTCAATGATGGCAACGCCATGTACCGATCGGAGGATTTTCAGCGGGCACTGGAAGCCTATGAACAGGCAGCCACCAGCAATGATCCAGTCATCGCGGCGGGTGCTTGGTACAACCTCGGTAACACCTTGTATCGGCAGCAGCAACTCCAACCGGCGGTCGAGGCGTACAAGGAAGCGTTGCGACGGAATCCATCGGACGGAGATGCGAAACACAATCTGGAGTTGGCGCTGGAGCAATTGCAGCAGCAGGAGCAACAGCAGCAGGACTCATCCGACGAATCAGAGGAACAGGACGACAACCAGGACCAAAACGAGGACGGTGAGCAGCAGGGCGATCAGGACTCCCAACAGAGCGAATCAGAGTCAGATGATGATGATCAGGGCCAACGGTCATCACAAGACTCCAATCAAGATCCGGAGCAAGAGAATCAGGCGAATGAGGAACAACCTCAGCAAGATCCCGACGAGGACGATCAGCCTGAGGGTACGCCGTCTGATGGTGAGGAGTCTCCAGATCAGTCTGGTCAGTCGGAGGGTGACCCACAGTCTCAACCTGGTGAATTGACCCAGGAAGAGGCGGAGCGGTTGCTTCAGGCGATCACTGAGAACCCTGGCGAGATCCAACGTCGTCGCCGGACGACGATGCCCGCGAGGCCGCCCCGGAGACCATGGTGATCACCGTACAGATATTCTGTCGAGTACCTCGGGTAGTGTTGCTTGTGCTCGCGCTGCTGGCGACGTACCCGATGCCTGGAATTGCCCAGGAGGTTCGTGCCTATCTCAGTGAGAATGAGGTGGCCCTGAATCGGCGGTTCGTATTGAACGTCGAGGTCCAGGGAACCCAGCAGATTCAGGGTGATCCCGAATTGCCTGACCTGTCGGCGTTTGCTGCGTATCTGGGATCGGGTACCTCGACCTCGATGCAATTTGTCAACGGTCGCACGACCACGTCATTGACAATTCAATACCAATATCAGGCTACTGCGGAAGGAACCTTTGAGATCGGGGCAGTGACGGTTCCGGTTGAAGGTAGGAATCTCCGCACTGAACGACTCCAGATTCGAATTGCCGGGGCGCCTACTGCTTCCGGACGTTCCCGTTCGAGGAGCGGAGATGGGGGGGTGGCCGCCGAGGATCTGTTTGTGACGGCGACGCCGAGTAAGACGCGCGTGTACGTGAATGAGCCCGTTGTCGTGGAGTATCGAATCTTTACGCGTGTCGATGTTGAAGGGTTTGATGTCACCCAACAGCCAAGCACAGCCGGTTTTTGGGTTGAGGAACTCCCGCTGGAGCGAGGGCCGGTTGAGCAGGTTGTTCGTGACGGCGTCCAGTATGCGAGTCGCGTGATTCGTCGGGTGGCCGTATTCCCGACGAGCGCGGGTTCGAAGACGCTGGAACCGATGTTGCTCGAGGTGCAGGTTCGAAGGCAACGACGTTCCCGTGGGTTCGGAGATCCATTCGGAAATCCCTTTGGCGGATTATTGGGTGGGGGCCTGTTTGGTGGACGCGTGGCGCTCGGCGTCGGGTCGAGTCCGGTGGACATCGAGGTGATGCCGTTGCCGGAAGGGGAACCGCCTTCGTTCACCGGTCTGGTTGGTGAGCTTACCGTGGCCGCATCGCTCGATCGTGATGGGAGCGTTGGAATTGAGACGAACGATGCACTGACGTTCAGGGTCGAGATGTCAGCGACCGGCAATATCCGCACACTGGCTGCACCCGTGGTGGATTTTCCGCAAGATCTTGAAGTGTACCCGCCCGATGTGAGTGAGCGGGTTGAGCCTACCGTAGACGGGGTGCGGAGTCGTAAGGTTTTCGAGTACGTTCTCGTGCCTAGAGCGCCTGGTGAGACAGTCATTCCTGCCATCGAACTGGCGTATTTGGATGCCGCGCAGGGCACCTACGAGGTCGCCGCGTCGGCACCCATTGCTTTGACGGTGTCCGGCGATGCGGTGGAGGCTTCCACTGTTTCTATCGGTCGCCTGCGTACGGGTATCGACCTGCAGCGGCAAGACATTCGCTTTATCCGCGTGGCGATCCCAAGTTTTCATCCGATAGACCGCTCGTTGGTGGGTAGTGTGTCCTTTTGGAGTGTACTGGTGCTGCCATTGTTCGCGGTTGCCGGTGCCGCGGCGATACGGCGCCATCAAGATCGGTTACGGGGAGATGTGGCCTATGCGCGCCGTCGGCGGGCGTCGCGTGTTGCGAAAGGACGTTTCGCCAGGGCGGAGACGTTGAGGACGCAGCGGAGTCACCGCGAGTTCCATGCCGAGGTTGCTCGAGCGATGTACGGATTTCTCGGAGATAAACTTAACGTCGCCGAAGCTGGCTTGATTCATGACTCCGTTCGTGGCTTGCTTTCCGATCGGCAGGTTCCTTCCGATGTAATTGATTTGTATCTGAGTTGTCTCGAAGACTGTGACCGACAACGCTTTGCGCCCGTTGAGCCTGACGACACGGCCATGCAGGAGATGTTGGACCGTGCGGGACAAGCGATGACGGACCTCGACCAGGCGATGACATGACCCGACAGAGCTGGTACACGCTGGTAACCGCCGGGTGGTTGGTACTTCACGCTGTCGGGACCGGTAAAGCTCAGGAAGCGTTCTTCGACGAGGGGAACCAGCGGTATCAGCAGGGCGATTTCCATGGTGCCCTCGAGAGATATGTTCGTGTGCTCGATGAGGGACTCGAAAGCGGCGAGCTGTATTACAACCTCGGGAATACGTACTTCAAGATCGGTCAATTGGGTCCGGCAATGCTGTACTACGAACGTGCCCGTCGTTTGATGCCCGGAGATGACGATCTCCGGGCGAATATCGAACTCGCCCGGTCCATGACGGCTGATGACATCACTATCCGGCCGACGTTCTGGTTGTTTCGTGTTGTGGACTGGTGGGTGAGCTGGCTGCCCCGTGTTGTGCTGGTCTGGCTTGTCGCGCTTGCATACCTCGTGGCGATGGGCGCGATTGTTGCCGTGCTTTTTCGTCCCGAGCACTTCGCGACCTGGGGCCGGCGTGTGGCTGGCATCGCCGGTGCAGTCACGGTGGTCTTCGGGATTAACCTCGGGGTGAGAGAGTTTTCGCTTGGACGTGCCGAGGAAGCGATCGTCATGGCGGAAGAGGTTCACGTGCAGAGCGCACCGTCGGATGATGCCGCGCTCCAGATTTTCTCCATCCACGAAGGCACCAAGGTGCAGATTGACCGTCGAACTGATACGTGGATCGAGATTTCCCTCGAAGATGGCACGGTGGGGTGGATTCTGGCTGAGAATTTGGAGCCGATCTGAAGTGTGTGGCGAGTGAATCGGTAGGTCATCGACAGAGCCCGGAGAAAGGGCGTTCTTGGAGCCGCGCCTCTGCGTGATCATCGAATGGCGGAGCGGCATTCACCGACAGGATGAACGTGACGTTTCAACTCAGACGCGAAGATCTGGACGCGGTCACCTTTGTGGTGTTCGATTTCGATGGTGTCTTCACCGACAATCGTGTCCTCGTCATGGAGGATGGTCGGGAGGCGGTGTTTTGTTCGCGCGCCGACGGACTTGGGCTGCAAGCATTGGTCCGCTCTGGTGTGGGATGTCTGGTGTTATCTACGGAAACGAATCCCGTGGTGTCGGCTCGGGCTGCCAAGCTTGGTCTGGAGTGTGTTCAGGGGTTGGGCGATACGAAGTGGGAGGCGCTCCAGCGTATCCTCACCGAGCGGGGCATCGATCCTGGTCGAGTTGCGTACGTGGGAAACGATATTAACGATCTGGATTGTTTGCGGCATGTAGGCGTTGGGATCTGTGTCGCCGACGCGTACCCCGAGGTGAAGGCGGCGGCCAGATTCTCAACCCTTCGACCCGGAGGGCAGGGCGCTGTGAGGGAAGTGTGTGATCTGATCCTGAAGGAACGAGAAACATCTTCCCAGAGACGATGATGGGCTTCACGGGTTTTTTCAATGGCTCCAATAGAACGAACTTCGTGCGAGGTGACCGATGAATTGTAAGTCGATCGCGGTGTGGTTGATGCTGGTGACACTCGGAGTTTCGTTCGGTTGTCTGGCGCCACCGGAACCGCCGTCACTCGCTGGGCGATGGAATGCAACGGTAACGGTCAACGACGTTGATGTGCCATTTGTCTTCGAGATCACGCAGGATGTCTCGTCACTTGGCGGGATGTTCTTCAACGGTGATCTGCTCATCGAGTCGACCGGAGGACAGCTCGACAATGGTGGGGTCGTCATCGAGTTCGATCAGTACGGGACGCGCCTCGAGGCGAATTACATCGATGGACGGCTCGAGGGGCAGTACCTGCGTGGAGTTCGGGCTCCGTATCCTTTCCGGGCCCAGCCCGCCGTGGCGATTGAATCGACCAATGTGACGAGTCCCTCCATTGCGGGAGTCTGGATCATTCCGACCGAGAGCAGCAAGGGCGAGAAAGCGTGGCGCTTCATTGTTCGGCAGACGGGGGCCGAAGTGTCGGGGGCGATTCTCCGTGTCGACGGCGACACCGGAAACTTGACCGGCCGGTACCGCGATGGGACGTTCGTCATGAGTCACTTTTCCGGTGCTCGACCGCTGCTGCTCGAGGTGACCCCGCAGGACGATGGTTCATTGTTGCTCGTGCAGAACGGACAACGTGAACTGGTGGCCTTTCCCTCAGAGGGTCCGGCCGCGATGACGCTGCCCTCGCCGACGGACCCATCTCAGTTCACGACCGTCCGGGATTCAGAGGAACCCTTTCAGTTTGACTTTCCCGACCTCGAAGGCCGGATGGTGAGTCATGACGATGCTCGATTTGCTGGCAAAGTGGTGCTCGTGAGTATCACGGGAAGCTGGTGTCCGAATTGTCACGACGAGGCTCCGTTTCTCTCTGGTCTCTACAAGACCTATCAAGCGCAGGGATTGGAGATCGTGGCTCTCTCGTTTGAAGAGCAGGAGCAGCTCGCCGACCCCACTCGCTTGCGGGCATTCATTGAGCGTTATGGTCTCGATTACACGTTTTTGCTCGCGGGCGTTCCGGACGACGTCAGCGCGAAGGTGCCGCAGGCGGTGAACCTTAATGCGTTCCCTACGACGTTCATCCTTGGGCGTGACGGGCGAGTACGGGCAGTGCACGCCGGCTTTCCGAGTCCGGCAAGTGGGAGCTTCTATACCGAGACCTTGGAAGAGATGACCTCACAGATCGAGACGCTGCTGGCGGAGCCAACCCCTGCAGTCTGAGAGATTTCTTGGTCGGAGGACTGCCTGGATTTCTGCGAGCAGTGGGATGGTGCCAGACTTAATTTTCGTAGTTCGGACCCTGTACGGTTCGGTGTGAGAGATAACGCCACTCGTTATCGCGATACGCCCAGACGCGGATATACCAGAAACTAAATGCACGTTGCGCCTCGTCCGAGCCTCCCGTACGTGCCCGTACCCGCCCCATGGTGATGGCGACATCGCCGTGCATCTCGATCTGTTGGGAATCCACCTCGCGTTGGACATAACGACCCTGGAGTGATGCCAACCACTCCGATCTTTGGTCGATTCCGAGGAGGGGCTTGCCGGTGGTCCAGCCGTCTCCGTGGGAGTAGGTGAAGTCCTCCGCACAGATCTGATCGAGGAAGGTTACGTTGGCTTCAAGTACTGCGGTTTCGACTTGGCGCTCGAGGGCAAGCACGTTGCTTGCGGGGTCCATCACGTCCGGAGATTGAGCGAATGTTCCCGTGGCTGCGACGAGGCCAATGGCCACACCGGTGGCAAGTTGTCTGCACACCGAGGTTGCGCTGCAGGATTGTACCGGTCTGGTCACGGATTCCTCCTCGATAGATACCATTGCGGTGGATTATCTCACTGAACATCAATTCGGTCGGACCGTGTCAAATGAATGGGGTCAGTTGTGCGCATGGGAATGGTGAGCGGATGTGGCAGGATGGTCATCCATGATGCGGCGCCTGTTCCAGGGGATGGCGGTGGTGTCGTTCCTCTTGCTCTTGACGCTCGAGGCTCTAACACCGGGAGGACCCGAGTTCATGGCAGTGGAGTGCGGACGTCGATCGATACCACCCGTCAACACGTTCTCGCAGGCGTTCCGGGGGCAGAGCGTGTCGGATCTGGCGAAGACGTCCGGGTCGCAGGCGTTCATCGGGGTCGTGACGAATACGGCAGACGCGATCATTCGAGGTGTGATCGAGGGATCACCGGCCGCGAAGGCCGGACTACGGACCGGTGACGTCGTACTCGACATCGCAGGATATCCAGTGCATACCGGTGCCGACCTATGGACTGGACTCCAGCGGATTGGCGCCGGCACCAGCGTCCGCATTCGTGTCGTCCGGAACCAAGATGTCCTAGAGCGGTGCCTCGCGACTGCAACTCCGGGTACCTTTGCCAGAGAATAGAAACGTGACGGTCGCGTTCACCACCCTTGTCGTTCTCTTGCTGGTCTTAGCCGGTGGCGCGGTTGATTCTGAGGTGTCGGCGAATGAAGTTGCGGCTATCCAGCCCGAATCGAGCGGGGAACTCGTTGTCCGGCTTTTCGATTTGACCTCCGTACACCGGGCGTTCGAGGAACTCGTTCGACGGCAGGATGCCATGACAGATGGTGAACGAGTCGCGGCCTGGACGGATTTTTCGCAGTTGGCTGAAGCCGTGGTCGGACGTGCCCCTTTGGGACCGTTTACGTTTGATGAGGTTCGTGACGCGGCCAGACTCGACACGGGACTAGAGGTGATCGCGTCGCCGGGGGTTGCGGCCCGTAACCGGATGGCGTACCGGATGGACGCTGTCGGGTACTCGGCGCGCGAGACAGCCGATGTTGTCGCGGGACGTATCAGGCGCCGAGCGCTCGATACCGCACGGCTGATGACGGCTGTTGGATACGGGCGCGAGGCAGCAGCTGCTTATCTTGATAGGGCGTATGTGCGCGCGACCACGCCGCGAGCACGTGAGCCTATCCCGCCGCTCACAGGGCGAGATATCGCTCCCGAGCCGTTTGACGTCATTATCCAACGGTACGCTGACGCGTACTCCGTTGAGTCAGCCGTCGTACGGGCCATCATCGAGGTCGAATCCGCCTTTGACCCTGACGCACGCTCACATGCTGGTGCGATCGGTCTGATGCAGCTCATGCCGATGACCGCGAGGGAATTAGGTGTAAACCCCCTTGTACCTGAGCAAAACGTCGAAGGAGGCGTACGTTATTTCTCGCAGCTACTGGAAAAGTTTGGGGATCTGGAACTTGCGCTTGTGGCCTACAACGCAGGACCTGGATTTGCTGAGCGCTACGTCCGCGGGCAGGTTGTCCTGTACGGAGAAACCCGTGACTACGTCAGCAAGGTGTTGTCGAGGGTGTGTGGGCCCGATGGCGCAGTCGGGGGCTGCGAGTGAGGCGGACGCGGATCCGTATCGGTGCTGACGCCCGGTTCTTGCGCGGTCACCCACGGAGTCGGACGGCGAAAGGTAGACCGCCATCTGGTGTTCGGTTCATACTTCTTGAATGCACGTTACAAGAGTATTCAGCGTCGTAGCTACCCTCACGTTCGCCTCTATCCTCTCCGCGGCCGCTGGTCAGCTGGAGCCGCTGGAGGATCCGATCCCAGAGACTATTCGCAAAGGCGATCTCATTGTCGGGACCGAAACCTTTGTACGCGTACCGGAGACCTCGGACTCAAGTGGAGGAAGACAGATCAACGCCGCGTTTGCCCGCATTCAGTATCTCGTCCCTTTCGGAGACGATGCCGGTCGATTGGCACTGAATGATCTGCGAGGGATCGTGTATGCGACCGACGAGGACGGGATGGCGCCCGTCACATTCTTGGATCTGCGCGAAGAGGACGTCGGCTTCGATGATTCCATGTTTCCGAACGAGGCCGGTCTGGTTAGTGTGGCCTTTCACCCACAATTTGCTGAGGAGGGGACGCCCGGGTTCGGCAAGTTGTACACCGCGTACAGCACCGATTCCGCCAGCGGCATTGCGGACTATCTGGAGGACGACGCAGGAAGTCACGAAAGCGTCATTCGCGAATGGACCATGACTGACCCGAGTGCCAACGTTTTTAGTGGCTCTTCACGGGAAGTGTTTCGTATCGGTCAGTTCGCCCCGAATCACAACATCGGTACGATCGCGTTTAATCCCTATGCCGAGCCCGGATCGCCAGATCACGGCATGCTGTACGCCTGCTTGGGAGATGGGGGGGCAGCGCATGATCCACAAGACTACGGCCAGTCGCTGGCCGTTCCTCAGGCCGCCATTATTCGAATCGATCCGCTCGGAGGCGATGCCACCCAGGGGTATGGCATTCCCTCGGATAATCCGTTTGTTGCGCGTACTGGTGCGGCGCCTGAGATCTGGGCATATGGACTTCGCCATCCCCAGCATTTTTCGTGGGATACCGACGGCAGAATGTTCATTGGGGATATTGGCCAGAACCAGGTGGAGGAGGTCAATGTTGGTCAACCTGGTGCAAATTATGGCTGGCGGTTGCGGGAGGGGACCTTTGCGAGCGGGTACGCCGTCGGAGCGGGGCCGGGACCGGTATATCCGCTTCCGGATCGCGATGAGCACGAATTCGTGTATCCGGTGGCGCAGTACGACCACGATGACGGCAATGCGGTGGGCGGTGGCTTTGTCTATCGAGGTCGAGCGATCCCTGAACTCCAGGGGCAGTATGTTTTTGCCGAGTTTCCACGAGGGCGGTTGTTAACGTTTGACGTGGATGCGCTCGATGGGGAGCTGCCGGTGGAAATCACGGAAATTCGACTGATGTTTGACGGTGAGGAGCGGGATATCGTCGAGGTGGCTGGTTTTCCGAATACCTACGGTCCAGGCGATCGGGTTGACCTGCGCCTGGGAATCGATGCGAGCGGAGAACTCTATCTGTTGACGAAAGGCGACGGATGGGTTCGGAAGCTGGTTGCGGCTCCGTCACGGTAGACCTTGGGACTGTTCTCTCGATGGCCCGGATGGGAGCTCCGACGTGAATTCTCATTCGCGAGCGGCAGCCCGGGGTCCCCATTCCTGCGACCGGGTTGTGTGCTCTGGATGCAGGGCGTTGAGACCGCGCTAAGATATGACCTGGAGGTGTGCTCGATGAGTTATTCGCGACAGTGTGTTTCGTTGTTCGTGTTGGTGCTAGTCACGTGTGTCGGCACGGACGCAGCCGGTCAGGCTTCTCGGACCGTGTCGGGCGCATCGACCGAGCTGAATGGACGACTGGACTCAGAGGGAGCGGCTCTGGCTCCGAAGACGCCATGGGGACATCCGGATCTTCGTGGCGTGTGGAACAACTCGACGACGACTCCACTCGAACGGTTGACAACAGAGGAACGAGCGCAGAGTCGGGCGGCGCAGGCGGCTGTGCGTGAGGCGACTGACGGGACGGGGGCCGGTTGGCTCGAGCAAGCCGGTGCACTAGGCCGTGACTCGTTGATTGTCGATCCACCAGACGGTCGCATTCCGGTCATGCGACCGGACGCCATACAGCGTCTTGTGGAGCGAGAGGACGCCAGAACTGGTCGGGGGGAAGGTGATTCATGGCTCGATCGGAATAGTTGGGAGCGCTGCATTTCTCGGACCTTGCCGATCGCGATGATTCCCAATATCTACAACGCGAACTACCAGATTTTTCAGACGCCGGATCATATCGCGATTGTCATGGAGATGATCCACGAGACGCGTATCATTCCACTGGACGGACGCGATCATGTGGGCGATGGGATTCGTCAGTGGCTAGGGGATAGCCGGGGGCGGTGGGAAGGCGACACGCTCATTGTCGAGACCGCGGGGTTTCATAACCGTTTGGATGGCGGAAACTATCAACCCTCGCACATCATCCAGACAGGGCACCGAGGACCGGGCGGGACGCTTCGACTGATCGAACGTTTCCGTATGGTGGACTCGAATACGATTGATTACCAGTTCACCGTGGAGGATCAGGCAACCTTTACGCAACCGTATACGGTCGCGATTCCTATGCAGCGGCGAGATACCGCCGATCCGCTGAATCATCTATTCGAGTACGCCTGCCACGAAGGAAATTACGGGATGGTGAATTTGCTGACCGGGGCCCGCGCTGATGAGGATCTCGCCCTGCGGGCGGCGGCGCTTGTGTCTCAACAGCGAAAGGACGCGGGGCATCCTGGCATCAGAGAACCTGCGGTGCCTATTGTCTTGCCCACAGGGGGACGCTAGTACGGCATTGTTTAGAGCACTGGGCGGACGGACCGGCCAGGCATTGCTCGGAGGTTCAGATGCGGCATCGACAGGTAGTCGTTGGAATCGGCGTTGTCTTCAGCCTCGTCATGTCAGTAGCTTCCGTTACGGCGCAGTCCATGCTCCGTACCGCCTGGGGTGATCCGGCACTTGGTGGTATTTGGGATTTTCGCTCGATCACACCGCTTCAACGCCCAGAAGAACTGTCTGAGCGGGAGTTTCTGACGGAAGAGGAGGCTGCCACGCTCGAGCAAGCCACCGTCGAGCGAGAGCAGCAGTTACTGGACCGCCCCGCGCGGCGCACGAGGGCTGGCGCGAGTGTGGACCGCGGTGAAAATGGTGCGCTCGGGGCCTACAACGACTTTTGGCTTGACCGTGGAACGACGACGATTGGGACGAGACGCACGTCCTTGATCGTTGATCCACCGGATGGACGAGTTCCGATGTTGACCACGGCCGCCGCTGCACGGGCCGCCGCGAGGCGGGCATATCGGCGGGAGCATCCTGCGGACTCCTGGGAGGATCGCGGGCTGAATGATCGATGCATGTTCACGACCGGGCTTCCCATGGTCCCGAGTGCCTATAACAACAATGTGCATCTCTTTCAGACGCCAGACCATGTGGTGTTGCTGATTGAAATGACGCACACGTTGCGGGTCATACCGCTGGATGGACGTCCTCATGGGACGCTCCGGCAGTTCGTAGGGGATTCTCGAGGTCGGTGGGAGGGAGACACCCTCGTGGTCGAGACGAAGAACTTCCATCGCCTGACGAGTGTGCGAGGCTCCACCCCGGAGGCCCGGCTGATCGAGCGTTTTACACGGGTCGGTCTCGGTGCGATCCGTTACGAATTTACGGTCGAAGACGTCGAAACCTGGGCACGGCCTTGGACCGCACAAGTAGAACTTCTGCGAACCGACGAACCGCTCTACGAGTACGCGTGCCATGAGGGGAATTATTCGATGGCGGGCATTCTTGCTGGTGCGCGAGCAGAGGAAGCGGCACGGGCGGCCAAATAAGAGGTTCGTGTCCGTTCCGGCGTGCGTATCGGCGAAGGTCTGACGGAAGCCTTCGATTCCCGCGACCGATTGAGCCGAGGGGTGTGGCCTGGGCTTGTATGCGTTAGGGAGTGATTTCGTCGATTGTTGTCACGGCCGAGGTGTTTAGCGACCTGGCCGTCCCTGCTGGTTGTTCAACCTGCACCCATCCATCTTTGAAGACTGTTCGGACAATGTGCTCTTCCAAGAGTCCGCCGGGCCAGGTGAATCGATAGGGAATTCCCACCTGGAGGAATTCGAGCGCTGTGCCTGCCCCCATCTCAGGGTCTGCGAAACTTACAACCCATGGACCGTTTTGTCGCGCCATGACCATCGGTTTGTTGGTCACCATGACGCCTGGGCGGTTGGTTACCTGCACGGCGACCGTGCCTGTGTCGAAGCCTGGCTGCCCTGGCGCGCGAGTGGTGCCTCGTTGTCCACCCGCCATGACAACGACCATGCCAGCGAGGAGCGACAGCGCAGTGAAAATAGCGGTTACCCCAATGCCCGTATGCGGTCTCATGACGAGTTCCCTTTCCTGTATTCCGGTGGATCCCGGCGACGGTCTTCCCCCAGGGAGAGTGTAGCGGTCTGCATGGCGCTCGCTGATGCGTTGGAAGATGTTGCGGTCCGGGGTAGGATGCGCGGATACGGGAATGAGAGAGACGTGGGGCAGGGGTCTCACTGACGATTCATAAGGAGGGCGTGTGGTACGCAGATGGATGTGCTCGATGGCCGGCGTGATCCTCGTGGCCAGTACGTCGGTCCTGGCGCAAGAGGCCGGAGATCTCGAATGGAGAACGTATGGAAGTGACCTGGCGAGCACGCGCTATTCGCCGGCTGATCAAATCAACGCAGACAACTTCAACGACCTCGAGTTGGCCTGGAGTCTGAGTACTGACAATTTTGGCCCTGAACCCGAATTCAACTTTCAGTCCACGCCGCTCATGGTCGATGGCGTGATCTATAGCACCGCGGGAACCCGTCGAGCGGTGTTTGCGGCGGACGCTGCGACCGGCGAGTTGCTGTGGACGCATCGCCTTGATGAAGGTGAAAGAGGGGCGAACGCTCCGCGCCGTCGTTCGGGGCGTGGTCTCGCCTTTCGCGACAACGATGGGGCCGGTGAGATCTTCTACGTCACCCCTGGATATCAGCTCATCGGATTGGACGCGGCGACCGGCCGTCGGCTTGCAAGTTTTGGCGATAACGGTCTCATCGATCTGAAGCAGAACATGGACCAGGAGATTGACCTGGTCACCGGAGAGGTGGGCTTGCATGCCGCGCCCATTGTGGCCGGGGACACGATTCTTATCGGGGCCGCCCATCTTCCTGGAAGTGCCCCCCGTACGCTGGAGAATGTCAAAGGCTATATTCGTGGTTTCGATGCCAACACCGGGGACCGGAAATGGATCTTCCATACCATTCCCACCGCGGACGAGTTCGGGAATGACACCTGGCTGAATGACTCATGGCGTTACACGGGCAATACCGGGGTCTGGGGACAGATGACGGTGGATGAAGACCTGGGCATCGCGTATTTCGCGACCGAGATGCCAACTAATGACTATTACGGTGGGCACCGTCATGGCGACAATCTGTACTCAGACAGTCTGATCGCCGTGGATCTGGAGACCGGCGAACGGCTCTGGTATTACCAGTTTATTCACCACGACGTCTGGGATTGGGACCTGCCATGTGCGCCGATCCTGGTAGATATCACCGTTGATGGACGGGAAATCAAGGCCATCGCGCAGCCGACGAAGCAGACCTGGCTCTATGTGTTTGACCGTGTGACGGGCGAGCCGGTCTGGCCTATCGAGGAGCGGTCTGTCGAAGCGTCGACTGTGCCCGGTGAGTTGTTGGCCCCGACGCAGCCCTATGTGACGAAACCACCAGCCTACGACCGGCAGGGGGTTAGCGTCGATGACTTGATTGATTTCACTCCGGAGCTTCGGGTCGAGGCAGAGCGTATCGCCTCGAACTACAGGCTTGGGCCGATCTTTACACCGCCGACGGTGTCGGAACCGGATGGGCCGTGGGGCACACTGATGTTGCCGTCCCAGGCAGGAGGAACGAACTGGGGTGGCGGGTCGTTCGACCCGGAGACGGGCATCATCTACCTGTATACCTACACCCAGGTCGTGTCCCTGGGACTCATCAATGATCCGGAGCGCTCGGAGATGGACTTCATCCGGGGCCGAGCGTCGGAGGTGAGTGCTCGCGACGCCGCGTTGACGATAGAAGGTATTCCAATTATCAAGCCGCCATGGGGACGTATCACTGCGATCGACCTGAACGAGGGGGAGATCCTCTGGCAAGTGCCACACGGCGAGACGCCTGACAATATCCGTAACCATCCGAGACTGGCCGGTGTTGACATTCCACGTACAGGTCGCGTGGGGCGGATTGGAACATTAAACACGAAGACGTTGGTCATTGCGGGCGAAGGTGGGGTGTTCACGACGCCATCGGGGGAGCAGGGTGCGATGCTCCGTGCCTATGACAAGCTCACCGGCGAGGAGGTCGGCGAAGTGTACATGCCGGCGCCGCAATCTGGTTCTCCGATGACCTATGTACTCGACGGCGTCCAGTACATTGTGGTCGCTGTAAGTGGAAGTGGCCGATCGGGGCAACTCCTCGCCTACAGGCTGCCATGAGTTGAGGGTACGTTCGGCAACGAGAGCCGCATCTTATGTGAGGCGGTATGTCAGAACCGGATTGTGCAGATGGCGGTTCTTTGGATTGCTGCAGTGGAGGCACGATGACGACGATTCCCCGACGACGTTTTTTACAAGGGGGCGCCCTCGGCGTTGGGGCAGGGTGGCTCCAGGGCAGTGGGCTTCGGGCGCAGGGCAGTGCAGGGGGAGCGTCGTCGTCGCGCCGAGTGCGGATGGTGGGGGACGGGCTCGGGTTGACCCCAGCCGATCAGGCGCAGCTGTGGACTCAGTTGGCCCAGGAGGGCAAGGTCAGCCGCGATTCTTATTCGAATGGGGGAACGGTGGCCGAACTCGAAGCGCGTTTCGCGGCCATGCTCGGCAAGGAGCGTGCGGTTTTCATGCCCACCGGTACCCTGGCAAACCACCTGGCGGTTCGTGCCCTTGCCGGAGGCACCGGACGTGCCATTGTGCAGGCCGAGAGTCATCTGTTCAATGATTCAGGTGATTGCGTGCAGACGTTGAGCGGCATCACGTTGTTGCCATTGGCGCCAGGCTCCGGTACGTTCACGCTTGAAGAGATGCGGGCCGCGATTGACCGAACGGCCAGCGGGCGAGTGAAGCGACCCGTATCCGTGATCTCGATAGAAACGCCCGTGCGACGCCAATTCGGAGAAATGTTCGACCAGAAGGAATTGGATCGCGTGGTGGCGTTTGCCCAGCAAGAGGGCATTCGACTTCATCTCGACGGGGCGCGGCTCTTCTTGCAGAGTGGCTATACCGGAATTGATGTTGCCGACTACGCACGCCCCTTTGATACCGTCTACGTATCGCTCTACAAATATTTCAACGCCGTATCCGGGGCGATTCTGGCGGGTCCGCGAGCCTTGCTCGACGAGATGTATCACACGCGTCGCATGTTCGGGGCTGGTCTGCCCGGCGCGTGGCCGTTTGCGGCGGTTGCGCTCCACTACCTTCCCGGGTTTGTCGAGCGGTTTCGGCAGGCGATCGACATTTCCGAGGCGTTCATCACGCAGTTGACGGAACATACTGCCTTTGAGGTTGAGCGCATGCCGGCGCCCACCAACCTCTTCCGCGTGCGCGTCGCCGGTGCGAACCCGACAGCAATGCGGCGGGGACTGTCGGATCGTGGGATCGACGTTGGCTCCGTTCGTGCTGATGGTACGCTGCTCGTCGGCGTCAACGAGACGTGGAACCGGCAATCCGCTGACGCGCTCACTGATGCATTCATCGCGGCGCTCTAGTGAATGGTGGCGCGCCCCCTGATAGTCAGCTGTATCGATCCCGCTGATACGGCCGAATCACTGGACGCCCGGTGTCGGGAATGGGATGTTCAGGTCGACCTTTGCGAGGATACGGAACGAATAGTCATGGTGGGTATCCACGCGGTGTATCCGGGCGGCAACTTCGAATCCCATCTGTGGGGCCGGATAGTACGTTCGGGTCAACCCGGCCTCGAAATAATGCCGTAGGCTCACCAGACGCCAGTCTTCCCGTAACGATCCGTAGTTTTCATCCCCATCTTGTTTCACGAAGTCCCGAGCGCGCCAGGCGATGACGTGTCCGCGCCATCCGGCGCGTTGCGCGGCGTACCGCGTAAACACGCCGAAACCGGTGCCCGCGGTGGGGGCTAAGGTGCGGTCAGGGATGTCACGGGAGACAAGGCCGTGGATCTCGGCCGTCTGTCGGTCGAAGAGGCCTTTGGGGAGGTCGACGATCACGCCAGGTCCACCTCCCCAGCTATCACCAACAGGGCCCGAGGCAAAGAGTTGCCCACCTTGGTGAACGATGTGGAATTGGTAGCTGAGTCTGACCGGGTGGTTGTCGGCCATGGCGAGTTCACCCCGGACTCCAGCGTCGAAGACCTCCCGGCTCGCTTCGGTATTCAGTCGCTGCCAGTTGATCCAGGTGTCTTGTTCGAGCCTCTGGGTGTCGAAGGTCCATTGGATGCCGGCTTCATCTGGTCGCGTGAAGGCGAGAGACTCGCGCTGTAATGGAGGCAGTAGGCCATGTGGGCCAAGTTTGTCGGGGCCGTCACCGACCCGTTGGGTGCCGGTTTCGATCGACCCCATGATGAAGCGGGTGAAGTCGTTCTGCAGGTGCAGCGCGAGTACCGGTCGCACGATGTGAAAGTTATTCGTGTCCCCGAAGCGGTGGTCGGCGAAAATTCCACCGCGGAGTGTGACATGTTTGCTCAGCTCCGCATCCAGGAAGACGCGACCTTCGGTGCCGAGCAGTGTTTCGCCTTCCCGCCATGGATTGAAGAATTCTGTATTGTCTCCGTAGAAGGTGAGGTCGACGTTGAGCGAGAGTCGCTCCTGAGCGCACAGAGCCCGTTCGGTCACGGCCATGGTGCACGCCAAGACCAGGAGTGCCAGTCCGCTGGAGAAGAGGCGACCCGGCCAGTGCTTGGATGAGGCGAGACGTCTTTCCACCAGCTCAGACATGGAAGAGCGAGATTATACGTTGAAGTCGACACTGGACGTTGGGCAGTTCGGTGCGCGGCCGTGAAAGGGGGCTACGTTCGGCTCGTGGCACCCATGTACACTCACGCAGGCGTACCCGGCCGACCTCGCGTGAGTGCAGAGGAGACCGAGTCTTCTCGTGCGGTGGTTTGCTCAAGGGGCCTTGGTTGAAGGTGCCGTGTCGGAAGGCAGGAGAGGTTGCAATGAGAGAAGAGTGCGTCCGGGTGAGCAAGGTAATGGGGGTTGTGGCGGTGTGGGCGGCCTCCGTGATGATGGGGGGCGCCCAGGGGGGGCAACCGGAGGGAGAGCCGACACCCTGGATTCACATTGACGTTGCCGGCGGTACGGGGAACATGAACCTCGATCTACCGCTGGCTGTCATTGAAGCAGCGCTCGCCATGGCTCCCGGTACTATCGTGTCCGACGGACAGCTACAACTTGGTGGAGACCAAGAGATTCCCCTGGCTGCCATTCGCACCATCTGGCATCAACTGCGCGACGCTGGTGACATCGAATTTGGACCGCTCCAATTCGAGGGGCAAGACGTACAGATTGTCCGTGAGGGAGAGTCCGTCTTGCTCACTGTGAATGCTGGTGATGTTGAAGCAGAGATGCGCGTTGAAGTGCCGGTCGTCGTCCTCGACGCGTTGCTCTCGGGTGAAGGCGAACTGCTCAATGTCAGGGCTGCTATTGAGGCGCTCAGTCCGTTGCGCGGGGAGGTCGTGCGCGTGATGGGGGCGGGGAACAACATCCGGGTGTGGATTGATGAATCACCGAGTCGCTAGTAGGGTTCGACGCCCCGCGTCCAACTCTGTTGGCGATCAGTTACCATAGGGTCTTGTGACTGAGTGCGGCAACGACCATGAATTCATGCGTGCGGCGCTCAGTGAGGCGCACCGGGCCCGTTCTCTTGGAGAGGTGCCCATTGGTGCGATTGTGGTGCTCGAGGGGCGTATCGTCGGGCGTGGATGTAATCATCCCATTCACCAGGTGGACCCGACCGCGCACGCCGAGGTTGTGGCGTTGCGGAATGCGGCCCGTTGCGTTGGGAACTATCGCCTCACGGGAGCGTCGGTGTATGTGACCGTCGAGCCGTGCCTGATGTGCTCGGGGGCACTGGTCCACTCGCGCGTCGCGCGTCTTGTGTTCGGGGCACTCGAGCCGAAGGCGGGCGCCGTTCGGTCGGCGATGCAAGCGATCAATGATGCGTCGTTGAATCACCGAGTCGAGGTCGTCAGTGGCATACTCGAGTCAGAATGCCGCGAGTTGATGCAGGCGTTCTTTGCCGAACGCCGCGGCGCGTGAGCCGGTCGTGGTGGCGCGAGGCCACAGGAAGAGGTAGCGAAAAAGCCGTCAGGCCTACCGATTTGCGGAGAGGTACCGAAGTGGTCGTAACGGGGGCGCCTCGAAAGCGTCTTGTCGGGTAACCGGCACGTGGGTTCGAATCCCACCCTCTCCGCCATCTTTTTTTCAGCACGGTTTCTTCGGCTCCCGTACTTCAATTCTCAACGAGTCTCAACTTCTTCGATAAACGCTCGCGTCTCGGCGATCACTTCGTCGGTGATGCGCATGTGTCCGCGGTCGGTGTAGTGGACGAACCGATGCGGAATGTTACCGGCCTCGAGCGCCGCTGTCATATCATGCGCCTGCTGCACCGGTACGGAACGATCGTCATCGGAATGGATGATCAATATCGGCTTGGTCGCGGCATTGATCTGATCAATAGGAGAGGCGATCCGTCGTTGTTCTGTGGCATCTCCCTCTACCGGTGCCCAGAGATTGCCCCATGAGAGGGTATTTAACTCATAGGGTCCGGCGGCGCTGATCGCTGCCCGAATGTCGCTTCGCGCCTCGTCCCAGCCACCGCTCCGCTCGTACGGTCCGTCGCCGAGCGTGGCCACCAACGCGGCCAGATGACCGCCCGAAGAATCGCCG
>CAZPZZ010000003.1:78638-82117 GCA_964591245.1 uncultured Vicinamibacteraceae bacterium | reverse complement strand
CCGCTATCCACGAGAGACGTTCACTCGGCAGCCGACCCCATTGCAGGCTCTGGAACACGTGAGCGCCGAATTGGGGGTACGTCTGTATCTCAAGCGCGATGACCTGACGGATCTTGCTCTCGGCGGTGACAAGCCACGGAAGCTCGAGTACGAAGTGGCGAAGGCACGGGCTGACGGTGCGACAGTGCTGGTTACCTGTGGAAGTGCTCAGAGCAACCATGCTCGATTGACGGCGGCCGCGGCCCGCCGCGTTGGGCTCGGTGTCGCTGTGGTGCTCAGCGATGCGAGCCGACACAGGTGCCAAGGAAATTTGCTGACGGTCTACCTGATGGGGGCTGACGTGCGTTCGGTTGAGACCGAGGATCACTGGGAACTCGAAGAGCACGCGAAGGCGGTGTGCGAGGAGCTCCGAGCGTCGGGTGAGAGGCCCTATTACATTCCTGTGAGCGGTTCGACCCCGCTCAGTTGTCTGGGGTACGTTCGGGCCGGACTTGAACTTGCCGACCAGATGACCGCTGCTGGATTCAGTCCTGCAGCCGTGTATTTACCCTTCGGTACAGGGGGCATTATGGCCGGCGTCCTTGCGGCGCTTCGGGCGCGCGATTTCGATTGTCCGGTGGTCGGCATTAGCGTGAATGTCGAGGCTGACCGATGTCGAGAGAACCTGGAGACGTGGTGGACGGCCCTCGGTGACCTGCTTGAGTGGGAGGTTGAGCTGCCACGCGGGCCGGTCGAGATCTACGACCAATTCATCGGACGGGGTTACGGCGACGCGACGGACGACGGTCTTGAGGCGATCGGTTTGATGGCTCGGGCTGAGGGCATCCTGCTCGATCCCGTCTATTCGGGGAAAGTCTTTGCTGCGGTGTGTGCGCACCAGCGGAGCCGGCGATGGTCTCCGGAGGAGCCTGTCGTGATGCTGCACTCGGGTGGTGTCCCGGCGCTTTTCGCGTACGCGACTGAAATCCGTCAGTACTTGGAGAAGCAGGGAATCCGATTCCCTGGTGGAGGGCCTGCCCCTACTCACACGGTTTCCAGCGCTTAATCCGGATGGTCGTTGTCGCTCTGTTGGAGGTCTGCCTCTGAGATCTCACGCATGCGGTACTTCTGGACTTTCCCGGTGACCGTCATCGGAAAGAGATCCACGAATTTCCAGTATCGGGGAATCTTGTAGGTCGCGATAGCGCCGCGACAAAAGGCCTTCAAGGTGTCTCCGTCTAGGCGCACGTTCGGCATCGGCTTGATCCACGCGACCACTTCTTCACCGTAGTGCTCTGACGGGACGCCGACGACCTGCACCTCGGCCACCCCCGGATGGGTATAGAGATATTCCTCGATCTCACGCGGGTAGATGTTCTCTCCTCCCCGGATGATCATGTCTTTCATGCGCCCCACGATACGGATATAGCCGTCCTCGTCCATCGAAGCCAAGTCACCGGTGTGCATCCAGCGGTCGCCGTCTATCGCAGCACGTGTGCTCGATGGATCGTTCCAATACCCCTGCATCACACTGTAACCACGTGTGCAGAGTTCACCTGGTTGGCCTCGTGACACGACCCGGCCGGTGTCGGGGTCGATGATCTGCACCTCGACATGCGGGTGGACGGAGCCGACGGTTGCCACCCGTTTTTCGACCGCGTCGTCCACTCGGGTCTGGGTTGAGACTGGCGAGGTTTCGGTCATGCCGTAGCAGATTGTGATTTCCGGCATGTGCATCCGTTCGCGCACGCGTTTCATGACTTCGACCGGACACGGCGAGCCAGCCATGACGCCCGTGCGGAGGGATGAGAAGTCGGTACCAGCGAAATCAGGATGATCGAGCTGAGCAATGAACATGGTGGGCACACCATAAAGTGACGTGCATCGTTCAGCCGCGAGGGTGGCCAGAGTGAGGCCTGGGTCGAATGCACCCCCAGGCGTGATGATGCACGAGCCATGGCTCGTGCAGGCGAGATTCCCAATCACCATGCCGAAGCAGTGATAGAACGGTACGGGCACGCAGACGCGGTCTTGTTCGTCATATCCCAGCACTTCGCCGCAGAAGAACCCGTTGTTCAGGATGTTGTGATGGGACAAGGTGGCGCCCTTGGGCACGCCGGTCGTGCCTGAGGTGTACTGAATGTTTATTGGGTCGTCAAAGGTCAGCGCTGCCTCGCGCGTGACGAGTCGTTCCGTGTTCACCGAGCGACCGTCTTCGAGGAATCCGGTCCAGTCATCTTCCAGGACGACGGTCTGATGTAGCGTCGGACATTCGGGCCGCACGCGTTCGAGAATGTCCACATAGTCGGTCTGGCGGAAGCCGCGCGACATGATTAGCAGGGTCACGCCCGATTGATTGAGGGCGTGGTGAAGTTCGGCTGTCTTGTATGCGGGGTTGATGTTGACCAGAATTGCGCCAATGCGGGCGGTCGCGTACTGGATCAGGACCCACTCAAACCGATTCGGTGCCCAAATTCCGACCCGGTCACCGCGGTCGATACCTCGTGCCAGCAGAGCCCGGGCCAAGGCCGTTGTAGCGTCCCACAGTTGCTGGTACGTTGCCCGGTACCCTTGGGCAGGAGCGACGAGGGCGTCGTGCTCGCCAAAACGCTTGACCGTGCGGAAGAGATTGGCGCCGATTGTTTCGTTCAGCAGAGGGGTCGATCTCTGGCCGTGGACGTAGGAAGTGAGGGCCATTGGCGTCGGCCACAAGGGCACCGCCCTGCGGGGCGGATGCTCCAGATCAACTTGTGGCAGTTGATTAGTCGTAACTGATCTCGACGTACCCGTCCCGCGGGGTCCATTGCATGCGCCGGGCTGGTAGGTCGGAGTCGTCGCCGAGTTGATTCACGTACACGAGAATCTCAGCGTAGTCATCCTTGATCGGCTCGATGAGGGTTCGGGCGATGGTTTCGGTCTGGCTCGGGTCCTTCGCTTCCACTTCGATGACAAACGCGCCGTGCGCGGTTGCCATATTGCGCACGTACCAGTCGTCGTTGACCAGCAGCGGGTCGTCCACGTTCTCGCTGGCTTCGCCATCGGGAGGTGGCAACTCGTCCAGCCTTACGACTTCGAAGTTTGCGGTGCCCGTTTCTGTTGGCACGCTGCGTAACGTCCAGTTCAAAAACAGCAGTGCGATCGCGCAACCAACCAGCCCGATTCGAATCCAGCCACGCAGTGTGACGCCGAGCAAGACGTGTATCGGCATGTCCTTGATTCCGTGTCCTGGCAGGATAGCACGTACGAAAGCGCGCGGGCGCGGACATTGCGGTTCCGTCTGCGCTCGATTCCTTCCGTCGTCGACGGCATTCCCGCAGCAATCCAGATTCAGGAAGGAATGTGGAGGTTGCCGCGGCTAGGGCCGACGAAAGAAAAGAGGGTCATCCCCGCCGCGGTGGCCATGTCGACCGCGAGGCTGGAAGCGGCGCCGACCGACACCATCGCCGGAACGGCAGCTTTCAAGGCTTTCTGTACGAGTTCGAAACCGGCCCGTCCGCTGA
>CAZPZZ010000003.1:69510-78538 GCA_964591245.1 uncultured Vicinamibacteraceae bacterium | reverse complement strand
GGAACGGCAGCTTTCAAGGCTTTCTGTACGAGTTCGAAACCGGCCCGTCCGCTGACGACCAGAATACGGTCGTCGAGCGTGATGGCTCCATCGAGCACCGCCCGTCCGATGACTTTGTCTACGGCGTTGTGGCGACCGATGTCTTCGCGCACCGACAAGAGCTCGCCGTCCAGTGTGAAGAGCCCGGCGGCGTGAATACCCCCCGTCGCTTTGAAGAGTGGCTGGTGGGGCCGCATCCGTTCGGGAAGACGTGTCAGCAACTCTGTTGAGCACGCGATCGGAGTAATTGACGGGAGTGGTTGCTCGAGATGTTCCAAACTCTCTTTCCCGCAGACACCGCACGCAGCGGTCGCGCGGAAATCCCGTTGAGCGCGCTGGACGGCTTCGGTGGGGGAATCCAAGAGCTCCACGAGCACCCGGTCGCCTGCGCCAACCTTACCCGCCGCGAGTTCTTCAGGGGTTGTCTGGGTCGGTACCGGTTCAGTGCGCATCGACACGATCTGGTCGGGGCTTGTCAAAATACCTTCACTGAAGAGAAATCCGGTGGCCAATTCGTGGTCGTGTCCGGGGGTGCGCATGGTGATGACCAGGGGCCGGTCCCCGATCCGAATCTCCAGAGGGGCCTCGACGGCAACGAGGTCAGATACGGTGGAGCCGTCCCTCTTGCGCACGGAGACCGTGCGGGTACCGTGGGAGGGCGTGGCCGGCAGAGGAGAGGGCATGTACCGATTCTATGTGAACAGCGGACTTCTGATCCGTCTCCTTTCCTCTTGCCTAGTTTCGCCAAGAGGCAACGTCGTGGTATACAACAGTTCGGATGGTACTCTCTCGAAGAACGTTTCTGAAAGCCACTGTCACTGGCGCTGCTGCTGCCGGCGCGCTCGGATTCGACCTGAAACCCGCCTACGCGGCGGTGCGGCAGCTCAAGATCCGCCATGCGCGGGAATACAAGACGGTCTGTCCGTACTGCGCGGTGGGCTGCGGCACGATTGCTTACGTCCATGGGACAGGCGGTCTGAACACGACAAACACCGTCATCCATGTCGAGGGCGATCCAGACAGCCCGATTAATGGCGGTACCCTCTGCCCGAAGGGGGCTTCGCAGATGCAGCTCGCGATTAGTCCGCGGCTGCGTAAGAGTCCGATGTTTCGTGAGGCTGGAGCCAGCGAATGGCGCGAGGTCGAGTGGGACTTCGCCATGGACTGGTTTGCTCGCAAGTTCAAGGAGTCACGCGATCGCAGCTTTGTCGAGCAGGACAGCCAAGGGCGTACGGTCAATCGCTGCAACGGAATCGCATGGGTTGGAAGTGCGACCGTCGCGAATGAAGACGCGTATCTCATCACCAAGACGATGCGCGCCATGGGATTGACCTACATCGATCATCAGGCACGCATATGACATAGCCCTACGGTGGCCAGTCTGGCCGCCACATTCGGTCGCGGGGCCATGACCAATCACTGGAAGGACATCAAAAATGCTGATGTCGTCTTGGTGATGGGGGCTAACCCGGCAGAGAACCATCCGTGTGGGTTCAAGTGGGCCATCGAGGCGCGTGACGAGAATAACGCCACGCTGGTGACGATTGACCCCAGATTCACGCGTACGTCGGCCGTGGCTGACAAGCATATGCAAATCCGACCAGGTTCGGATATTGCGGTGCTCGGTGGGCTGATCCGCTACATTTTGACCAACGACCTGTACCACGACGACTATGTGCGATCACATACGAACGCGACCTTTCTGGTCAGTGGCGAATTCGGGTTCGAGAATGGGCTGTTCTCCGGTTTCGAGGAGGCGGCGAGTAGTTACGACAAGACCTCGTGGCACTATCAGCGTGGCTCCGACGGCTATGTGATTCGCGATGCGACGCTCGAAGACCCGCAGTGTGTTTTTCAACTCCTGAAAGGGCACTACGATCGGTACACCCCAGAGGTTGCCGCTCAGATTTCCGGCTGTTCCGAGGAAAAATTCCTGGAGATGGCCGAGATTATCTGCTCCACCGGTCGGGCCGACCGCGTCGGGACGATCATGTACGCGGTCGGATGGACGATGCACACGGTTGGGAGTCAGATCATCAGGACTGCGGCCATTTTGCAGCTCTTGCTGGGGAATATCGGTCGCCCGGGCGGCGGAATCAACGCCCTGCGTGGTCATGCGAATGTCCAGGGTGCGACCGATCACGCTATCGTGGCGGGTATCCTGCCGGGTTATCTGAAGGTGCCGACGCCGGATCAAGCGACATTGACGGCGCACCTGGCAGATTCGACACCGCAGCCGTTGGTGCCAGATACGGTGAATTACTGGGGCAACTATCCCAAGTTCTTTGTGTCGCAGCTCAAGGCCTGGTTTGGCAATCACGCCACGGTGGCCAATGAGTTCGGTTATCAATATCTGGGCAAGCAAGACGGCGACGCCACGTGGCTGTCGATCTGGGACGAGGCACGCCAAGGCCGGCTCGAGGGGTTTGTCGCGCTGGGGTTTAACCCGCTCCTGGCTGGTCCGGATGTGCCACGACTCCTCGAAGCCATGTCCCGCCTCAAGTGGAAGGTCGTGATCGATCCCTTCATGCTGGATTCGGCCGAGTTCTGGCGTGCGCCAGGGGTGGATCCCGCCGAGATTGATACCGAGGTCATGTATCTACCCACGACGCACTGGATCGAGCGTGAGGGGTCATTCACGAACAGCGGTCGGTGGGCACAGTGGAAGGAAAAGGCGATCGATCCCCCGGATGGCGTGCGGTCCGACACCTATGTCCTGTCGGAATTGTTCTGGCGGGTTAAGGAGTTGTACCAGCAAGAGGGTGGCGCCTACGACGAGCCGATTCAACATCTCACCTGGGACTATCTCAATCCACGGGAACCGACGCTGGTCGAATTGGCGAAAGAGATCAACGGCTACAACCGTGAGACCGGTGAGTTACTCTCGTCGTTCGGTCAGTTGGCCGGCGACGGCAGTACCTCGTCGGGTAACTGGATCTATGCGGGCAGCTACACCGAGGCCGGCAACATGATGGCGCGCCGCGGGACCGCCGATCCGACCGGGTTGGGTATGCACCACGATTGGGCGTTCAGCTGGCCCTTGAACCGCCGGGTTCTCTACAACCGGGCGTCAGCCGATGCCGAAGGGAGGCCCTGGGACCAGGCGCGTTCGGGCATTGCCTGGAATGGCCGCGAGTGGATCGGAGACGTGCCAGATTATGGTCGTACGACTCCGCCCGACGCGGCCGGGGCGTTCATCATGACGGAAGAGGGTGTCGCGCGGCTGTTCAGCAGTCAGCTGGCCGACGGGCCTTTCTCCGAGCATTATGAGCCGATGGAAAGCCCAACGGTGAATATCTTGCACGAAGACGTACCGGTCAATCCGGTAGTGCAATGGTACGACGGCGTGCGTGACACGCTGGCGACGGCGGACGATGATTTCCCGTATGCCTGCACGGTCTATCGTGTCGTCGAGCATGAGCATTTCGTGACGCGGAACGTGCCGTTACTGGTCGAGGCCATGCCGGATTTCTTCGTTGAGATTCCGGAAGGCTTAGCGGCCGAAAAGGGTATAGAAAACGGTGGCCGTGCGCGCGTCTGGTCGAAGCGCGGCGAGGTTGAGGGTGTTGCCATCGTGACGAAACGTATCAAGCCGCTGACGGTCAACGGTCGCACCGTATGGACAATCGGTATCCCGGTGCACTGGGGGTTCGTCGGTATCACCCAGGGGTCGATGGCTAATCTCCTGACACCTTATGTCGGAGACGCCAACACCCGGTGTCCCGAGTTTAAGTCGTTCCTTGTAAACGTAGAGCCGGTTTGAGTCCATGCCTGATCCCATGTCCATTAAGCGGGTCTCGGCCAGTCCGAGCGCGCTGATTCCTCTAGAGTCGCTTCGGTCTGGTGGCCCGGTGTACTCGAAGCTTGTCGATATTTCCAAATGCATCGGGTGCAAGGGATGCGAGGTTGCCTGCAAGGAATGGAATGACCTGAAGGTCGAGCAGACCGAGAACTTCGGGAGTTTCCAGAGCCACCGGGACCTGTCTCCCGATACCTGGCTGCTGATGCGGTTCAACGAGGTTGAGGATGGTGACGACCTTCACTGGCTGATCAAGAAGGACGCCTGTCTGCACTGCGAGGAGCCGGGCTGTTTGTTTGCCTGTCCGGCGCCCGGGGCCATCGTGCAGTACCAGAACGGCATTGTCGACTTCAATCAGGACAACTGTATCGGGTGTCAGTACTGTGTGTCTGGGTGTCCGTTCGACATTCCCCGTTTTGACAAGGAGACGAAGACCGTAGCCAAGTGCAATATGTGTATTGACCGGGTCGAGTCAGGCCTCGAACCAGCGTGTGTCAAGACGTGTCCGACCAATGCCATTGAATGGGGCCTGAAGGACGATATGCTCGCGCAGGCTGATAAGAAGGTCGAGACATTGCAGCGGCGTGGCTATGAGCACGCGGCCGTCTACAATCCCGGGGGGGTCGGTGGTACGCATATGATGTACGTCGTACCTCACGGCGATCGACTGGAAGACTACAGCCTACCCGCGCACCCGACGGCCAGTCCAGGTCAGCTCAAAGGTCTCAATGTTCTGCAACGTGTGGGAGGCTATCTCCTCGGGTTCGGGGTCGTCTCGGCACTCGTGCATTTCCTCGCGGTCGGTCCAGAAAGCCCGGAGGAGAGCGCCTGATGCTTCACCGGTTTTCGTTTTTCGAACGGATCGTGCATTGGGTGGTCGGTGTCTCCTTCGTGGTGCTTCTCTGGACCGGTCTCGCTTTTGCCTATCCATCGCTGTTCTGGATAACGACCATTCTGGGCGGTGGTCCTGCGGTTCGGGTCCTGCATCCACAGATCGGTGCCGTCTTTGGGGTTGCTCTTCTCTTCATGTTTGGCCTCTGGGTGCGTGACATGTTTCTCGATCGGCAGGACGGCCAATGGCTGGCTGCGATCAAGCACTACGCTGCGCACGAACGAGAGAAGGTACCTCCGGCCGGGAAATACAACGCTGGGCAGAAGCTCTTCTTTTGGGTGCAAAGCGTGCTAGGAGTGGTCTTTGTGGCGACCGGGGTGCTCTTGTGGTTTCCGGCAAGTTTCAGTGCAGATGCGTTGAATACTGCGCGGCTACTGCATTACGCGGCCACACTTGGTGGTGGGCTCTTCTTGATCGTGCATGTGTATCTTGGAACGGTGGCCTACCCGGGGACCGCGCGTGGAATGATAGACGGCAAGGTGACCACCGCCTGGGCTCGCCTGCATCACCCACGCTGGTCGGGTGACTGAGATACGAGTCCAATGAACGTCGGGGTGAACTGCAAGCAGTGAGCCGTTTCTCGGTCAGCGATCCAATTTCTCGAGTGCGTCGGGCGCGTACGCTCCGGGGGCAACGACCCTCGGCGGACGCCCTGCTCGATTTCTATCTTGCGCTCCTTGACACCCAGAGTCCGTTGCGTGATCTCCCGATGATCCCGGAGTGGGTCTCCCAGACCCTGTCTTCCGATCCATCGGAGGTACCCCGGTTACGGCTCGAACGCCTACCAGTAGATGCGCTTACCGTGCCTCTCGTCAGTTTTTGCCGCGCTATTGGCCCCCTTGCGCCTGACCCGATAGCCAGGGCCGCCGCGGCCGCCGAGACAGCTGTCGATCAGACGAGGGCTACGCTCTTGAATGCGCTCTTGCGTGGGGATGATTTCGAGGACGAGTCTCGAGCGCTTGGATGCGAGCTCCTTCCTGCGTTGTTTCTCGCCCGGGCTTTTCTGCAGCCGATCGCTGAGGCGATGGCCTCGCGGGTCGTACATCAGGCGGGCGATGCACCGGAGGGAACGTGTCCAGGCTGTGGCTGGCCGCCCCAGGCGTCCATCTTGAACGATGAGCCGGAGGCCCAGGGTAATCGTCGGCTCGTCTGTGCGCTCTGTGCCGTGAGTTGGTCTTTTTCGCGTTCCACCTGTCCCGCGTGTGGCGTGTCCGGTGAAGAGGGCCTCGAGTTTCACGTGGACGATGAGGGACTGTCACATGTACGTGTGGATTCCTGCCGCACCTGTCGCCACTATCTCAAGTCGGTTGACCTCCGAGTGGCAGGATTCGCCGATCCATTCGTCGATGATCTCGCCACGCCAGAGCTTGATCTCTGGGCTGCTGAACGCGGTTTAGAAAAGATCATGCCAAATCTTCTGGGTATGTAGGCGGACCGCCTTCTCAACGCCCGGGTTGTTGTCACAAAATTTCCCACTAATGCACCGTGGCCTGTCGGCCGAAAAACGTAACGAACGCTGGCTTACAGGCTGTCGATCGGCGTTGGTTCGTCCCGCGGGTGTCATGGCCATCTATAACGAGTTCTACGGCTTTGCCGAGCAACCGTTCAATATCACCCCCGATCCGCGTTTTCTTTTCTATAGTCAGCGTCATCGTGAAGCGCTGAACCACATGCTATTCGGGGTCGAGGAGCGCAAGGGCTTCATTCAAGTCACAGGCGAGGTGGGGGCCGGCAAGACGACACTGTGCCGCGCGTTTCTCCAGGGTCTCGGTAATGCGGTCACGACCGGCCTGATTTTCAATCCCTGCTTGACTGGCTATCAACTGATTCGGACCATCCTGTCCGAGTTCGGTCTCAAGGCGCCAGGGAATGACCGCGTGCGGGCACTTGAGGTACTCAACGAGTTCTTGCTCGCGGAGTTTCAGACGGGGCGCGGCGTTGTCTTGATGATCGACGAGGCTCAGGACCTCAGTCCAGAACTGCTCGAACAAGTCCGTTTACTGTCCAATCTGGAGACGGATCAGCATAAGTTGTTGCAGATCGTGCTGCTCGGTCAACCGGAGCTACGGAAAATACTGGCGCGTCCAAAGCTGCGCCAGTTACAACAGCGCATTACGGTTCGTTACCACCTCGACGCACTTTCATCTTCGGAGACCGAGAACTACGTCTTCCATCGGCTTCACGTGGCTGGTGTCGATTCCCGAGACGTGTTCAGCAGCTGGGCGTTGAGACGGATCCATTCCTATTCTGGTGGAATTCCTCGTCTGATCAACGTCGTGTGCGACAAGGCGCTGCTGGCTGGTTACGTAGGTGGCGAGTCGCAGTTGACGACGCGACATGTTCGTCAGGCGGTCCGAGAACTCGGAGGTAGACTGGAATGAGCCTAATAAATGACGCCCTGCAGAAAGCGGGTCGCGAGGCGCCCGAGCAAGACCACCCGCTCCCGTCATCGCGGTTTTGGACGTCGAGGGAGGCCGCGGCGTCACGCCCGACGCAATGGAGGCCGTATGTCGTGGGAAGTGCCGTGACGACGGCGGCCTTCGTCGTCGTGTCGGTTATTGGGCCTGGGTTGCCCAGATGGGAGCAAGCCATTAGGGTCGACGGGGTAGAGGCCCTACCTCCGGCCGAGAGCGGGCGTCGGGAAACAGTGTTACCTGTGCCGCCTTCGCCAACCGCCGTCGTGCCTGTCGACTCGCTGCCTGCCGCCTCCGAGGCGAGAGTTCTCGAGGCCTCGTCCAACCAGGCCGCGACGGCCACTTCCCTACCGCCGCCGACGGTCGTGGCTGTCGATTCTTCAAGTGTTGATTCTGTGATGCCACGCCTGGAGCCTGGGCGGATCTACATCCGTGAGATGACCGCTCCTGACGGGTCTCTCTTGACACTCGAGGGCATCATTTCTTCCGATGTACGCTCGATCGCTGTGATCAACGAGACCATGATCGCTATCGGTGACCGGGTCGCCGACTTCGTTGTTGCGGACGTCACTCGGGCCGACGTTGAACTTGATTTCAATGGTGTGCGAGTCCGTCTTGCGTTGAAGTAGTTGGCGGCTATCGACATTCGTCCGCTGTCGAGGCACGGGCGCTGACCAGATTTGTGGGGTCCTGACCCGATGGATGGAGACAGGGCTGACGGTCGCCGGCTTTCTCTTCCCAGCATTGAGTCGTTGTGGACTGCCGTTGAGGCGGCCGCAGGGATGGCGAAGATTGCTGTAACCGCATATCCCCGAATGTGTGTGTCCTTCGATGTTCCTACAAGCACCTGCTTTGACACAGGATTGCACCAAAAATCCGGACGAGGACTGTCGTGCCTCTAGGTAACCTCCCGATAACACCCGGTGATGCTTTGGTTCTTTAACCGAGGTGAAAGCACACCTCGATTTATCGGCATTCACTGTGACCAGCGATCCGACGCCTGTGAGATGGTCGTGTTGTATCCGGATGGTTCTGAAGAAAGCGAGAGCTTTGAGGATGCGTCCGCCTTGGTCGACGCGGCGAGGAAACTAGGTAAGGAACTGAGTGTGCTTGGGTGGGAGACATGTCCGACGGCCGCATCGGTTTCCCGTCGCGAGAGTTGACGTCACCCTCGTGCTCCGCGTCTCTCCGGGAGCGACAATGTAAACGTTCGTTTCAAGGCTACCCGGGGCTGTCATTCCCAGGCGGGGTCTTTCCGGTGTGGCCTGGGGTAAGCCTTTCGAGGTCAGCGAGAACTCCTGGTTACCCGGATTGAGACACCATGAACGTTTTTCTCGTCGATGGCACCTACGAATTGTTCCGCCACTACTACGCGGTACCCTCGGCAACTGACGTCGACGGTCATGAAATAGGTGCCGTGCGTGGCGTGCTCAATTCGATGCTCTCGTTGCTGGAGGACAAGGTCACGCATCTTGGTGTAGCAACCGATCATGTCGTCGAATCGTTCCGTAATGCACTTTGGCCTGGCTACAAGACCGGCGACGGCATTGATCCGGCACTTGCCGCGCAGTTCGGGCCGCTCGAGTCAGCGTTGGAGGAGTTGGGAATAACGGTATGGCCGATGACAGACCTCGAGGCGGATGACGGTTTGGCCTCGGCTGCTGCGGTGGCGAGTGAGGACGGGAGGGTAGAGCAGATCTTCATTTGTACGCCAGATAAAGACCTCGCGCAATGCGTGGTGGACCAGCGTGTGGTGCAGTTTGATCGGCGGTCAGGGACGATCCGAGACGCTGAGGGTGTGGTGGCGAAGTTCGGTGTTTCTCCGGCGTCGATTCCTGATTATTTGGCACTGGTCGGCGATGCTGCCGATGGGTTTCCCGGGCT
>CAZPZZ010000003.1:38241-69410 GCA_964591245.1 uncultured Vicinamibacteraceae bacterium | reverse complement strand
CGATTCCTGATTATTTGGCACTGGTCGGCGATGCTGCCGATGGGTTTCCCGGGCTCCGCGGATGGGGAGCGAAGTCGGCCTCGGCGGTACTCGGCAGGTATCAGCATCTCGAAAAAATTCCGAACGATGCCGGAGACTGGCGGGTTACGGTGAGAGGCGCCGCACGACTTGCAGATGAGTTGGTGACGCATCAGGCTGAGGCGTTCCTGTTTCGAGACCTTGCGACATTACGATGCTCCGCACGGTTATTCCAGAGTGTTGACGAACTGCGATGGACCGGCTTTCGTCCAGGTTTCTTTGATCTGTGCGTTCGCTTTCAGGCTCCTGGTTTACTGCGACGGGCGCAAGCGGTGGCGGCCGCATCTGTGACGAAGGCCTGACAAACGCCCCATCGACAGTTCAGCATGACGGACAAACTTCCTTCGTGGGCTCGAGAGTTACTCACACGCAACCCCGGGGCTCCGCTGCCAACTCGTGACGATCCGAGTCCGAGCTGGCACGCGTGCCTCTGTGAGCGCGGATCTGGGGTACCGATGACATTCGGCAGAGTCATCCGTCGAAGATGTCCGTGCCCAACCAGAGCTCATCGAGAGTGTGCTCACCCTGCGCACGGAGGCGAGAGAGTTGGCTCGGCGGCTTGTGGAATCGGGCACCGAGCACCTTCTTTTCACCGGTTGCGGATCGTCCTACCGCGGGGCCCAGTTCGGGGCCTTCCTTCTAGGGGCTGAGCGGGGGATCAACCCGGATACCCTACGCACGGATGATCTGGACCACGCCCGCGCTTGGCTTACGGCGTTTCCCTTCGGGTCCCATTAGTGAGTTGAGCTATCCGTAAATCCGAATCTGGCTATAATCATCCGTTTGTGGCCATTGACCGCAATCCTGTGGTCGATGGCATTGCTGAGGAGGAATCAGGTCATGCCGAGTGAACCAAGTTCTCTTGCCACCATGTTGTTTGCTGCTGGCGCGGTGCTGCCGTTTCTGGTCGTTGTGGCGTGTGCCGTTCTGGGGCTTGTCAAACGCTAGCCTGACGCATTCGTATCGGATGTCTCATGACCGCGACTACTTGCCGCGCTGATCGACCCATGTCTAGAGCACGGGCGAGTCTGGTGTTCGTGCTCAGCCTGCTTGTTCTCACAGGGTGTGGTCCGGGCGGAGAACCGGAGTCGAGGGAGAACTCGACGCGCAATTTACTGATCGTGCTGGACGGTTTACGGCCAGATTACGTCGTTCCACATTTGATGCCGACGTTGTACATGTTGGGGCAGCGTGGCGTAGTCATGAATCGGCACCACGCGGTTTTTCCGACAGTGACGCGCGTGAATGCCTCGTCGATTTCTACCGGGGCCTATCCGGAGACCCATGGATTATTGGGGAATTCGGTGTTTTTCCCTGTGGTCGATGCTTCACGGTTCCTCAATACCGGTGACCGCGCCAATCTACTGAAGGTCGAGACCGAAGAGCCGTCGGGGCTTCTGTCTACGGTTACGCTTGGTGAAGCCCTGCAGTCTGCAGGCCAGCGGCTCCTGGTGGCGAGCGCCGGATCGAGCGGGTCGTCGTACTTGTTGAATCACTCGTTGGCGGGTGGGGCGATCTTCCATTATGACTACAGCCTACCTGAGGGGTTGCACTCGGAGGCTATCGAGCGGCTGGGGCCCGTGCCCGAGGCGAATACCCCGAATCACGCGCGTAACCGTTGGGTTGTCGATGCGTTTCTGGAATTTCTCCTACCGTCCATCGATCCGCCGGTCACGGTCATGTGGTTGAGTGATCCGGACACTACGGCTCATCAACATGGCGTGGGTCATCCGCTCACGGGAGAAGCATTGTTCCGGCTGGATGCAGAGATTGATCGTATCCAGGCTGGGTTGGAGGCGGCTGGATTGCTCGAGCGGACCAACATTTGGGTGACGTCGGATCATGGCTTTTCACAGCACACCGGTATGGCCGACCTCAACACGGTGCTGGCTCCCTTCAGTACGATGCTTGAGGATGGTACTCCCCGCATAGTTGCCGGGCCTGGCGCGATTTATGTGAACGATGGTGATCCGTCGACAGTCGAAGATATCGTGGCAGCGTTACAAGAGACTGAAGGTATTGGGGCGGTGTTTACCCGAGCCGAAGAACTGGGCTCGGTTGAGGGCGCCGTACCCGGGACTTTGTCGTTCGACGTCGCACGCTGGGATCATGATCGGTCGGCACAGATTCTGTATTCAGCCGACTGGACGGATGATGTTGGCGACTACGGATTCGCCGGTATGTCGGCCCAAGGGGGTGTTGCTGGTCACGGCAGCTCGAGTCCTTTTGACATTCACAACGTGCTGGTTGCAGTCGGACCGGATCTAAAGGCGGGTGCGACCATCGACGTGCCTACCGGGAATGTCGATTTTGCGCCGACGTTTCTTCATCTGTTGGGTCTGGAAATTCCGTCGTCAATGTCGGGCCGCGTAATGCTGGAGGCATTGCATGACGAACCCGCCGACGAGGGGCGCGTCGTTGAAACGTCTGAGGTGGTGGTGGCGACCGATGATGGTCGCTATAGTCTGACGGCGACACTTTCCACAGTGGGCGGAAGTACCTACCTCGACTACACGACTGTCGAGCGTGCGAACTAATCAGCACTACACTCAGGCGTTTGTGTGTGCGTTTTCGACGACCTGGCCGTCGAAGAGGTGTATCTCACGTGTCGCGTGTTGAGCATAACGTGGATCGTGGGTCACCATGCAGATGGTTGATCCGGTGCCATGAAGCGTGGCGAGGAGTTGCATAACGGCCTCACCGTTTCTTGAGGCGAGATTCCCGGTTGGTTCGTCGGCAAGTAGAATTGACGGCTCTCCGGCGACCGCGCGTGCCACTGCGACGCGTTGCTGTTGTCCCCCTGAAAGCTGACTCGGTACGTGGTTGGTGCGGTGCGCCATATCCACGTTGGCCAGTGCGGCCGTCACGCGCTCCCGGCGTTCGGCGTGGGGCATTCCCCTGTACGTCAGTGGGAGCTCGACGTTTTCGTAAACGGTGAGATCCCCGATAAGGTTGAAGCCTTGAAAAATAAATCCGATCTCGCGATTTCTCGTGCTCGCACGTTCGGCCATGGTGAGCGTGGTTACCAACTGGCCGTTGAGCGTGTACTTCCCATTCGTTGGCGTATCGAGGAGGCCGAGGATGGAGAGAAGGGTCGACTTGCCACACCCAGAGGGGCCTGAGATGATGGCGTAATCTCCTCGATGGATGTCGAGGTTGATGGCCTCGAGTGCATGGGTTTCTACTTCGTCGGTCAGAAAGACCTTGGTCATCTCCTCCAAATGAATCAACGGTGTTGTCGTGTCGTTCATCGATGGAACTTTCTTCGAGTCCATCATCCTTGTCGGAGGTGAGTCCGTCTTGTGCAAGGTGTCCAGAATACTCACTGGAGCCGCACGCGATCGAATGCGTCCCACTGTGACATGTCTGACAGCACGACCTGGTCTCCGGGTTGTAGGCCTTCGATCACCTCAATCGTGTTGACGGAGCTGCGCCCAAGTTGTACCCGCGTTCGTACGGCGTCGTGCGAGTTTGGCTCGAGTTTGAACAAACTCACGGCACTGCCGGCTTGCCCAAAGGCCGGACGCCCCATGTACACGACGTCTTCAAGACGTTCGAGTTCGATCCTGCCATCAACCGTCAAATCGGGCCGGGCCCCGCGGGGTAGCTCGCCGTCCAGGGTGATGTCTACCGTCACGGTGCCCTCCTGTACGGCGGGATCGATGCGGCGAACTCGGCCGGGAATAATGCCGTTGCGTGTATCGATCGTGGCGGGTTGACCAATTTGGATGTCCCGTGCTTGCGTCTCGGCGACCCGAAGGGCCGCTTTCAAGCGCGCCGGATTGCCGACACGGGCAAGATTGGTTCCTGGTGTCACGCGCGCTCCTTCTTCGAGCGGCACTTCCTGTAACACACCAGACACCCCAGCGGTCAGTTGGAGGCTGGCCACTTCTGACTGACGGAGCGCATAGATGGTTTGGAGTCTGTCTACCTCGGCCTGTACGGCGGCGAGCTCGGTGTCGATAGAACTCGACTGGATCTCCAGTCGCTGTTCCTCGATTTGATGGCGAATCCCAAGTTGGGAGACTCTTGACTGACTCTTGCGCAGGTCCAGCTCGGACACGAGGTCGGCGGCGAAGAGTTTTTCGTATTGTTGAGCCTCGAATTCGGCGAGCGTGAGCTCTGAGAGGATCGTGGCGACCGAAGCCTGTTGGGTCAGGAGTTCTCTGTCCAACGCGACCTGTCGACTCTGGTAGCGAGCCTGTGCGGCTTCCAGCTGTAATCGGGCTTCAAGTGCGCTCTGTTCGAGTTGTGGGTTGCTTAGTTCGACGATGATGGTGTCCGGTTGGACCGATACACCTGGTCGCAGCACGATGCGTTCGACAGTGCTGTTCGTGACTGCCGAGATCCATCGAATTTCTTCAGGTATGAGGCTTCCGGAGCCACGTACGTCCCTGAGCATCTGACCCTGTTCGACCGTGGCGACG
The DNA here is from genome assembly GCA_964591245.1 of uncultured Vicinamibacteraceae bacterium. Taxonomy (GTDB): domain Bacteria; phylum Acidobacteriota; class Vicinamibacteria; order Vicinamibacterales; family UBA8438; genus CAZPZZ01. The sequence goes on along the minus strand of CAZPZZ010000003.1, from coordinate 64,905 downwards.
TAGACAGTGCGACGATCGACGCTGGGAGGTGCCGGCTGCAGGCGGAAGATGCCCAGCGAGATGAGGCTGACGACAGCGGCTGCCCCGGCGACGTACCCGAGGCGGCGGTATTGTCTGGACCGCGCGATATCGGGACGAGGTATGTCAACCATCAGCTCATACTTTCCGCACTTCCCGTGTCCAGATCAAGGCCGAGCCTGACTAGTACGACGCTCACCACTCCAACATGGCTGACCGTGGCGGTCAATACGCCTGTGGTGTGTTCGCGCATGGCGCGTGATCGGTCGACCGCATTGACGGGCGTTTCGAGAGCAGGCGGAAGGTCAGTGGTCATCGCGACTCGCGTCATGGGTTCCATTGCGGTACGCGTCGCGTTGTCAGCGAGCATTGCCCGGTTCGGCGACTTGCAGTAACTCGAGATCTAGTGTGTTGGCCATTGCTTCGTATCCCGTATCTCCCGGGTGAAGTCCATCGCCCGAGTCGTAGCGGGGCAGCATCTCGAGTGGAGCCTCTGGATTCTGGAGTGCTGCATCGAAGTCGATGACGGCGTCGTATGCGCCACTCGTCCGTATCCAGGCGTTGACCGTTTGTCGGGTCGTGTCACCGTCCGTCGAGTAGTAGTTGGGAATTCTTGCCAGTGAGGTCCCCGCGAAGGGCAGAAACGTGGCTCCGTAGATCTGCACGTTTCGAGTTCTGGCGCGCTCGATGAGTTGCTGGTGCCCAAAAATAATGTCCTCGGCAGTTGGAGGCGGATCCGTCCGTGGAATGCCGATGTCCGTGAGGGCCAACCCGATATCGTTGATACCTTCAAGTACGATGACGTGGGTGACCCCCGGTTGCGCCAGCACTTCACGATCAAACCGAGCGAGAGCACTGACCCCCAGTCCGTCGCTCAGGACACGGTTACCTGCGATCCCGAGGTTGAGGATTCCGAACCGGATGTTCGCGTTGTGCAGCCGTCGGGCCAGGTGGTCCGGCCAGCGGTTGTTCGTGTCAAGCGTCGATCCACTGCCATCGGTGATCGAGTCGCCAAACAGCACGACGGCTCCGATGTGTTCTGGCGCGACGACGTCGACGCGGGCGAGGAAGAACCACGACGTCGTCGTTGTATCGACGGGGAAGTCATCGCGGCCAGTATGGTCACCTGGCATGGAGGTATAGGAAGTTTGTATGGCGGCGCTGTGTTGGGTGATGGGTGACTCCGATGCCGAGGTATCGCCGGGCACATAGAGATCGATGGCGACATCGGATAAGGCCGGAACATTCAAGGCGACAGCATCGCTCAGTACGCTGGCTCCAGGCGGGATGGTCACACTCTGTCGACCGCCGAAGGTTAGTGGCCGATTGGAAGCGGGAATGATAGCTTCCGCGTCCGCCTGACGCGCGACTGTGGCTGCACCGATCGTGAGCGGCTGGGTACCGTACACGTTGCTGAATGTGATTCGGAGTCGGTCGCCTCCCAGACTGACGCGCACGACTTGACGGAGAGTCTGGTTCGCGAACGAGGAAGACGAAGCCGGTTGTGCAACGAGCGCAGTGGCCCAGGTTCCGACCCAATGCTCGCCTGGTCCAACTTGACCCTGGACCAATGACGCAGAAAGCATCAGGTATGCGACGCAGAACACGGCCGGGAGAGATCTTCGGAGTCGAGTCATTGTGATTCTCGTGGGGCAGGGGATGTAAGTGCGATGCCGTTGCCCGGAGGCCGCAACCGGTGACGCGTGTGGTGCGTCCGGAAATGTAGATACAGAAGGCATAATATGGTTACCCAACATTCTTTCCGACCTCTAGGCAGCTCTGCCGAGTCATCCCCCGTTTCCCGTGCGGGGATCTGGTAGAGGCCGACGTAATCAATTGATTGGATGATGAGCGAGCATCGGGTGCAATGCCAGTGAATTCGTACCAGACGGTGTACATTGGTTTGCTCCACGCGGCACAGTCGCGAGTGGAAGGGTAGTATCCCTGAACACAAAGCCAACGACGATTGCCGGCGGTACAAGATTTGTCTATGTGTCAGCGGTTCAAGATCGCACGAATGAGTGTTGCACGCTGTGTTACGGCCGCCGTTTGTTTTCTCGGTGTGGCGACCACGGCTTTTGGGCAAGAAGTCACGACGGTACCTGATCGAACGATTTTCGTCTCACCGTTTGCCAACATTTCGCAGGATCCAGCGGATACATGGCTGGGAGAAGGGATTGCCGAGACGATACAGGCCGCTCTTGAGGCCGAGGGTATGACGGCTCTGGACATACCTTCACGTTCGGTCCCGGAGCCGCCCATGGTTCTGGGCGACGCCGTGGGGATTGACCGTCTTGAAGAGTTCGGACGACGGGAAGATGCGCGTTGGGCTGTGATCGGGGGATACCAACGCATTGGAGATCAGTTACGTATCACTGTCCAGCTCGTCGATTTGTTTGCGCAGGTCGTGGCCCACTCGGTGCGGCTCGATGGGGACCGTAATGAGATCTTTGAGCTTCAGGATCGCGTCGTGGAAGAACTTCTCGGAGGGTTGTCCGGACAGCCGGGGTCGGTCGGCACCACGGGTCCGGCTGGTGCGCCAGCGCCGACTCCGCGTCGAGAGACCTTGGGGGCGGGGCCTGGTGCCGGCATCTTGACCGGACGTCCCAGTGTGCGACCTACGCGGACGACGACTCCCCCGCGCATCGATGGACGGCTTGACGACCCCGTGTGGCAAGAGGCAACGACCTTGAATGAATTTGTGCAGCAGCGGCCGCTTGATAGGGCTCCCGCGACTGAAGAGACCGAGGTCTACATCACCTACGACAACAGCAATCTGTATTTCGGTATCTACGTTCATTACTCCGATGCGGCGTTCATTCGAGCCAATCGTACTGACCGGGACCAGACGTTCAGTGATGACACCGTTGCGGTCTATTTTGATCCCTTTCTCGATCAGCAACGCGCCTACATCTTCTCCGTGAATGGCTATGGCGTTCAGGCCGACTCCTTGCTGGAGTCAAGTACGGAACGGCTCGGCGGTGGGGGTGGGGGGGGGCGGCCTGGTGGCGGTGGGCGTTCGCCTGGAAGTGGACGTGGGGGAATGAGTGCCGCACTGGCCGCGTCGTTGGGGGCACCCCCGACAGGAGACATGTCCTGGGACGCGCTGTTCGTGTCGAACGGTACCCTGGTACACGATGGATGGACCGCGGAAATGGCGATTCCGTTCAAGAGTTTGCGTTACCCACGGCGGGACGCCGATGAACCGCACCGGTGGGGGTTTCAAATCGTCCGAACGATTCCCAGCAAGGATGAGGCGGACGTGTGGGCACCGGTGTCGAGGGGGGTTGCCGGTTTCCTGACACAGATGGGGTTACTCGAAGGGTTGACCAATCTGTCAACGAGTCGGAACCTTGAAATATTGCCTACGTTCACGGCGATCCAGTTTGGCGCGCTTGATACCGAAACCGGTGCCTTCGACGAGGAGACCCAACCGGAAGGTGCGCTCAACGTAAAGTACGGCGTCACACCAAATTTGACCGCGGACTTTACCTATAATCCTGACTTTTCCCAGATCGAATCGGACATGCCGCAGGTGGAGGTCAATCAGCGGTTTCCGCTGTTTTTTCCAGAGCTTCGTCCGTTTTTTCTGGAAGGGCAGGAAGTGTTTACCGTCCCGGGAGAAGTGACCTTGTTACATACCCGGACGATTGTTGACCCTCGCTACGGTGGGAAATTGACCGGGAAGGTCGGTAACACCACGCTCGGGGTCTTGGTCGCCAATGACGAGGCGCCTGGGAAGCGAGACGATTCGGCAGATCCAGCGTTTGGTAAGACGTCTCAGGTGTTCGTCGGGCGGGCTCGATACGATCTCTATGCTGAATCATCGATTGGGTTTCTCGCGACCGATAGAGAATTTCTGGATGGGTACAGTCGGGTCGTCGGTGTCGATGGACGGTTTCGCCTGGGCCAGACGTCCTCTCTGACGATGTTGTACGCGGGATCGCAGCATCGCGACGAGGAGGGGGTGGAACGGGCCGGACCCACGGCCCATGTGGCCTATGCACGGCAGGGTCGCAATTTGAGCTACGGTGCCTCCCTGGACACTGTCGATCCTGACTTCAGAACGGATACAGGGTTTGTGCAGCGGGTGAACACGAGGACGACCAGGACCAACGTGTCGTACCGCTGGTGGCCAGGCAACAAGATCATCAATTGGGGGCCTCTGGCCAACTACGCACGCATCTACAACTTTCAGGGGACATTGCAGGACGAGCAGGCAAGCGCGGGTGTCCGTGCGACGTTCGCCAACAACATCATCACGGTCGCGAACGTCAACCGCGATATGGAACGGTTCGGGGGCATCAATTTCAGGAAAACGACTGGATTCATCGGGGGTGGGGTGAGCGCCAGTCGCAAACTTGCCTTTGGTGGATTCATCAATTGGGGAGACCAGATCCGGTTCAGCGACAGCCCATTTCTGGGGCGCTCGGTTACAGGTACCGCCTTCGCGAATCTCCGTCCGATGAGTCGGCTCAGTGCTGACCTGACGCTGATCACGAGTCGCCTCCGCGACCCGCGCGATGACTCACTCGTCTTCGATGTCAGGATTCTTCGCACGTTTACGACCTACCAGTTCACCAGGCGGCTCTCGGTTCGCAACATCACGGAGTACAACTCCTCGAGTCGCACGCTGGAAGCCAATGTGCTCTTTGCCTATCGAGTCAATGCGGGCACGGTGTTCTTTCTCGGTTATGACGACAATTATCAGCAGGCGGATCTGATTGACCCGTTGCGATTTCCCTATACATCCTTGAAACAAACAAACCGAGCCTTCTTTACCAAGCTGTCCTACCTGTTTCGTTATTGAATGGACGGAGGTTCCTGACGAGGGTCCGGTCATGGGGCAGGAGCGACACAGAGACCTCGAGAAAGAAGAAGATGCTGAAATATATGTTTCGGGCGTGTCGTCTGGTGGCGCGTGTGGTGGTCACCGTCATGGTGTCGGTCCAGGCATGGGCTGCGTGTGGCGAGACGGGGGTCGCGTTGCAGGTGCTTGGCTCTGGCGGACCGTTTGGCGTTGGTCGTGCGGCGGCCGGGTATCTCGTGTGGGGCGTTGGTGAGAGCCGGTTCTTGGGCGATGCGGGAGGCGGTACGTTTGCCAGATTTCACGAGGCCGGCGCACGCATGGCAGAGCTCGACCTACTCGCCCTGAGTCATTTCCATCCCGATCACGCCTCGGAAGTTCCGGCGCTACTCTGGCCACGGGGCGCGACGCTTCGGGTGTCTGGCCCTTCCGGGAGTGCTGGGTTTCCTTCGGTGAATGGTTTCGTGGAGGGCTTGTTCGGAACTGATGGTGTATTTCGCATCCTGAATTCTCGGGTCATGCTCGATACGGTCGCGGTTGATGTGGCGAGGTCAGCACCAACCGAAGTGCTGGCCGATGGGCGAGTACGCATTCAGGGAGTCGGTGTGCCCCACGGTGAGGTGCCTACGGTCGGATATCGGATCGACGTGGGGGAGTCGAGTGTGGCGTTTAGTAGCGACCAGAACGGTTCGGATCCGGCCTTCACGGATTTCGTCCGAGGCGTTGATGTGCTTGTTGTGCATTTTGCGGGTTCAGAGGAATCAGCCGGAGTGGTGTCTGACCTGCATGCACAACCAAGCGTCTGGGGCCAGATGGCCACCGATGCCGATGTTGGCATGCTGGTGCTCAGCCATCTCTCCGCCAACCAGGATCTCGATGAGAACGTGAACCACCTGCGCACGCGCTATCGGGGCGCCCTGACGGTGGCCGACGATTTGCTGTGTGTGCCGCTTCAGTGACTACTGGCCGCAGTCTGTCGAGAACATCAGGCTGACTCTGGCTCGATGGTATGCTCGGTTCTACGAGACAGTGGAGGAGAAAGCGATGCGCGCTATGTGGTGTCGGCACCTACTCGCTGGGGTTGTGGTGGCCATATCCGTTACCCGAGGCATTTCCGCGCAGGACCGGCCATTCGAGCCGGTCACTGACGCGATGCTCGAGGATCCGGATCCGGCAGATTGGTTGAACTGGCGGCGAACGCTCAATGGGTGGGGCTACAGTCCTCTGGATCAGATTAACCGAGAGAATGTCCATTCTCTCAATTTAGCGTGGTCCTGGACCATGGCGACGGGCCTCAGCCAACCCACACCGATTGTGTACGACGGCGTGATGTACCTCCCGAATCCGCTCAATATTGTGCAAGCGGTTGACGCGGTCACCGGTGATCTCATCTGGGAGTATCGAAAGCAGTTTGAGCGGTCACCGGACGATTCTTTCCGTGCCCGGACGAGGTCGATCGCTATTTACGACGACAAGATCTATCTCAATACCAATGACGCGCACATCGTGGCCCTCGATGCACAGACAGGGGCTGTCGTGTGGGACCACACGGTCGCCGACAACCGGTTGGGGTATCGCTATACGAGCGGACCGATTGTTGTGCAGGGAAAAATCGTTGCCGGTATGACGGGATGCGAGCGATACAAGGATGGTACGTGCTTTATTTCTGCCCACGATCCACAAACGGGTGCAGAACTGTGGCGAACGTCCACGGTGGCACAACCTGGTGACCCCGGTGGTGACAGTTGGGGGGACCTGCCAACGACGTTTCGGGCTGGCGGCGACGCGTGGATTCCAGGAAGTTACGATCCACAAACGAAGTTGATGTACTGGTCGACATCGCAAGCAAAGCCCTGGGCGCGCCTCTCACGAGGCACCGATGGCGACGCGCTTTACACCAATAGTGCACTCGCACTCGATCCGGAGACCGGGAACCTCGAGTGGTATTACCAATTCGTGCCTGGTGAGACCCACGATCTGGACGACGTCTTTGAGAGCGTGCTCATCGACCACGAGGGTCGTCAGTCCCTGTTCAAGATGGGGAAGCTCGGCATTCTCTGGGAGCTTGATCGGGCAACGGGTGAGTTCGTGACAGCCCATGATTTGGGTTACCAGACTTTGATCGACGTCGATCTGGAGACGGGAGAGACGAACTACCGCCCGGGTGTCATTCCGCGGGTCGGGGAGGAACTGGAGTTTTGTCCAGATTTTCAGGGTATCCGAAATTGGCGGGCATCCGCATATCACCCGGGGACGGACGCGCTGTATATCCCGATTCATCCTCGGTGTGTGAAGGGGACGTTTCATGAGGTGGCCCGTGAGCCACATCCGGAAGGGGACCTGAACTACTATTCAAATCCCCGTTGGACCGGTTGGCAGGCGGCCAACCGCGTGCCCCATCCACAGAGTCCGGACCATGACGGGCATCTTGTTGCGATGGACATTGGCACCGGCGAGGTGCTGTGGCGACATTCAACCCGTACCCGGTCGTTGGTGGCCGCGCTCACCACCGCCGGTGGTTTAGTGGTCACCGCTGACGGTGACCGGTACCTCTACATCAACGACGTCAAGACGGGAGAAGTCTTGTTCTCGACGAGGCTCCCAGCTCCGCCACAGGGCTTTCCGATCACCTATGCGGTAGACGGTCGACAGTTCTTGGCCGTGCCTGTCGGCGGCGGTCGCCAACGTGGGGCGACGAACGCGATGTTCGTGTTCGCGCTTCCGGATCGCGCGCCCTGACGTACGAGCCACAGAGTTACGACGTACGGGAAAACGTGACGCGGACGTAATCCGCCGATCGACATCGGACGACATGCGACTGGGAAAACACGTCCGGCGGATGGCGGCTTTCCCGGCACCGGTCGGTCGGCCAACGGGGCTCGGCTCACCACGCATCGTGGCGAGCCTATTGAACCCCATTGACCAGCAGGGGCCTCGTCCCGTTTTCGAAGCCGGCCCGGGACGCGGAGAGGCGGTGGGGTCTGCCGGAGTTTGACCCTACTTCCCTTGTACGACCTCGTTGCTGAGGGTGCCGACGCCCTTCACTTCAACCTGGTAGATGTCACCGGGGGTCATTGCTTCGGTACTGCCCATGGTGCCAGACCAGATAAGATCGCCTGGCTCGAGGGTCACGTACTTCGAGATGTAGCTCAGCATCTGGGCCATGTTGAAGAGGAGATCGGAGCTATTGCCACGTTGCTTTTCTTCTCCGTTCAGCGTGCCGACAATTTCCAGGTTTGTGGTGTCGAGACCGGTGACGAGCGCGGGACCAACGGCGTTGAAGCCGCGGCTACCCTTTGCCCGGACCCACTGAATATCATTGGCTTGCCAGACTCGTTCACTCACGTCATTGCCTGCCGTGACACCGAAAATATAGCCTGGGGCATCCTCGACCGACACGTTCGCCGCTCGTTTACCGACGACGGATACCAACTCTGCTTCGTAGTGCAGGTTCGTTGAAGCGGCGGGCCGGATGATCGGATCTTCCGGGCCGACCACCGAATTCGCCGGGACGATGAACATGCCTGGCTCTTCTGCAGGCTCGCCGGTGATATGGCTCCGGAAATTGAACGCGGTCATCAGGATCAATTTGGGGTCAACTGGTGCCTCCAGGCGGACGGATGACCGTGCAACCACGTGGCCGGTCTGTTCGCCGCCAAGGTAGGGGGCATCGCTGAGCCGGGAGATGAATGAGTCGTTCAGGACTCCCCAGTAGATCGGCCCGTCGTCCTGGGAATAGCGGACATAGGACGTCTGGGCGTCAACCACCCCCGCCCACAGGGCCGAGGTGAGAACCACTGCCGCGATGGTGGAAAATCTACGGGTCACGGTGCCTCCTTGCGAAAAATAAAAATCTGCACACGATGCCGGTCTTCAAGCGGATAAAGGCTCGTATTACTGCCGGCAGAATCTCTCCATCCTAGGGGGCGGATCCGGCTGCGTCAACAGGAGCTTTCCCGTTGAGGTCCCGTCTGCGATAGGCTAAGGGCCGCTGGAAAACTGTCTGTGCCCCAGGAGCTGAACCATGCGAGATACCGTCACCTCCGGATTCCGTCTTCCCACGTTCATTGCGCTCGCTCTCTTGGTCCTTGGGACCTCGGCCGCGGCGCAGCATCATGACCACCATGGCGCCCATATGGGCGCACGCGATCTCAGTCACGCCAGCCCGGGTTCTGTGGGGGTGTCGGCTGAGCGTCTTGAGCGACTTGCCGCTGGCATGCAGCAGATGGTCGACGATGGCAAATTGGCCGGCGTCGTGACCATGATGGCGAGGCACGGCCGTACCGTCTTCTCGCACGCTGCCGGTGTATTGAACGTTGATAGCGACGCTCCCGCAGCGGAGGATTCGATCTTCCTCATCTACTCGATGACCAAACCGGTCACCGGGGTGGCCATGATGATGCTCTACGAGGAAGGGAAATGGCGGTTGAATGATCCGGTGTCGAAGTACATTCCGGAATTCGCCGATCTGAAGGTCTATGTGGGTGAGGCCGCCGACGGTTCGCCGGTGCTAGAGGATGCGACGCGTTCGATGACGATGCGAGAGTTGATGACCCACTCGGGAGGGCTGGACTATGGGCTCAGCGCCAGAGCCCCGGTGGGGCAGATGTATCAGGACGCCGGTGTGATCAATTTTTACCCGCCGGATGCCAGTGAAGAATCGCAAAGTTTCACGTTGCAATCGCTGATTGACACCCTGGCCGACCTCCCGCTCCGGTCGCAACCCGGTACGGGCTATTTTTACAGTATCGGTGTCGACGTGCAGGGGTATCTCGTGGAGAAGCTCTCCGGGCAGCCCTTTGACGAGTTCCTGTTGAATCGGGTCTTCGAGCCGCTTGGAATGGGTGACACGGGCTTTTTTGTCCCCGTCGGGAGCCTCGGGCGGGCGGCACGTATTCATGCGGCCGGAGATGACGGTGAGCTCGAGCTGGCCGCAGGCTCGAACATGCTTATTGACGGCACCGTGCGTACACAACCGCCGGCCGGTCCATCGGGTGGCGGTGGGCTCTATTCCACGGCTGGCGACTATCTCAAGTTCTCCCAGATGCTGCTTAACGGTGGCGAGCTGGGGGGCGTGCGCCTGCTTTCGCCGCGGACGGTCGACATGATGCGCACGAACCACCTGCTTCCCGAGCCTCTCGCCACGATGCCCCAAGGACGAGGCTTTGGCCTGGATTTCGGTGTCGCGATGGATGCGGCAGCCGTTGGTGAGCCATATGCCGATGGCACGTACTTCTGGGGTGGTGCGGCGGGAACCTGGTTCTGGATCGATCCGGTGACCGATGTGGTGTTTGTCGGCATGATTCAGCATTTTGGCGCAGCGGCCGGTGACGTACAAGGGTTGTCGCGTAACCTGACCTATCAGGCCATCGTGCACTAGTGGAGTTCTTGTTGTCGCGCCAGGGGATCTGAACCCTGGAGACGTGGTGATGGGCTGTCCCGGGCCTGGAGATGTCGGGGGTCTGGAAGCATTTGGAGAGCAACAGTCATGCAGAGAGCGGTCGAATATTCGGTGAGGCTGACGTGCATCGTGATGCTGGTGGCACTGGTCGCCGGTGGTGCCGTTCGGGCGCAAACCCACGATGGACATGGACATCATGGTGCGCGCGATTTGAGTGTTGTGGCTCCAGCTGACGTCGGGTTGTCCTCGGCCCGGCTCGAGAGGCTTGCAGCTAGCATGGAACAGATGGTTGCCGACGGTAAGCTTGCCGGCGTGGTGACGATGTTGGCGCGCCACGGGAAGGTTGCCTTTGTCGATGCCGTCGGAGTCCAGGACGTTGAATCGGCGACGCCGATCTCGACTGACACCATTTTTCGCATTTACTCGATGACGAAGCCCATCACTGGCGTAGCCATGATGATGCTCTACGAGGAGGGGTTGTGGCGGCTCAATGACCCGGTGTCGAAGTACATTCCCGAGTTCGCCGATCTCCAGGTGCGCGCCGGCGAATCTGCGGATGGCGCGCCCGTGCTGCAGGACGCCCAGCGGTCGATGACGATGCGTGAGTTGATGACGCATTCAGGCGGATTGGCGTATGCATTGACCGATGCGGATCCTATGAGCAGCGTGTATCGAACGGAAGGAGTGCTCAATGCCGATGCACCCTTGCAGGTAATGATCGAAAAGCTCGGGACCCTACCTCTTCGGGCGCAGCCTGGCACGAGTTATTTCTACAGTATCTCGGTGGACGTGCAGGGGTACCTCGTGGAGAAGTTGTCAGGCCAACCCTTCGATGAATTTCTCCTGAGCAGAATCTTTGAGCCACTGGGTATGGCCAATACCGCGTTCTTCGTACCGGCGGGCCGTGAAGATCGCGCCGGGCGGGAGCATCGAGTTGGAGAGAGCGGAGAACTGGAACTGACGGGCACCGAAATCAGGACGCGACCTCCGGCCGGGCCGTCGGGCGGCGGTGGCCTCTACTCGACCGTGGGTGACTATCTGCGGTTCACGCAGATGCTGCTCAATGGAGGGGCGTTGGATGGGGCGCGGTTACTTGCCCCTCGTACCATCGAGATGATGCGTACGAACCATTTGCTTCACGAACCATTGGGCAAGATGGCCCAGGGGCAGGGATTGCCATTGGGGTACACCGCCTCCCCGGGCCAGGGGTTTGGACTCGATTTCGCCGTGGTTATGGACGCGGCAGCAGCCGGCGAGCCGTGGCCGAACGGGACGGCGTATTGGTATGGCGCCGCCGGGACGTGGTTTTGGATTGACCCTGAGACTGATCTGGCCTTCGTTGGCATGATCCAACACCGTGGTGCTGAGAGCGGAGAGGTGCAGGGGCTCTCGCGGAATCTCGTATACCAGGCAATCGTGCATTAGAAGGCGGGTGTCGTCGGGCTTTTTATGGTTCGACGAAATGAAAATCTGCCGGTCCGTCTCGTCGTGCCAGTAGAACCACGTCACCCGTGTCTGGGACCACCCACTCGTGGTGTGCCAGACCAGGGATGAGGATATAGCTTCCCTCCGTGGCCGTGTGGCGGGTCCCGTCGAGGATAATGTCGACGTTGCCTTCGAGCACGACCACGGTCTCCGTGTGCGTGTGCCAGTGCATCTTGAAGCGGCTTCCCGCTGGAAATCGCGCCAGATAGGTCGGCCCCTCTGTTTCGGGATCCGTTGCGACGGGGGCGTTTCGGAGGCCGGCTGGGAACCCTGGACGCTCCGACGGCGGGCCCCACTCCACTGACTCCCAGTTCATCACCAGGGGCGCTTGAGCCGGCGGAGTCGCTGACTGTGCGGTGAGTGAGATTCCCCATATCGAGCAGGCCAGTGCGAGCCAGATTCCAGGCTCTCGTTTCTTCTTCATCGGTACACGTCCCTTCCGCCGCGTGGCTCCATCATCCCGGTGGTTGCGTGATCGGGAACTTTGCGTGTGGCAAGGTTACTCGCGTAATCCGGAGGGCAATCGGGGCGATGCGAGTAGTCCCGTGAAGGCCTGCCACCGACCGGTGTTTGTACCGTCGCTTGTACGTTCGATAAATGCGGCCACGAGGTCTTTACCCAGGTTGTAGTTGATGACGTAGCTGCGGTAATGGTCGAAAAATTGCGTACGCTGTTCAGCTCGAGCAGGATCCATCAGGGCGTACTGGCTCAGCCAGTTCGTGGCGGCAGCCCGGTCGATCTCGCCATTCAGATAGCGTCGTGCAGCCTCGTTGCCAGCGTAGTCGAGTCGGGCGACCAGGGCCTGGATCTCGTAATATCTTGTGGCACGAGAGCCGTCGAGTCCCGCCGCGGGAAATAGTACGTCTCGTTCGAAGTCGAGCCGTTCTTCTTCTGAGAACGTAATCTCGATCCCATAGTTCGCGGTGCCCTCGGCAATCAGGGATTGTGGTGAAAACAGCGGGTATACCGAGAATTCCGGCCACCCGCGGTCTCGAACCAGGTGGCGCTCAAGCAGCACGTTGTAGACATGGTGACCTGGGTACCCCTCGTGGCAGGCTAAGTCGATCGCCCGATCGATATGAATGGGTAAGTCGGTGTTCACCTGAATCAGGCTCCGGAACCCTCCTTGGTACCAGTTGTACCCACTCCAGGGCTTGTCGGTCACATACTCAACGCTGAACTCTTCTTCGCCTGGAAGGTCGACGTGTGCGAGTGTGCGCCGACGACACTCGGCGATAGCTGCGTCAAAGACGTGATTTATCCGGTCTGGAGGAATCTCGAATTCCGCGCGGAATGCGGTGTAGCGGTCGATCAGCGAACCGTCGCCGGGGAGCGTTCGCTCAAGTTGGATGAGTGTGTCCGAAAAATAGGTTTCTGAGCGGTGTGGGGCAACCGCGTCGTAGAGAATGTCCGATTCGTCGTCAAATGGCAGCGTACGCCCGGTGAGCATGTGCACCCGAGCCGCCAGCGCTTGTAGCTGTCGTTGCAGATATTGGTGGCGCAGTCGCGCCGGGGCATCTGGCGTCGGCACTGAGGTGTCGTGGTCGAATCCGATGCGAAGTTCTTCGGCGAGTCCATCCGCAGCGTCTGCGATCTGGTCGAGGGGGAGGCCTGCCGTAGCGGCCTCGACCTGCCACTGCTCGGGTCCGTAGTAGGCATCGACCGAGTCGGGATCGTGCTGTCCTAATGCGAGCACCAGTTTGACGTAGCGTTCGGCGAATTCGTTCATGGGCGTGTCGGTCTGGGCTTCGACGTTCGGTTCAAGGTTACCGAGTAGCAAGGCGAGCGCTGCCATGAGCGTTGGCAGCGTGTAGCGGGGTGTCCTCCGATTGAAGGGGGGTGCATGGTGAATCATATGGTTGCAGCATAGCAGGCCTGCCGGAGGCGGTGCGGTCTCCAGTGCATAGCAGTGTCACTTGTCGACCTGGCCACTCGGGGCGATCAGGCCGTCATCAATAGCAGGGAAGGGGTCGAGGGACACTCACGTGAGGTAGCTGACGGCCGATCGTCCGAGCCAGACACCACCTATCGCGAGGAAAACGTTTCCCGCGACGTTAAGTAGGGCGGTGACGGCACTCGCGTCTCGAAGCAGGGTGACCGTTTCATTGCCGAATGTAGAAAAAGTGGTGAAGCCCCCGAGTAACCCAATAACTAGGAAGGCGCGTCCGTTATGAGAGAGGAAGGGCGTCCCTTCGAGCAGCTGAGAGATACTGCCGATGGCAATACACCCCACGACGTTGACAATGAGCGTACCGAGCGGAAAGGGACCATTCGAGGCACTTTGTGCGAAACCGGCGATGAGATAGCGCGCGATAGAGCCCACGAAGCCCCCTGCGCCGACGAGCAATACCTGGGTCATGGTGTGTGCGGAACAGGCGTTCGCAATCGGGATGGTACCACGCCGCGATGGGCATCGGGTTGGCGTGGGTTGAAGACGGTTCATCGGATTGGCTATGCTTGGAGTTTGTTTAGTGCGGTCGCAGCGCGACCTAAGCCTGAATCTCTGACCCGTCGTGGCGATGTCCGATGGCGGGGGGCGGCTAGTGCCGTAGGAGAGAACGGTGGTCATGACCGGCCGAGAAAAGTCCCAGGCACGGGGACTCGTTGCAAGTCTGATGAAGAAAATAGGACGAGCACAGTAGTCCATAGGGTGCGGATTGTCTGCGCGAAGTGCTGGGACTGACCTTCTGGTCGAGGCAGGGAACGTGGAACAGGAAAATAAGGTACGCGAGGACCAGCAGACCACGGGGGTGCGCCCTGATGGTCCACCGGCGATGATTGCGGCCGAGGGGCTGTGTAAGTACTACGGGCCCTTTGTCGCCGTAGGCGATGCGTCGTTCTCGATTCCCCAGGGGCAGATCGTGGCGTTTCTCGGGCCCAACGGCGCGGGAAAAACGACCTTGATGCGCATGCTCACCGGGTTTCTGGCTCCGAGCGCGGGTCGGGCTGCCATCGCGGGGTTCGATGTGCGTGAACACCGGATTCAGGCGTCGAAGCGGCTCGGGTACCTCCCCGAGAGCGGGCCGCTCTACCCGGACATGACACCCCTCGAGCTGATGCACTTCTTTGGTGAAGCTCGTGAGCTGGCGCCAACGCGACTCAAGCAGCGGATAGAAGAGGTTGTTGGGATCTGCGCCTTGGAACTTGTGCTGGAGAAGCCGATTGGCAAGCTGTCAAAGGGCTACAAGCAGCGTGTGGGGTTGGCGCAGGCGCTGTTGCATGATCCCGAGGTCTTGATCATGGACGAGCCCACCGCGGGACTCGATCCTAACCAGATCAAGCAGTTCCGCGAGAATATTCAGCGTCTGGGGGGGACCAAGACTGTGCTGATCTCGACCCACATCTTGCAAGAGGTCGAGGCAGTCGCTGACCGGGTACTGCTGATCAACAATGGTCGCCTGGTTTACGACGGCACGCTGGGCGATCTCAAGGAGGACGGCTCACTTGAGAAGCCGTTCTATCGCCTGACTGGGGCCGCGTCGGTAGGGAAGTCGGCGGCAGCTGGAGTCATACCACCTGCGGCAGGCTAGTCGTATCAGAGTAGAAGACCCTGTCCCGGCAGGCGCGGCGGCCACGCCGAGAATATGTCACGCCACTGAGGGTAGGCCAACGGGAGACGATTAGGAACGATGGGTAACGTCAACTTCGCAATCGTGCGGGCGCTGGCGAAACGGGATCTGCGGCTGTATTTCAGCAGTCCGTCCGGCTACGTGTTCATAACGCTCTTTATTTTCTTGAGTGCGGCCGCGGCGTTCTGGCAGGACCGGTTCTTTCTCGACAACCTGGCGAACCTCGACCAGCTGAATCAGGTATTTCCGTTTTTGCTGTTGTTGTTCGTTCCTGCACTGACCATGTCGGTCTGGTCAGAAGAGCGACGGCTCGGAACGGCGGAGCTGTTGTTTACGCTTCCCGCCACGGACGTTGAGATCGTACTGGGCAAATACGCAGCGACGTTGGGCATCTACACCGCCTCGTTACTCTTGTCACTCAGTCATGTCTTCGTGCTGTTCTTTCTCGGTAGTCCCGATCTGGGCTTGATGCTCGGGAATTACATCGGCTTCTGGTTGGTAGGTGCAGCCTTGATCCCGGTGGGCATGTTGGCATCGATGTTGACCGCGAACGTCACCGTCGCCTTCATCTTGGGCGCCGTGTTCTGTGGTGCCACCATTTTTGTGGATTCGGTGGTGGCGGCTTTCAGTGTCGACGGTGGTCGTCTGGTGGCCCCGCTTAGTGTGTTTTATCCGTTCTGGGACTATTCGAAGGGCGTGCTCACGCTTTCGGGAGCGCTGGCGTTCATCTCGGTGGCCGGGTTCTTTCTCTACTTGAACATCCTGGTTTCGAGCCGACGTCATTGGCCACGTGAGGCGGACGGGTTGCCCATGTGGTCTCATCACACCGTTCGTGCCATCTCGCTCGCGATTGCACTCGTGGCCGCGAATGTGCTGGTGGCCAGGGCGACGGTTCGGCTCGATGTCACCGCAGAACGGCTCTCGTCCGTGAGTAGCGAGACGCGTCGCCTGCTGGCGGAGTTGCCCGGGGACCGTCCGGTCTTCATCCAGGCGTTTTTGAGTCCGGTGGTACCGGAAGCGTTGGTCCAGGCGCGTTCTAACCTCGTGGGTATTCTGGAGGAAATCGACGCTATCGCTGGCCCCAAGGTGGAGGTACTGGTCGAGGATACAGAGCCGTTTTCTGATGCCGCCATCAATGCGCGTGAAAAATTTGGCATTGGGCCGCGGGCCATGCGCGACCTGAGTGGCGGGCGATCGGAGATCGCCGAGGTATTCATGGGGGTGGCGTTTACCGCCGGCGCCGAACAACAGGTGATTCCGTTCTTCGATCGCGGGTTACCCACGGAGTACGAGATCGTTCGCACCATTCGGGTGGTTGCTGGAAGTGAGCGTAAGCGGGTCGGGGTTGTCGACACGATGGCCAAGATCTTCGGTGGCCAGAATATGGCCAGCGAACAGCAGCTTCCTCAATGGTCGGTGGTCAACGAACTCCGAAAACAATACGAGGTGGTCGAGGTCAACGCAGAGTTCCCTATTGCTGATGACATCGATGCAATTCTTGTGGCGCTGCCTTCCTCGATGCAGACCGATCAGATGGTCAACGTCACTGAGTACATTCGTCGAGGAAAGCCGGCGATGGTGCTTGTCGACCCGCTTCCCGCTGTAAATCCGACATTGTCGCCGACTGAGTGGGCAGGAGAAGGGAACCCGTTCACCTACCCGCCAGGTTCGGCTCGACCTGGCCCGCGTGGAAATGTCAGACAGTGGATTGAAGATTTTGGCGTCGACTGGGAGCCTACGCGCATTGTCTGGGACAGTTACAACCCGCATCCCGATCTCTCGTACATGCCATCCGAGGTTGTATTTCTCGGTAGTGGAAACGAGAATCCCGAGACATTCAATCCCGATGCCGACATCGTCAAGGATTTGCAGGAGTTGGTCTTCCTCTATCCCGGGTTCTTGCGTCCGCTAGATGAGGGTGATGCCGCAATCGAGTTCGAACCGCTGTTGCGTACCGGTGAGGTATCCGGTCACAACGGTTACTTCAGCCTCGTTCGACAGAGCTTCTTCGGTCCTTCCATCAATCCCAACCCGGTGCGACAACAGGACGATGAGGCGTTCATTGTGGCGGCCCGGGTGCGGCGGGCTGGGCCGGTTGCTGTAGTCGATGACGCGGCTGTCGAGTCGGAGTCTGAATCCACGTCTGGAGATGGCGATACCCCTGACGCTGCCGAGGCGACCGAAGCGCCGCTCGACGCGGCGGAGCCGGAGATGTCCGCCGATGCCGGAGCCGAGGACTCCAGTGATGTAGTGTCGGGGGACGACGAGGGAGAGTCGGATGCCGTGGAGCAGCCTGGTGCGTCGACCTCTGCTGGCACGGAGCCCGAGGAGGAGGAACCGTCACCTGAGGCAGCGGATGCGTCGCTGACGGAAGGCGCGACCGAGACTGCCGCGGTCGAGGCAGCGTCACCGGCCGCGGCTGAGGGAACGCCAGGAGTCGAGGCTGCAGAGGAGTCTGTGGTCGCTCAGACGGAAGTGTCCACCGGGCAGGAAGAAGAGTCCGCTGAGGATACGTCATCCGAAAACGAGACGGCCCTCGGACAGGTGGTAACGGATGAGGGAGAGCCGGCCGAGCCTGTCGCGACCGAGCCAGAACCGTTGGAGGTCGAAGCTGAACTGGGCGTTCCTGATGAAGACGAGTCTCCCTGGAGTACGGACGGTCCCCTCAACCTGGTGATCGTGGCCGACCTCGATTTCATCGGCGAGCAGTTCTTCCAAATTCGCGAGGTGGCGCCAGGTAATTTGAATTTCGACAACGTCACGTTCTTTCTCAATGCCATGGATTCTCTGCTGGAGGATGACTCTTTCGTTGAGCTCCGCAGTCGAAGAGCACGGCACCGTACGTTGGAGCGTGTCGAGGCGCAGACGGCCGAGTTTGTTGAACAACGGACGCTGGATGAGCAGCAGGCTGAGGAAGACGCTGAAGTGGCCTTGGCCGATGCCCAGAACAGGCTCAACGAACGGGTGGCTGAGGTCCAGAACCGGACAGACATTGATGCTCAGGCCAAGCAGATTATGGCGCGCAATCTCGAAGAGGTTGAAAACCGCCGCTTGAATGTGCTCTCGGCGAACATCGAGACAGAGAAAGCAACCAAGATCCGGGCGAGTCTGGAGCGGATGGAAACTCAGATTCGGGCGATTCAGAGTCGGATCAAGACGGCCGCGATCGCGCTTCCACCCTTGCCCGTCTTTGCGCTCGGCGTCATGATTTTCTTGAGACGTCAGCGTCGGGAACGGGAAGGTGCGGCTGCGGCAAGGCGTCTCCGCGATTAATGACATATCGAGGTGGGGTCTGTAGGGCCCGAGAGCTATCAACGGGACATCAAGAAACTGAACCATGGGTGAGCTGAACAAGACCACGATTTTTGGCGTCGTTGCGGTTGGGCTCGTTGTGTTCGCGGCGTCGACAGCGCCGCGCCGCGCGGCACCCGATGCATTCTTTGATGTTGGTGAGACGTTCTTTCCAGAGTTCGTCGACCCGGGTGCGGCGGCCTCGCTTGAGGTCGTCGAATTCGACGAGGATACTGCGGCCGCAGCGATTTTCCAGGTAACCAATAGAAATGGTCTCTGGACCATTCCTTCTCACCACGAATATCCCGCTGATGGTGAGGAGCGGTTGGCGAGTACGGCAGCAGGGATGATCGCCGTCACGAAGGATGATTTCCGGTCCGATAATGTGACCGACCACGAGGCGTTCGGTGTGATCGATCCGCTCGACGAAGGTATTAGTTCGTTGCGGGGGCGCGGCCGGCGGGTCACGTTCAAGGGGGCCAGCGATGACGTGCTGGCCGATCTGATCATCGGGAACTCCGTCGAGGGCAGTCCGGGGCTGAATTTCGTTCGGGTGCCTGGTCAGAATCGTGTTTATGCTGCACGCACCGACATCGGCATCTCGACGAATTTCAGTGACTGGATCGAGACGAACCTCTTGGGGATCGAACGGGAAGATGTGAAACATCTTGAACTCCGGGAGTATCAGGTCGATGAAAGCACGGGACTCGTGCGGAATCGAGGAGAGTTCATCGTTGACTGGGTTGAGGATGACGTCTGGGCGGGTGGTGATGTACCCGAGGGGATGGAAGTTGATTACGTCCAGATGAATCTGTTGATCGGTGGCCTCATGGGTCTCAGGATCGACGGCGTGCGACCGAAGCCCGAGGGACTCACCGGCAACCTGCGCCAGGCATTCGAGGCACAGACGATCACCAACGCGGATTTGCAGACGATGCAATCCCGTGGGTTCTATCCGACGCAGCAAGGAGACATGCTGTCGAACGAGGGTGAGCTGCGGGTGCGTACAGATCTAGGCGTGCTCTACACATTACGGTTTGGCGAGATTCTCTATGGAAGCGGCAATGCTGTGTCGATCGGAGATGAGACCAGCGACGATGAGGGAACCGGCACCGGCGAGAACCGCTATGTGTTGATTTCTGCCGAGTTTGATGCCGACGCGCTTCCTGAACCCGAGCAACCGACGAACCGTGATTACGAAAACAGGGCCGAACCGCAGTGGACCGACGCCGATCGTGAAAACAGAGACCGCGCCGACCTCCACGAGCGCTGGGAGCGCCAGACAGCAGAAGGGCGCGAGCGAGCGGAAGAACTCACAACACGGTTCGCTGGTTGGTATTACGTCATTTCCGCTGGTAGCTACGGCCGCGTGCACAAGACTCGTGATGAGTTGCTGAAGGCGATTGAGACGGAGAACGCGGAAGACCTGCCGGCGATCGAGGTTCCGCCGCCACTGGCGCCTATTCCGTCGGCCCAACCGCTCACTCCCGATGACGGCATCGGGGCGGCCTTGGGTGCGCCCGGAGGCGCGTCTTCGGCCACCGAGGATGCCGAGCCAGCCTCCGCTGAGCCCACTGATCCGGTGGTTCCCGTTCCCCCTCAATAGACAATCGGCGGGAGATACCCGTCGTGGTGCGGCTGCACGCTTGAGGATCGCGGTCCTTGGTGTTGTCGGCGTGCCCCTTGAAGGGCGCCCTGCTTTTGTGCCGAAGGAAGATTGGTCGCGATCATGGCCCGCAGGGTGGCCCATCGATTTGGTACAGTGATCTAAATGGGCAAAACACTTCTCAAGAAGGTCTGGGATCTTCACACCGTCAGGACGTTATCTACGGGGCAGACGCAGCTGTTCATCGGCTTGCATCTCATACACGAGGTGACGACTCCTCAGGCCTTCGACATGCTGCGTGCTCGGAACATTGGCGTGACGTTTCCGGAGCGTACCTTCGCGACGACGGACCACATCATTCCGACTCTTGAGCAGACGCGGCCGTTCGCGGACCCACTAGCTGAGGCAATGCTCTCTGCCCTTGAGAAAAATTGCGCCGAGTACGGAATTCCCTTCTGGAATTTGGACAGCGAGCGACAGGGCATCGTGCATGTCATCGGACCCGAACTGGGCCTGACGCAGCCGGGCATGACGATTGCCTGTGGCGATAGCCACACGTCGACACATGGTGCATTAGGTGCTGTCGCGTTTGGAATCGGTACCTCGCAAGTTCGCGATGTACTCGCGTCACAGTCATTGGCGTTCGATCCACTGAAAGTGCGTCGCATTTCGGTGAACGGCGACTTGGCGCAGGGGGTGGCGGCCAAGGATGTCGTGCTTGAGATCATTCATCGATTGGGTGTGAAGGGTGGGGTGGGGCATGCCTACGAGTACGGCGGTTCGGTCATCGACCGAATGAGTATCGACGAGCGACTGACCATCTGTAACATGTCGATTGAAGGTGGCGCACGGGTTGGTTATGTGAACCCGGACCAGACGACGTTCGAGTATTTGCGCGGGCGTCCATTTGCTCCTGAGGGTGAGGCCTTTGACCAGGCGATGGCGTGGTGGCGCTCGATGGCATCCGACGTCGATGCAAGTTACGACGACGTCGTCGATATCGCCGCTGCCGACATCGAACCACGGGTCACGTGGGGGATCAACCCTGGTCAGTCAGTGAGGATCAGTGAACGGATTCCGTCGGCCAATGGTCAGAGCGGAGTCGCCGAGGCACTGACTTTCATGGGCTTCACCGGTGGTGCGCCTATTCGCGGGACGAAGATCGACGTCGCCTTCGTCGGTTCCTGTACAAATTCGAGATTGTCAGATCTTCGTGAGGCAGCCAGGATCGCCAAGGGGCAGCGCGTGGCGTCGCATGTCAAGGCATTGATCGTGCCCGGATCGCAAGCGGTGCGCGCAGCCGCCGAACGAGAAGGTTTGCATCAGCTCTTTCGAGAGGCTGGTTTTGAATGGCGTGATGCCGGATGCTCGATGTGTCTCGCAATGAATCCCGATCGCCTGGAAGATCGGCAGGTCTGCGCGTCGTCCTCGAATCGCAATTTCAAGGGCCGTCAGGGTAGCCCGACGGGGCGGACCCTCTTGATGAGCCCGGCGATGGTGGCTGCGGCGGCGATCGCCGGCGAGGTGATCGACGTTCGGGAGGTGCGGGGCGCCGACCTCTGAGCGCTTAAAGGAGTGAGGCTGCATAGCCGCGAATCGAGGAGACCATAGTGTCAAGTCAGATCGATCGTATTGAAGGTTCAGCCATCCCCGTCCGAGGGGACAACATCGATACAGACAGGATCATTCCTGCCCGTTTCCTGAAGGCGATCACGTTTGATGGATTGGGTGACCATGTCTTCGAGGATGATCGGGCAGCCGACCCGGGGCACCCCTTTTCGAATGCAGCGTACGCTGGCGCACGTATCTTGCTCGCGAATGAAAATTTTGGTTCTGGTTCGTCTCGTGAGCATGCCCCCCAGGCGCTCAAGCGTTGGGGTATCGAAGCGTGTGTCGGCGAGTCGTTTTCCGAGATCTTTCGGGGTAATTCGCTTGCCATTGGACTTGTTTGTGCCACCGCATCGGCCCCGGACATGGAACGGCTGATGGAACTGGCGGAGAAGAGCCCGTCGACGAAACTAATGTTGTCGTTGTCGGATCTGGTGCTGGAAGGGGTGGGTGCGCGCATCGAGGTTCGTGTGGATGACTCTGCCCGGGGCGCGCTGTTGACGGGGGCATGGGATGCGACCGGTCTGCTCCTCGACGACTTCGATGTCGTGCGCGGAGTTGCATCCAGAGTGCCCTACATCCGAGGGTTTTCGTGAAGCATCCTTTGCCTGCTCGATAAACTCGTCTGCTCTTCCGTTCCCGGGGATGGTTACTCGCAACATGATGAGGCAACGAGTGGCCTTGCAGGTTAGGGCGACCGCAGGGTGCTTATTCGAACGTGCGCATCATTCATCGTCAGCGTACGCCTTGGCGGCATCCAGAAACGCTTCGGCCGCGTGCGAGGATTCCCCGGTGCGGCGGTAGACCAGTCTGAGGTCACGGGGCATGCGAAGCTGCGGAACGCGAACGGCCGCCAGTTGCTTGCGCGCGATTTCAGAGAGTGCACACCGCCGAGGGAGCAGTGCCACACCGAGTCCCATCTCGACCGCCCGCTTGATTCCATCGAGGCTCGCTAACGAGATCTGAATATTGATTGGTGCGTGTTTTTCTTCGAAAAGCCGCAACACTCGCTCGCGTCGTGGCGAGTAGTCGTTGTGGGCGATAACTGTCTGCCTGCCGAATTCCTCCATCGTGATTTGTCGCCGGCGGGCTAGTGGGTGTTGCGGATGGGTCAGCATGACCAGTTCGTCGACGCCAAGGAGCACCGAGCGCAGTCCCCGCTCGGCAGGTGGGAACGTCACGAATCCGAAGTCGAGACTGCGATTGAGTACCTCGACGGGAATCTGTCGCGAGTGCACTCGACGCATCTCCACTTGTGCTTGAGGATGGGCTTCACGAAACTGCACGACGATTGGGAGTAGCACGTGCACCGCGGCTTCATTGACCCCGATCACCACCCGCCCCCGTCGTAGTTCCTGTAGCTCGCGTACTGCGCCGACCGCCTCATCTTTCAGTCGGCTTAGCCGCTCAGCGTAGTCGAGCAGAATTGAACCCGCTTCGGTGAGCCGCCCCCCCTTGGAGGAACGGTCGAAGAGCCGTTCGCCTAGTTCCTCCTCAAGGCGTCGAATGGCCTGGCTGACCGCTGGCTGAGTACGGTGCAACCTGGTCGCGGCGCGAGAAAAGCTTCGTTCGCCGGCAACTGCTTGGAATACCTGAAGTTCACCTATCTCCATGGGGTGCCATGGATCATAATATAAATTTATTAAGTTGTAATGATTATAACCTTGACTTTATATGTCCATGCGCGGGGACAATAGGGGGGAAGGAATTTGGGGCGTGGAAGACCCATGCTGAGGAGTGAGACCGTGGCGCACGAAAAATTGATCATCTTCGACACTACCCTCCGGGACGGTGAGCAAGCTCCTGGCTTCTCGATGAATACCCCCGAGAAGCTTCGCCTTGCGCGCGAGCTCCAGACGTTGGGGGTTGATGTGCTCGAAGCTGGCTTCCCGATAGCATCCGCAGACGATGCGGAAGCCGTCCGATTGATTGCGGCCGAGATCAAAGGACCGGTGATTGCCGGACTTGCGCGCTGCAACCGGGCGGACATCGAATGTGCCGGCGAGTCGATCAAGCCAGCTGAGCGGTCAAGGATTCATACGTTCATTGCCACATCCGATCTGCATCTTGAGCGTAAGTTGCGTATCTCTCGTGAAGAGTGTCTGCAGGCCGTGGCGGATAACGTGGCGTTGGCAAGGCAGTTGACCGACGACGTTGAATTCTCTGCGGAGGACGCGACGCGTACCGATATGGAGTTTCTGTGCCAGGTGGTCGAGAAGGCTATTGCGCAGGGGGCGACCACGGTGAATTTGCCTGACACCGTTGGCTACTGTACGCCGGATGAGATTGAACAGTTCTTTGCCGACGTTATTGGCCGTGTCTCGAACGCCGATAAAGCTATCTTCAGCACGCATTGTCATGATGACCTCGGACTTGCCGTCGCGAACTCGCTCGCGGCCGTCCGGGCTGGTTGCCGGCAGGTCGAGTGCACCATCAATGGTGTCGGTGAACGCGCCGGGAATGCGTCCCTCGAAGAGATTGTCATGGTGACGCGGGTGCGGGGTGACCGGATGCCCTACACGACTGGTATCGAAACGAGCGCACTTTTCCCCGTGAGCCAGCTCCTGACGGAGCTGACGCACCAACCGGTGCAGGCCAATAAGGCGATTGTGGGCCGCAATGCGTTTGCGCATGAAGCTGGTATTCACCAGGACGGGGTGATCAAGGATCGGCGCACTTACGAGATCATGCGCCCGGCTGATGTTGGAGCCCAGTCTACGCTCGTACTGGGCAAGCATTCGGGTCGCCACGCCGTCAAGCAGCGATGCGAGCAGCTCGGTTTTGATTTGAGCCGACTCGAACTCGACCGCGTGTATAGAGCGATGATTGATCTGGCCGATCGCCAAAAGTCTGTCGAAGAGACTGACCTCACGAACATAATCACGCGCCTGCGTGCCGAGCAGTCAGAAGGGGCGGCGTAGCCCAGACGGTCGCGTTTTTCGCAGGAGCAACCCCCAACGCATCGCTGTTCATGGCAGATGCCTGTTCACCGTGGAGTCGGTTCACGGTGTGATGTCGATGAGTCTTCATGGAAGCACGTATTGCTCTACTGCCTGGTGATGGAATTGGTCCCGAGGTGACCGCAGCCGCTGAACGCGTGCTACGGACTATTGCGGATCAATTCGGTCACACATTCACCATCACGTCCCATTTGATCGGCGGCGCCGCACTGCGGACCGGGCAACCGTCGCTGCCCGACGAGACGCGTGAGGCGTGTCTGGCCGCGGATGCTGTGCTGATGGGCGCCGTCGGCGATCCCGCGTTTGATACTGGTTCCAGCGAGGAACGACCAGAGACCGCGCTCCTTCAGCTTCGGCAGGCCCTCGGAGTATTCGCCAATCTGCGACCGGCCCGGGTCTGGCCTGGGCTTGAAGCAGGGGGTGCCTTCAAACCGGATCGTGTGGAGGGCGCTGATCTGCTGATCGTGCGGGAGCTGACTGGTGGCATCTATTACGGCGAGCCTCGTGGGGTGGCCTCGGACGGGCAGTCGGCGTTTAACACGATGCGCTACACGCGTCCTGAGATTGAACGCATTGCCAAGATCGCGTTCGAGAGTGCCGCCGGCCGCCGTGGACTCGTAACCTCGGTCGACAAGGCCAACGTACTCGAGACGTCTCGGCTTTGGCGCGAGGTCGTGACCGAGGTGGGAGCGGGATATCCAGAGGTCACGCTCGAGCATCAGTATGTCGATGCCTGTGCCCTGCTGCTCGCGACCAGTCCGAAGCAGTTCGATGTAGTGCTTTCGGGCAATCTCTTTGGCGACATCCTGTCGGATGAGGCCGGTGCCGTGGTTGGTTCGTTGGGTCTGTTACCGTCGGCGAGTATCGGTGGTCGTGGTGGGTTATTCGAACCAGTACATGGTTCGGCGCCAGGTCTGGCGGGTCAGGACAGTGCCAACCCCATAGGGGCGATTGCCTCGGCGGCGATGCTCCTGCGTCATGGGCTTGGTGTCGGTGACGGAGCAGACGCGATAGAGCAGGCGATCGGCACTGCACTGGCTGCGGGACACCGCACGGCGGACCTGGTTGTCGACGGGGCTGGCGCTCCCTTGAGCGGTACGGCCATGGCGCAGGAAATCGTTGAGCGGGTGATTTCTCCGACGGCGGTCTACGGGAGTATCCAACCCGTGTCCAAAGGTTGGCGTGCGGGAGTGTAAACGAATTTACGCTCTTGAGCGTCCAATGCTTAGGGGCGGCGTCTGCGCTTCCCCCTGGACAAAACGACATCCTCAATGACCAGACGTCCTTTTTTTGCCATCTTCTGCCAGGTTGGGGCCGTGTTCGGTGTCGCAGTGTCGGTGCTGGCCCAGCCGGCTGCGCCAGTGGCTTCAGCTGAGGTAGAGGCCGCTCAGTTGGACGCGGTTGCGGTGACACCGTTCGCGAATGTCTCGCAGGATGCGGCAGATGCATGGATGGGTTACGGCATTGCCGAGAGCGTGGCGGTTGATCTCGCGGCACGTGGCGGGTTTGAGGTTGTATCGGGAGACCGTGTCCAGGATGTGCTGAAGGCGGGATACGACGGGCTGGTGCGTGACGAGTTCCAGGCGTTGGCGATCGGGCGTGAGTTGGACACGCAATGGGTGATCACCGGCGGCTATCAGCGTCTAGGGGGGCAACTGCGGATTACGGCGCGTCTACTTGAGACACGCACCGGAGAGGCCGTTCGGGCGGTGAAAATCGATGGCCCGTTCGAGGAGATTTTTGAGCTGCAGGATCGCATTGCTCGAGAATTGGTTGATGCTGAGAAAGTGCCCCGACCGGCGCGTGCGATGCGTTCTCACGCCGGTGCTTGGCCACCGATATCGTCAGGTGAGGGCGGATTCGGTTCTTTCGAGAGGGGCGGCGCTGGGGCGAATGGACCCGATGTTGAGACATCGCCC
>CAZPZZ010000003.1:33825-38141 GCA_964591245.1 uncultured Vicinamibacteraceae bacterium | reverse complement strand
AGCGACCGGGTTGCTGCCGGGGCGTCCCAACGTGTCGGTTGTGCGAACCGATCAGACGCCGAACATTGATGGAAATCTCGACGATGCCGTTTGGCAGAATGCGGTCCGGATCACCGAGTTCGTGCAACAAAGTCCACTCGATGGGGCGCCCGCAACGGAGGAGACTGAAGTCTATCTTGCGTATGACGACACACATCTCTACGTGGGGATGTATGCGCACTACGCAGATATGAGCATGATGCGGGCCAGCCGGGTCGACCGTGACCGGGCGACGTTCAGCGACGACTACATCTCGGTTTATTTCGATACGTTTCTGGATCAAAAACGTGCCTACGTCTTTTCCCTCAACGGCTATGGGGTGCAAAACGATTCGCTTCTTGAGCCACGGAGTGGTGGTGGGGGGAGCAGCCGTGGGCGCCGTGGAGGGTTCTCGGGTGGTGGGCCCAGTTCCTTTACGGGAGTGCGTTGGGGTGACCAGTCGTGGGATGCCCTATTCGAGTCAGGTGGCACGGTAGTCGAAGATGGATGGACGGCCGAGATGGCCATTCCGTTCAAGAGTTTGCGGTATCCGTCGGTTGGGAATCGGGCACATCGTTGGGGGTTTCAGATCGCGCGGCGTATTCGCGGAAAGGACGAATACGACGTTTGGTCACCGATGTCCCGAGATGTATCCGGATTGTTGCGGCAGATGGGCGTCCTTGACGGGCTGAGCAGGTTGTCGACGAGTCGTAATCTCGAAATTTTGCCGACCGTGACCGCGGTGCAAGTGGGATCGCTTGACCGCACGAGTGCGGGCTTTCCCTCCGAGGCTCAACCGGAAGGTGGGATGAACGTCAAGTACGGGCTGACGTCCAATCTAACGTTAGACGCGACATTCAATCCGGATTTTTCCCAGATTGAGTCGGACCGACCGCAGATTTCGGTCAATCAGCGCTTTCCGCTCTTCTTCCCTGAGTTGCGGCCCTTCTTCCTCGAAGGGCAGGAAATTTTCAATTTGCCAGGGCCCGTGAACTTCGTGCACACGCGCACCATTGTTGACCCCCGCTACGGTGGAAAAGTCACCGGCAAGATCGGGAACACGACACTGGGCATGCTCGTGGCGAACGACGAGGCCCCGGGTAACTTGGACAACAGTTCCGATCCGGCCTACGGCAAATCGGCCAATGTGCTGATCGGGCGGGTTCGCTACGACCTGTATTCGGAATCGCATATCGGTGCCATCGTCACCGATCGAGAATTTCTCGACGACTACAGCCGACTGGCGGGTGTCGATGGCCAGTTCCGTCTCAGCGACACGACCTCCATGAGTTTTCGTGCCATCACAACCCAGAACCGGGATGCTGAGAGGCTCGAGGCGTCAGATGGCGTGGTTCAACCCTCAAGTAATGTTGTCGACACGTCTGGCAACATGTTCGATGTCGGGTTGTCGAGTCAGGGCCGCAATTTGAATTACTTCGTGGCCGGGTACACGATTGCGCCGGAGTTTGATACGGCCGTGGGCTTTGTGCGACGGCGGAATATCCGTTCGATCACGAGTAATGTTGGTTATCGCTGGTGGCCCGAAGGGTGGTTGATCAACTGGGGGCCCACGGCGAGCTACACGCGTAACTGGGACTTCGGTGATTTCCTTGTGGATGAGATGGTCCAGAGTGGCGTGAACTTCACGTTTGCCAAGAATGTCAGGTTCAGCGTGGGCGCGAACCAGGACATGGAGCGTTTTTCCGGTGTCGATTTCCACAAGCGACGATACTCGACGAATTTGTTTATCAACACGTTGCAGCAGGTGTCGTTCGGTGGCTATTACGGGTATGGCGACGAGGTCAATTACGGTGCCGCACCCTTTCTTGGCCGAGGGGGAAGCGGCGGAATTTTCATGACGGTGCGGCCCTTTACGCGGTTGCAGTCACGGATCAACATCAACACCAGTAATCTCATTGATCCCCTGGATGAGACGGAAGTCTTCGATGTGAAGATCTTGCGCGCTCTCACGACGTATCAATTTACTGACCGTCTGTTGCTCCGCAATATCCTGGATTACAACACCTTCCGCGGAACGTTCGGCACGAATGTATTGTTTACCTACCGCGTGAACGCCGGGACCGTGTTTTTCGTTGGCTATGACGATCGGTATCAACAGGGTGATTTGTTACTGGACAGCGGCGGTGATCCTGCGTACATGAGGAATTCGCGCTTTCTCACCACGGACCTCTTGCGAACAAACCGGGCGTTTTTCACGAAGATCTCGTACCTGTTTCGGCTCTGATGCGCGAGGGCCCTCCGTTGATCCCGGTGGGGAAGGAGGCGGCATTGGAACCGTCTGTCTTGCAGGTGATCATGTGCGGGGAATAAGGTGTTCCAGGCGAATGGGGAGGATGACATGAAGTTCTGCGGATTCGTGGCGGTGTGTCTTGCGTTCTCGCTCGTTGGTCTCTCTCCTGTCGCGATCGCTCAATCGGTCTCATCCGAGACTGAGACCCCGCGTACAGCCTGGGGAGATCCTGACCTACAGGGTGTCTGGAACCATGGCACCATTACGCCGCTCGAGCGGCCGGCCGAGTATGGTGATCGAGTGGAGTTGACTGGCGAAGAGGTTGCCGCTCTCAATCTCGCCTCAGAAATCAGGGCGACGTCCGAACGTCGGAAGGAACTCACGCGCGAGCAGGATGTGGCACTGGCGTATAACCAGGCGTGGTGGGATCGCGGCATTTCCATCGGACGGACGGCCCTGGTCATCGATCCACCGAATGGTCGCCTTCCGCCGCGTACACCCGAAGCGGAGGCGTACGCGGCAATGCCCGAGGCCGAGCGTTTGCGGGCGGCCAAACGG
Organism: uncultured Vicinamibacteraceae bacterium; assembly: GCA_964591245.1. GTDB lineage: Bacteria > Acidobacteriota > Vicinamibacteria > Vicinamibacterales > UBA8438 > CAZPZZ01. The sequence goes on along the minus strand of CAZPZZ010000003.1, from coordinate 35,314 downwards.
GGCCGTGTGCCAGCCCATGGCCCGGAGGATATGGATCTCGGTGACCGTTGTCTTGTCTACCGTCCAGTGCCGATTACATCCAGTGGCTATAACAATCACGTCAATATTTTGCAATCACCCGGTTGGGTGGCCATTTTCCAAGAGCAGATCCATGACGTTCGCCTGATTCCGGTGACCGAGCGGCCCGTACTCCCCGACCACGTCACCCAGTGGTTGGGTGTTTCACGCGGGCATTGGCAAGGGGACACCCTTGTCGTGGAGACGTCGCACTTCTACGAGCAGGCCGACTATCTCGGATCGAATGTCGGTCGACACGTTGTCGAACGGTTTACCAGGGTTGCGAATGATGCGATCGCGTACGAGTTCACGGTAACTGACCCGACCGTCTGGACGCGTCCGTGGACGGCGATGGTGCCCTGGCGGCCCATGGAGGAACCGCTCTACGAGTACGCATGCCACGAGGGAAACTACGGAATGACCAATCTGTTGGTGTCGTCCAGAGCGGTCGAAACGTCGCGGGAGTAACGGCGTCTTCGTTACGTGGTGGACCGGCATATGTATGTCGGCGATCGGGTCCTCTGACAGGGATGTGCCCGGAGTTGGACACCGCGCGTCGGATGGGAGACGCGTAGCCGGGAGCGCCGCCGCGCGTACCTATTTGTGGCGCCTGGAAGTTCTCAAGGTCGGAAACTTCATACGTCGATGATGTCCGACCGTAAACGTACGGAGTTTACCGCCGTATAATGGTCAGAGGGTGGTGTACAGCTCTGGCTGTTGCCGGAAGCGGTGCCACGGAAAGTTCTGACCACACAGGATGTCGCTCTGCGGTTCCTGGCGCGGGGCCTGTCCGCTTTGCTTCGTTGCGACAACGCCAAGCATGGCTTCTCGTGCGATCGTCCTAATCTGCGGCACGTTGCTCCTGCCAACCGCCCTCTCGGCCGGTCAAGACGCGCTCGGACCCAGTAGCCCCTTCTCCGAGATCCCGATCGCGCTTGAGTCTCCTGCAACTATCTCCACTGCTTCAACCACGGCTGGAGTTGTGACGGTGCCGTCGGTGACCGTCTTACGATTCCGGAACATTTCGCGCGATGCGGCTCACGACTGGCTCGGTGGTGGTATCGCTGAGACCGTGGCTGCGGACCTGGAGACTCTTGGCTACGTTGTGGAGCGTGGAGAGAGTGGCCCGACGGTTCCGGTGGGGACGGAGACGCAGTGGTTGCTGACCGGCGGGTATCAGGCTGTGGGGTCGCGGATTCGTATCACGGCTCGCTTGCAGGACGGGATGACCGGCACGGTCGCCGAAACGGTGACCGCCGACGGCATGTTGGAGGATGTGTTCGCGCTGCAAGATCGCATTGTCGCGGCGCTGCTTCCCGGTGGAGTAGAGAGTGGTCCCGTTGCTGGGACGCAGCCGGACGCTGGTGGTTCCTTGGGTATAGATCGTGCTCCTGAGAATCGTCGGTCCGATGTCGTCCGCGTGCGTCCCAAT
>CAZPZZ010000003.1:0-33725 GCA_964591245.1 uncultured Vicinamibacteraceae bacterium | reverse complement strand
TATAGATCGTGCTCCTGAGAATCGTCGGTCCGATGTCGTCCGCGTGCGTCCCAATCGTAATGGAGCTGCGCCTGGACGGATCATCTTGCCGAGCGGCGATGATGTCGACGCTCGAGATTTCACCCGGGTACGTCCGCTCACGGGGGGCGGGCGCGGCGTATCGGTTCCCGGGCAGCCTGCGACGCCTACGGCTGGATTCGCGGCCGGGGCCGGCCGCCTCACGGGGCGGCCCGTTGTGTCCGCGGTCGAGGCGACAGGCCCCCCGTCGATCGATGGAAACCTGGATGACCTAGTATGGCGAACGGCAACCCGAATCACCGAGTTCGTTCAGCAGAGTCCGATCGAAGGCGCCCCGGCGACGGAAGACACCGACGTGTACATTGCCTTTGACAGTGAACATCTCTACATCGGGATGCATGCGCATTATTCGAATCCCGGTATGGTGCGCGCGAATCGTGTCGATCGTGATCGTGCATTCTTTGGGGATGACACAATCTCAATCTATTTCGACCCGTTTCTGGATCAACAACGCGCCTTTGTCTTCACGCTGAACGGGTACGGAGTGCAGGGTGATTCGTTGATGGGTGGCGGCGGGAGCTGCCGGAACTGCACGGGTGTGCCGAGGGGCGACCGTTCCTGGGATGCGTTGTTCGATTCGAGCGGCAGGCTTGTCGACGACGGCTGGACTGCGGAGATGGCGATTCCGTTCAAGAGCCTTCGTTACCCGGCAACCGATGGCACTCACCGTTGGGGGTTTCAGATTGCGCGGTCGATTCGGGACAAGACTGAAACTGTGGTGTGGGCGCCTGTGTCGCGCGATGTGGCCGGCTTCCTGCCGCAAATGGGCTTACTCGATGGGCTCAACGGACTATCCACGAGTCGAAACCTGGAGTTTCAGCCGACCGTTACCGGGATTCAGGCCGGTTCGCTTGATCGGTCGACCGGGGCGTTCAATAGCGAGGGGCAGCCGGAAGGAGGCGTCAACGTCAAGTACGGTGTGACCTCGAACCTGACGGTCGATTTCACCTACAACCCGGACTTCTCTCTGATCGAGTCCGACCGGCCGCAGATCGAAGTGAACCAGCGTTTTCCGTTGTTCTTTTCCGAGCTACGTCCTTTCTTTTTGGAAGGCCAAGAGATTTTCGATATTCGGGGTCCGGTGAACTTCATCCATACGCGTACGATTGTGGACCCGCGGTATGGTGGGAAGCTGACGGGGAAGGTCGGAAACACCACGTTGGGCGTGCTCGTGGCGAATGATGAAGCGCCGGGCAAGGTTGATGACCCGTTGGACCGGGCGTACGGGCGGACAGCCAATACTGTCATCGGTCGCGTGCGTTATGACCTGTACTCCGAGTCGCATATCGGCGCGATCCTTACCGATCGCAGCTTCCTGGACAGTTATAGTCGGCTTGCCGGGATGGATAGCCGCTTCCGCGTAGGGCAAACCACGTCGATCGATTTCTCCGCACTCACGACCCAAAACCGTGATCTCGATGGCAATGTCGCCTCTGGTCCGATGTTTGACGGTGGCTATCGGCACAACGGGCGAAACCTGTCTTACAGCTCCTCCTACTATTCCATCGATCCAGACTTCGAAACGGATGTGGGCTTTGTGCGTCGTCGCAACATCAGACGTATTCGCTCAGACGTTGGCTACCGGTGGTGGCCCGAAAGCTGGATCATCAACTGGGGGCCGGAGTTCGACTACAGTCGGAACTGGAACTTCGACGAGATCCTGGTTGATGAGGAGGCACGGGTCCGGCTTCGGACAACGTTTGCCAGGAATGTCTCGTTGAGGGCCGACGTGCGTCGTGAGATGGAACGTTATGGTGGGATCAACTTCGATAAGACACGATACGGGTTTTCCGGCAACGTCAGTACCAGTCGCTTGTTCTCTGTTGGCGCGAATCTGAACTGGGGAGACCAAGTGCGCTACGGCGAGACACCGTTTCTCGGTGAGGGGTCGAGCGGTAGCCTCTTCATGTCGCTCCGGCCGTTCAGCAGGTTGCAGAGTTCGATCAATGTCAATACGAGTCGATTGCTGGACCCCACGTTTCAGAGCGAAGTATTTGACGTCAAGATTTATCGTGCGCTGACCACCTACCAATTCACCGACCGGCTACTGCTCCGCAATATTTTGCAGCACAACTCTTTCAGTCAGACGCTTGGCGCAAATATCCTGCTCACGTACCGGGTCAATTCCGGGACGGTGTTCTTTGTGGGGTACGACGACCGGTATCAGCAGGGTCATCTCATTTTTGACGATGACGATGAACCGTTGTTTATGGCGACTGATTTCCAACGTACCAACCGGGCGGTCTTCACCAAGATCTCGTACTTGTTTCGCTATTGAGTTACACGGGGCCGTGTGAGGCGAGGTCCCGATGTTGTGTTTCTTGTTTGAGGAGGTTGATGTGTTCCGAACAATGTTTGGCGTCGTCGTCGGCGTGGCGCTTGTCGCGAACTGTGCTGCGGCTCAAGGAATCGAGCTCGAGAAGTTGACGCTACCTCCTGGGTTTTCCATCGAGGTCTACGCTGCCGACGTGCCGAACGCGCGCTCGATGTCCCGCTCACCGGGAGGGACACTCTTTGTGAGTACCAGGGCAGCCGGTGACGTGTATGCGGTACTCGATCATGACGACGACCACAGGGCAGATGAGGTCCTCACATTGGCGAGTGGTCTCAACATGCCAAACGGGGTGGCGTTTCGTGACGGGGCGCTCTATGTGGCAGAGGTCAATCGGATCCTGCGCTACGACGACATCGAATCGCAGCTCCAGAATCCACCCGAACCGGTGATCGTCGATGACGAATTTCCCACTGATCGTGCCCATGGCTGGAAGTTCATCCGTTTTGGGCCAGACGGTAAGCTGTACGTTCCGGTCGGCGCTCCTTGCAACATCTGTGACCGCACGGATGAAGATCTCCGTTACGCGACGATTACCCGGATGAATCCGGACGGCAGCGCGCAGGAGGTCTTCTCTCACGGTGTTCGGAACTCGGTGGGGTTTGATTGGCACCCCGACACAGGAGACCTCTGGTTCACCAGTAATGGTCGAGATCGCCTTGGGGATCGGCTCCCGGGGGACACCCTCAATCATGCGCCCGCGATGGGAATGCACTTCGGCTTTCCGTTCTGTCACCAGGGTGATGTGCCTGATCCGGAGTTTGGTGAAATGCGTGCGTGCGACGAGTTTAGTGCCCCGGCTCGGACGCTTGGGCCCCACGTCGCGTCCCTCGGCATTCGTTTCTATACCGGGTCGATGTTTCCGGAGGAATATCGGAAGAAGATCTTCATTGCCGAGCATGGGTCATGGAACCGGACCCCGGAGGCCGGTCACACCGGTTTTCGGATTACCGTGGCCACCCTCGAGGGAAACGAGGTTGTCGATTACTCGGTGTTCGCGGAAGGGTGGTTGAATCCGGATAACAGTGCGTGGGGGCGTCCCGTCGATATCGAGGTGATGCCGGACGGAGCACTGCTGGTCACGGATGATAGTGCCAACGCCATCTATCGGATTAGTTACGAGGGGTGAAGAGTGGCCGTGCTCGTAAGGGCTGGCGCCTGCGCAGATGGGGATGGGTTATGTCTGGGTGCCCGTTGATGTGGCATCGCGGTGTATGGGGAAGACGACTCCTGAGCGCTCTGCTCCTGGCGCTGACGTTCGTGGCGGTGCCACGCGTCGCGACGTCGCAACTGACGCCGGAGCTGATCAGGGCACGTACGGAGCGGGAGTGGACCCTCAAGGCGGAGAAGATGCGAGAGCACCTGCTCCCGTTGATGCGTCGCCATGAGATCGATCTCTGGATCATTCTGAGCCGGGAAAATGCACCGGATCCCCTGCTAGAACTGTTCGGTGGCTATGGAATCACCGGCTGGTATGGTCACCGTAATGCCTATCTCTTTGCTGATTCGGGCTCAGAGGGAGGGCTCGAAACGACTGCGATTGGTACGCATCTGAGCGGGCATCTCCGGCGCTTCTACGACACGATGACGTTGTATGGCGAGGAGGGGCTGCAACCGCATCTCCGTGACTTTGTTCTGGCTCGTATGCCAAGACGGATCGCCATCAATCAATCCCGCACGATCAGCATGGCCGACGGGCTGACGGCCGAGCTTAAAGCGTATCTGCTCGACACCCTTGGCGACCCCTATCGAGGGAGGCTCGTGTCGTCCGAGCCGTTGGTGGTCGACTACGCCTCCACCCATACCGCGGCGGAAGACGCGGTCGAACGGGAGGCGAGTCAGGCCACCTATTACCTCCTGCGGCGTGCACTGTCGGGAGAGGTGATCACGCCTGGGCAGACGACGTTGATGGATGTGCAGTACTGGATCACCGCTGAATGGAAACGCCAGGGGTTTGAGTTCAATTTTCCGGCGTCGCTGGATGTACAGCGTAGCGGTGGCGTTTCCCTTGATGACTCGGACGATCCGGTCATTGAGCGAGGCGATTTGTTACATGTGGATTTTGGTGTGCGTACGTCGGGGATCGTGGCCGACCAGCAGAAGATGGCCTATGTCCTCCGGGAAGGCGAGCGCGTGCCGCCAGCCGGATTGCGTGCGGCCTTCGAATCGTCGAATCGGGCGGCAGTCTTGACGCTGCAGGAAATGGACGTGGGCCGCACCGGAGCGGCTATCAAACACGCAGCCGAAACGCGTGCTGCTGACGAAGGGATCGAGCTTCTCGTGTACTCGCATGTACAGGGGTACTGGGTGCACGATGCGGGGATGTGGGCCATTCACGACTGGCCAGAACGGTACGGAGATCATCCCCGGTTTACCTTGAAGGACGGCGATTGGGTGTCACTCGAGTTTGCGGTGACCGCGCCCGTCGAGGAGTGGGATGACCAGGCCGTCACCATCATGCGGGAGGAGGACACGGTGATCTCCGCCGACGGGGCACCACGATATCTCTCTGGCCCGCAGCACGAACTCTGGACCATTCCGTGACCGGTGCGATAAGGTAGAGGGGTTGGGCCGCCTCGTCCCAACGTTTCTTCCGCTCCGGTGAGGTGGCCGAGAGGCTGAAGGCGGCGGTTTGCTAAACCGTTGAGGGGGCTTTAACCTCCTCCCAGGGTTCGAATCCCTGCCTCACCGCCATCTATCTCTTTCTATCAACTGCACTTATTGATCTGCGATCCACCGTCTCCACAATGTCTCCTTCGATTTGTTTCCCCTCACGGGCGGTTGCTGCCCAGCTGTTCTGGTTGGGGCAAGAGGGCGATGTCTTCCCAGTGAGGTCGTCCGATGGCAGACACCGCGGCGTCAGGACCTGGCAGGACCTGGAAATAGGGTGCCCGCGTGCGTGCTCGAGTACGGTCAGAAGCGGAACAGTCGCGTGAATTTCACAACGAAAGCACGGTTTTCCAGCATCGGGAACCGGCCCGGTGTGAGTGCGGTGTCGCGCTGATCGTTGTAGACGACAAAGAGCTCGCTCCCCGGGCGGTACTCCCAGCGCAGTCGGAGGTTGGTGCTCAGCGCGCCAGCGGTGGAGTTGTATTGCATCAGGCCGCTGAAAAACATCCGCGGCGTAAAGGTGTAGGTGAAACGTGAAGTGGCCAGCCGCGCCGTGAACGTCCCTGCGGGGAGCTCGATGCGGTTGATGGAGATGCTTGGCTCGAAGGAGAACTGGGGCGTCACTTCGATCCGCCCGCGAGAGTAGCCGAACGCGGTGATATCGCCGTTGAAGAACCCGCCGGACTGGAAGAACACCGTTCCGGACAGCCGTCGCTGTGCCCCCATGGAGTACGACAGATACGAGTCGCGGAAGGGGTAGCCGCCCACCGGAATGGTGACATCTTCGGCGACCTGGAACGGTCGAAACAGGAATTCGTAGCTCTCCTGGAGGTCCGCGCTGAATCGGTCACTGTTCTCGAAGACCGTCTGGAAATTCGCCTGGGCGAGGCGGGTCACGACCTGACCGGCCACGTTCTCGAAGTAGTCGATGCTGCCCCCCCAGATGAACTGTCTGACCGCGGCGATGGAGCGCGGCCGTGGACTGTAGCGAGCCTGGGCAAACGTCCGTCGGAAGTCGTCCCGTCGCAGGAAGCCCATCTCGGGATTGAAATTCTCTCCCACCAGGATATGGTCGACGCCTAGCGCGTACAGGTCGCCGTTGTAGGTGAACGCCGCCTGATAGCTCTCATCGTCTCCTATGAGCCCTGGTGTCTGGGTTTTCGAATAAAAGCCATTAAAGTTCACGTTGTCGTAGAACGAGAACGCGCCATCTACGCCAAAGGCCTGGTTCGCCCCATCGCCCACCAAAGACACCGACCGCCCGGTGAAGATCGCACCAACGCTACTGCGGCGTAAGATGTCTCGCTTGATTCGGAGGGCCGTGAAGTTCGTCGGCTTTGCCTCGCCTCCAGACACGTCGTCGGTCTGGATGTTGAGGGCCCCCAACGCGACGTCTCCGACCTTACCCGTCAAACGACCACCGGCAAGGATCGGTACCGTCTGACCTGACTCAAGACCGATGCGGCGGCTGAAGAACACCGTGGGCGCGTTTCCGCCTCCAAAGAAGCCTCCCGCACTGGGTCGTCCGCCGCCCCCGGGGCCGCCTCCGCCGCCGAATTGCACCCCGCGACCGAAATCGAAGATGCCGCGCCCTTCAAGGAAGAACTCCCGTTTCTCGGGAAAGAACAAACTGAATCGCGTCAGATTGACCTGCTGCTCGTCCACCTCGACCTGAGCGAAGTCAGTGTTGTAGGTGAAGTCCGCCGTAAGGTTTTCCGTAATGCCGTACTTCACGTCAACGCCGAAGTCTCCATCGCCCTTGTTGTTGACGACCGGCACCGAGTTGATATCCGTCGCGACTGAACCGATGGCGTACGGCTTGATCTCGAAGGTGCGGTTTCCGCTGGGTACCTCCAAGCCCGTGAGCGTACCTGCCGCCGAGAGCCGGAACATCCCGGGGCCGGCGGAAATGGCTACCGGCGTCAAATAATCCCACTCGTTCTTCCAGCGAATGTTCCGTCCGAGCTGGATACCCCAGATCTGGTCCTCGCCCCCGGGAAACCGGATCGACTTGAACGGGATCGCCATCTCGACGGTCCATCCCCCAGGAAAGCGCCCTGTCCTGACGCGCCAGATGGGATTCCAGTCGCTGTTGGGATTCCCCTCGTCGGTGATCTGATAATCGAAGAATCCACCGATGGGATTCACCAAGAATGAGAAGCCGTTTCGTCGGTCGTAGAACGTGTCGAAGGCAACGCTGAACGAGTCATTGTTGACGAGCTGGAACGAATCTCGTTGCATTTCATTCGCGACCCACTGTGACTCCGGCGCGGAATCGTAGAGGCGAGCGGAAACATAGACGTTGCTGTCGTCGTAGAAGACCCATGCCTCGGTGCTTTCAGTGGCCGGGGCGCCTTCGTTCGGCTGTTGTTGCAGGAACCCGGTCAGCGGTTGGGTCACCTCGTAGATTCCTTCGTCAAGCAGGCCATCGATGTCCAACCCTTGTGGTACGGGGGTCGCTCTTACGGTAATACGTCCCGTCGCATCCCGCACGAACGTGTCCGGAGGCTCAGGCGGGGGGGGGCCGTCGATCATGGCCGACGGTGTACTCGGTCGCCTAAACCGAGGGGGCTCCCCCTCACCTGGTGGCGAACCACCAGGTGCTTCGAGCGTGCGGGACACGCCCGGACGGTCGTCGTCTGGGAGTGACGGTGGAACAGGCGGCACAGCGTCACCGGCGAGTCGATTCTGCGCCGGGACGGTCACCATGGGGAACCCCTGACGCAACTCCTCCGACAGTCGATCCTGAAGGTCGAAAAACTCGGATAGGAGTCCATCCACGGTCACCGCGTGCTCAACCGTGGTCGTCTCCATGTCGAGGATCCGGGCTGTCAAGCGCAGACGGTTCCCGAGACGCTGGAATCCACCCTCCACTACCCAGCGGGCGCCGAGCGCTCGGCCGGCCCGGACGGTTGGCGTGTCGGTGACCTCGCTGGACGAATCCGAAACGGCCTGGGCCAGAGCCGTCTGCACGGTATTGTTCCCGGTGACCTGGATCGTTCCCAGTCCAGCCAGATCCGATGTGACCGTTTCCGCAATCCCGAAGCCGATCCATGCGTCCTCCTCGGCACCGGTGATGTTCTGGAAGGCTATCACCGCGACGGTGGGCGGATTGGCTGCGTCCCGCGACGGGGTTGAAGCAACCGCCGCCGTGTTAGGACGGAGCTGGCCAGCCTGCGCACTTACCGGGAGGGACTGAGTCAGACCGACACTTATCGAGCACAGGAAGATGGTGAAAGTACGGACACTGGTATGGGCCATACGAAAGCGGTTCCCGCCACACGTCGTCCGCCGTCTGGCGTTTGTCTGACCTGGGGCTCGTGAATCGGATATGTGGACACATCGAAGTTGATGCTCGTGGTCTGGGTGACGGTAGACAATACCAGAGCATTCCCATCTCACAAGACTCCGCCTGGGCACCGTTGTCGGCAGCACCTACTTTCAGCTCGCTTGAATCCCTCGAGCAAGCGTTGCCGGATCCTTCTCCGCACCATCATGTGCTCCAACGCCCGACTCCACTGGCCCAGCACCGCAAGCAACGAAAACAGGAACTTACGGTCAGACACGTGAGGAGAGGTCAACCAGGCTGCAATGCGCGGCACTTGCGGTTACTGGTGAGAATGCCAATCGCTGGAGCCGTTCATTCTTCGGCGTGACCTGGGCCGTGACCAGATCTACAATAATCCCAAACATCGGAGGTTCGTTCGGGTCGTTACCCAACCTTCAAGGAGAGGGGCAAGGGCTATGCGTCGATTTCTTCCCTCGGGTATTGGTCTTTGGCGGATCGGGGTGGCAAGCACCCTGGCGCTTGTGTGCGTGATATGGAGCCCTCTACGCGCGCAAGACGCGGCTGATGCTCCCATTCCTGAGACGGTCAGATTCAATCGCGACATTCGGCCGATCCTGTCGGATAAGTGTTTCAAGTGTCACGGCCCGAGCGCGTCCGGACGACGGGGAAATCTGCGTCTTGACGATGAAACGGCCGCGAAAGCGAAGGCGATCGTGGCTGGCGATCCCGAGCACAGCCTGGTCATTCAACGCATCACCGAGGCCGACGCGAGGCGCCGCATGCCGCGGCAGGGCGAGGCGCTCAGCGAGCGCGACGTCAAGATCCTCACGAGGTGGATCGAGCAGGGCGCGGACTACGAGCCATGGTGGTCATTCACTCCGCCGGTGCGTGTGGCGCTCCCGGCGGTCACGGATGCGTCGTGGCCGAAGAACGCGATCGACCATTTCATCCTGGATCGACTGGAGCAGGAAGGTCTCACACCGTCGCCCGAGGCCGACCGCACCACGATCATCCGACGGGTAACCTTGGATCTGACCGGTCTTCCCCCGACGCCGGCCGAAGTTGACGCGTTCTTGGCCGACCGGTCCCCAGACGCATACGAAAACGTGGTGGATCGCCTGTTGGCTTCGCCCCATTACGGTGAGCGGATGGCGGCGACGTGGATGGCCGTGGCTCGCTTCGCGGACACGATCGGCTACCAGGCGGATTACGCCCGGGACATGCATCGCTGGCGAGACTGGGTGATCGGCGCTTACAACCGGAACCTACCCTTCGACCAATTCACCACGGAGCAGCTGGCAGGAGACTTGCTGCCCGATGCGACGCAGGACCAGATTACGGCCACCGGGTTCAATCGTCTGCATCGCCTGATGGCGGAGACCGGTGCGAATCCGGATGAATATTGGGTGGAGAACATTCTCGATCGAACGACGACCATGGGTACGGCCTGGCTCGGACTGACGCTGGGGTGCGCACGGTGCCACGACCACAAATACGATCCCATCTCTCAGAAGGAGGTGTACCAGTTCTATTCCTTCTTCAACAACAATGCCGAATCCGGAGTGGGACTCAAAGGCGGCAATTCCCCACCCGTCATGGCCGCGCCTACTCCCGAGCAGCAGGCCACACGGCAGGAGCTTGAGAAGAAGGTCATCGCCGCCGAGGAGCAGCTCGCCAAATTTCGCCCCGAGATCGAGACGGCCCAGCGGGAGTGGGAGCAATCGCTCGAGGAGGGTATTTCACTCGCTGCGGCATTGAGCGACAACCTGGTGGGGTACTTCCCATTGTCCTCGGAGGCTGAACACCAGTTCGACGGGAAGCGCTTCGTGGATGGCGGAACGATCAATCGTCTCGGTCCCAAGAACGCGTTCACTATGGCGGCGTGGATCGAGCCAGATACTCCAGACGGTCCGATCCTGACGCGGACGTCAATGGACGCGAAGCTCCGCGGCTACCAGTTCATGCTCAAGGACGGCAAGCTGCAGATCAACCTCGCGACGGGGTACTGGATGGATGAGGCGATCCACGTGGAGACGAAGGAACCGGTGGTGTTGAGCGGCCGCCACCACGTGGCGGCGACCTACGACGGGTCGTACCAGGTTTGGGGGGTTCGCGTCTACGTAGATGGAAAGCAGGTCCCGTTGGACCTCCTATTTAACGCGATCGGGTATCCGTCATTGGAGCTCCCCGCCTATCCGCTGCGTATCGGCGCGGGAGGTGGTCCCGAACGGTTCCGCGGGGCGATCAGCGATGTCCGTCTCTACGATATTCCTCTATCGCCGGTGGAGATTGCCGCGCTCGCAGAGTCGGCAACCATTGCCGAGATCGCCGCGATGGACCCGGCGCAACGGACCGATGCGCAGGCTGGGAAGATCGACGGGTACTTCCTTCAGAACCAGGCGATCGGGTTGGTCGACAGGGTTCGACGGACGGGTCGAGGAAACCAGCAGCGCCGCCGCCAGAGGACCACGGTCACCCTGGAGAGAGCGTTGGCCGCCGTGCAGGATGCCCGGCGAGAACAAGAAGTGTTCGAAGAGACCTTGCCGACGGTGATGGTCATGCGGGAACTCCCGGAGCCGCGGCAGGCGCATGTCTTGCTTCGTGGGAATTGGGAAACACCTGGCGAGAAGGTGGACCCAGGAACGCCCTCATGGCTGCCACCAATGCCGGACGGTGCGCCCAGCAACCGCTTGGGGCTCGCCCAGTGGCTGATGGATCCGTCCAACCCGCTCACGGCCCGCGTCGTCGTGAATAGGTATTGGGAAAAGTACTTCGGCACCGGCCTGGTCAAGAGTACGGATAACTTCGGTTCGCAAGGAGACCAGCCCTCGCACCCGGAACTGCTGGACTGGCTGGCCACCGAGTACCCGCGCGTTAACTGGAACGTGAAAGCGATGCAGAAGCTGATCGTGACCAGTGCGACCTACCGACAGGCGTCTCGTGTCACGCCGGCGTTGCTGGAGCGGGATCCAGATAATCGTCTGCTGGCGCGTGCACCTCGCTTCCGTCTGCCTGGGGAGATGGTGCGCGATCAGGCCTTGGCAATCGCCGGCCTGTTGTCGTCCACGATTGGCGGGCCCTCGGTGAAGCCGTACCAGCCGGAGGGGTTGTGGGAAGTGACGAACAACACCTATGACATGGGTGAAGGCGAAGACCTCTATCGCCGGAGTCTATATACCTACTGGAAGCGCTCGGCTGCTCCTCCCTCGCTGGCAATGTTCGATGTGGCCGAGCGAGACAATCCAGCGGTCGCTCACCATCGGACCAACACGCCGCTGCAGGCCCTGGCGTTGATGAATGACGTGACCTACCTCGAGGCCGCACGCATGTTTGCCGAGCGAATGCTGACCGAGGGTGGGACGACGGACGAGGACCGCATCACCTACGCGTTTCGGCTGGCCACGGCGCGCGAACCGAACGAGACCCAGTTCAACGTACTTCTGGACCAACTTCGTGGGTTCCGCGAACGGTATCGTACGGACGAGGATGCGGCGCTGAAGGTACTGAGTCAGGGTGAACATCCTCGCGACGAGACACTCGATGTGTCAGAGGCGGCAGCCCATGCCGTGCTGGCGAGCTTGATTCTCAACCTCGATCAGGTTGTCACGAAGCAGTAATAGCAGGAGACGTCGCGTCTATCTTGAGGAGCGTTATTTATGGATCCGCGAATCGAACACGCTCGACTGATTAACCGGCGCTCGTTCATGAGGGCCGGCACTGGCGGCATTGGGATGGCTGCGTTGTGGTCGCTGCTGGGCAACGATCTCAAGGCTGTGGGGGGCGGAGCGACCGCGATCGGAGGGCTGGAGGGCCTTCCACACATTGCACCCAAGGCAAAGCGGGTGATCTACCTTCACATGCTTGGAGCACCGTCGAATCTTGATCTGTGGGATCACAAGCCAATGCTGAAGGATCTGGCCGGAACAGACCTGCCGGATTCAGTGCGCGGGGGCCAGCGACTCACCGGCTTTACCGCGAACCAGGCCTCACTGCCTATCGTTCCCTCACAGTTCACCTTCACCCAGCACGGACAATCGGGACAGTGGGTGAGTGAATTGATGCCGCACACGGCGAAGGTCGTTGACGATCTCTGCTTCATCAGGACGATGTTCAACGAGCAGATCAATCACGACCCCGCCATTTCGCTGCTGCTCACCGGGTTTCAGCTGGCGGGAAGACCGACGCTCGGTGCGTGGTTGAACTATGCACTTGGTAGTGAGAATGAGAACCTTCCGGGTTTCATCTCGTTTGTCTCACGCGGCACGGCGCCATCCTTGGTGGCTCACGACCGCATGTGGGGTCCCGGTTTCCTGCCGCCCAGATACGGCGGGGTCAAGTTTGGGTCCAGTGAGGACCCGGTCCTGTACCTGTCCGATCCGGAGGGGTTCGAACCGGCGGACCGCAGGCGGTTCCTGGATGGACTGGCGGCATTGAATCAGGCCTCGCTTGACGAGTACGGTGACCCCGAGATTACGAATCGTATCGAGCAGTACGAGCTCGCAGCGAGGATGCAAACCTCCGTACCCGAACTGATGGACCTGTCACCGGATAGTGAGCCGGACAGTACCTTCGCACTCTACGGGGAGGAATCTCGCACGCCTGGAACCTTCACCCGCAATTGTCTGCTGGCTCGACGGCTGGCTGAGCGAGGGGTCCGGTTCATTCAGTTGACGCATGGCGGCTGGGATCACCATAACAACCTGCCCAATCTAATCACTGCATGCGCCCAGGACGTCGATCAGGGATCGGCGGCGCTGATCCAGGATCTGAAACAGCGGGGGATGCTCGAGGACACGCTTGTGATGTGGGGCGGCGAATTTGGGCGAACGGTATACGGACAGGCCTCGCGCCCCGGCCAGGCGGCCTCGAGCGCCACGAGCTATGGCCGTGATCATCACGTGCGCTGTTACACCGTGTGGATGGCTGGGGGCGGCATCAAGCCGGGCATCTCGTATGGTGAAACTGACGATTTCAACTACAACACGGTCAAGGATCCCGTCAGCATTCATGATCGACACGCCACCGTGCTTCACCTTATGGGCATCGACCATACGCGCTTGACTCACAAGTACCAAGGGCGTGATTTCCGCCTCACCGACGTCGCCGGCTACGTGGTCAAGGACGTGCTGGCCTAGCGTTCCGTCGATTACGGTGTCAGGGGACGAGAGCGCGCCGGTGGGAGGCGGGAACACAGGCGGCATCTGACCGAGGCATGACGTAAACCGGCCGGATGCAGCGTTCCCAGGGTCGCCTCTCGTTTTGGTGTCTTTGAGGCCTACGAGTGGTCCAGTCTTTCCCCCGGCAATGGGTTGCTGCACCGCACGGCCACCGACGGCGCCGGCAGCTGTGTTCCGGTGCCTAGCCGTAGCGCGCATGCGAGTGCGAGGCAGACGTTATCCGCGGCGACCGGTGTGCATTATGGCTGTGGTCCAAATATCACGCGGGCCAAGCTCTGCGCATTGGCTTGCAGCTCGTCATCCCCTGCTGACATTCCGCCAACAGAGAGCATATAGGCGACGATATCGACATACTCCTGTTCTGTCATAGAACTTGGATTGTCTTCCGGCATTGTCGCTCGAGTGTACTGGTACAACGTGGCCAGTGATCTTCCCTCCCAGATACGGAGGAACCGGGCTCGAGCCAGCGGGGGGGTCGAACGCATATCCGGATCGTCCGGGGCGCCATTCAGCCTCCGGCCATGACAGAGCGCGCATGCGCCCGAATAGATCGCCCGTCCCCGGGCTGCCTGTGCCTCGGTGAAGACGCCGTCCCAGACGGATGCTATCGGGGCGTCGGTTTCGAGCCGGTCCAATATCGCCGCCACGTCTTCAGTCGTCACACGACCAAGGTCGTTCGTCCACGCATTGCGGAGGTAGTTGCCAAGTGCGGCAATATCTTCGGCGGTCAGGGTCGGGAATGGCGGCATTCCGCTTCCGCCAGTGTGAATGCTGCGGACAAGTCGTGCCGTATTGCCAAGGAGGTCGTTCCCGTTCAGGGCCGGGAACGTCGGTGGGTTGCCGGCGCCAGAGTCTCGATGGCAGAGTGCGCAGTTCTGCTCGTAGAGTTCCTGTCCCTGGTCGGAGCCTGGTTGTGCGACGGCAGCCGGCGCGAGAAGGAAGGCCAGACCGAGGGTCCAGGCCACGCACGTAGCGGTCATACGGAACGTGCGGGTTTTACGGAGAGGGTTGGAATCAAATCCAGATGTCGGCATCGGAGAGCTCCCGGTCTTCGACAAGAGACGCCTGTATGGTGACGTCCGCGTTGATGGCACAGTCATGGCGGAAGGGGATGTACTTCTTGCCGGAGACAAAAAGTCGATACTCGCCTTGTGGAACCCGCACCTCCGCAACGCCATGCTCGTCGGTGAGGGTCCGGTAGGGATGAAGCGCGACTTTCGCACCCTCGACAGGTGTCTGTGTCTCGGCGTCGACGGCGACGACCGTGATGCAGTGCTCCGGTTTGAGTACCGTTCTGACACCAAAACGCGTGATCCCGTCGGTATGCGGAATGTCGAGGGCGTTCATCGGAGCGCTGGCTTCCCATGTATGGAGCCCCTCCGTGGCCGGCGCCGTCAATGAAACCTCCGCGTAATGCAGCTCGGTGGTGTCAGCCCACGGTTCGTCGTGGGTGGTGGCGATCGCTTGCCTTTCGCCCTCGTGGTCTCGCACTTCGAGTGTCCAACCATCGGTCCGGCACTCGTCTGCACACTTGATTCCAACCTTGATGCTGAAGGTCTCACTGCATTCGATGGTTGCCGGTACGGCCCACACAACGACCCGGGTGTCGTGGGGTTCGATCCCAGCCGTCTTTTTGTCGTCTTCGGCCATATCTGCGCCCTTCCGGTCCTGCAGGAAATGCAACGTTCATGGACGTGGAGCCTAGCTGGAGGGTTCTTCGACGGCGTGCGTGCCGGCGATGTAGCCATGGACATGTCCCTTGCCCAGGCCGTGCTTGTTGAAGCCCCCGACCGCCTCGCCTCCTGCGTAGAGTCCGGGAATGACCTGACCCTGCATGTCCACCACCTGCTGGCGGCCGTTCACCCGCAGGCCTCCATACGAATCGTGCCAGATCACCATGATGGAGAGGGCATAGAACGGCGGCGTCGAGATGGGGTTCATGGGGGCCTCCTCCTCGCGCTCGAATTCGGGGTCGGCGCCGGCCTCGACGTAGCCGTTCCAGGTGGCGACCGTTTGGGCGAGGTGCCGCAGGGGCATGCGCTGAAATTCATGGCCCGTGTAAATTTTGTCGGCGAGTTCCTCGATGGTGTCGGCCTGGAAGAAGTACCCGTTGTCGGAGACGTACGGGAAGCGTAGCTCCCAGCCGTTTCGCTCGACTGCGTCCTGATCGAAAATTGCCCACAGCGGGCCCGAATAGTAATCGGGAGCTTCTGAGCCTTCGTTCAGGGCGAGGGCAGCATCGAGACCGTGGTCATAGTTGTACATCTCCCGCACCCACTCCTTGCGGCAATTACGCCAGTCGAGCGGAGTGTGGTCGAGTCCTTGTCCGGGAGTACCTCCGTCGCCAGGGTACGCGCTGGGGCCGGGCCTGCGGGGAAGACGGACCTCGTTGAAGAAACGCTTCCCGACCTGATTCACGGCAATAAATTCTTCGAACCCCGCATTTCCGACATTGAACCCGGCGGACCCGCGGAAATCGAAGGTCGGATGGCCAGGCATCATCCCGGTGTAGGCATCTCGGGTTCCGAGGCGTGTCGAGATATGGAACGTGGTGAAATACGAGAGGTTTTGCTGCATGCCGGCGAGATTGGCACCGACTCGCAGTCCGGCAATGAGCGCTGACGCGTCCTGGCCTCCTGGGCCGAGTAGCGCTCGACCGCTGGTCGGGAAGGCTGGCTCCCGCATGGCCGGATAGAACATGCTGCGGACTTCTGGGTTGCCGGCAAGGCCCCCGCTTGCGAGGATAACAGCCTGTCGGGCCCTGATAGTTACCGTGTCTTGGCGTTCGTCGATATTGCCGTTCTGCCACAGGCTCTGCAGGAGTTCTCCGGTTTCGGGGTGCCGTCGCGGCGAGTAGCTCGCTTTGAGCCCGAGGACCCGACCGTCAACAGGTTTCTCACGCAGAATCTCGTCGAAACGGCGATGGAGCATGAACTCGACACCCTTCTCGCGGGCGGAGAATTCCAGCGACCGGGAGAGGGCTGCGCCGTTGCTGACGGCGTTGGGACCGACGGAGCGAGTCGCGTTGTTCATCCGCACGGGCGCGAATGGACTCGAGCGTTCGGGATCGGCAACGCCCGCGTCCTCAGCCGTGATGGTGCCCGCCTTGATGTCGGTCTTGTCACCCAGCATGAGGAAACACGTGGCCAGTCGCGCGCGAGATAATCCCCCGCCTCCGTGGGTGCTGCTGACTCGGGAGAACCGGACGTAGTTGTCGATCAGAAATTGCCGGGTGGCGGGGCAGTTTTCGGCCCAGGCGCGTGCGAGTTCCCGCTCGTTGTACCGGTAGGGGTTTTGCCCTTTCGGGTCCACGATTGACCAGTCAGTAATATCCGTGAACAGGAGATCGATACTGTCATCGAGTTCCTCGGGGGCTTCGATGGGATCGACAGTGACGAGTCCCTCCTGGTCTTGTTCGCCGGTAATGTCTCGGCGTTGTACCGGGTCACCCCCGCCGAGTGACAGCCGGCCGGCGCTGTGCAGCATCCGGCCACCGAGGTCGAAGTTCTGATCGATCACGAGCACGCTGGCGCCCAGATCCCGCGCTCGAATCGCCGCGGTCAGGCCTGCGCAGCCGCCTCCCGCGATGACGATGTCTACGTCGTAATCCCAGGCAGCCTGTTGGGTGGTTGAGGTCTCAGCGTGCGCGGCGTCTGGCTCCAATAACGCGCCAGAGCCCAGTCCCGCGGCAACGCCCGTTTTGACAAAGTCTCGTCTGTTCAGACCTTTTTCGTTGTCACTTGGTGGATCGACGCTCGGATGCTTGCCTGTTTTCGACATGTCTGGTCCTCTCCACGATGGCCACCACGGGTCACCACAGTGGTTGCTGGTGATTGCACGCGTACTGAAACCCCGGAAGCCCTCGCGTCAGACTACCCTAGCGGTGACCACGGTGCTCTGGCAAGTATCTCAACGGCAATTCCAGAAAATTCCCTGCGCACTGCGTGGTCATAGCCGGTGCGGCAACCATGAAACGATGGACGTCGATTCGGTGTTGTCCAGTTGACGGTCTGGTGTTGCTGCGCAAGGCGGTTGGTGGGCAAGGCGTCCCGGCTCTCAGGCGCGTAGGCTTCCGCCAAGCTCCGTGGTCAGTCGATTTACGATGGTGCCGCTGGTCGCCTCGATCTCTGCGCTTTCGAGTGTGCGGTCGTCGGCTCCGAGCGTCACGCGAAGCGTGATGGACTGGTGATCATCGGGTATGCCCTGGCCTCGATAGACATCGACGAGACCAATGTTCCTGATCAACGCGTCAATGCCCTTCAGGCATGCCAGGACCTTTTGCCACTTCACCGAAACCGGAAAGATCATGGAGAAATCTTTCTCGGCCTCCTGGTACACCGGGGGCGGTCGATAGGTGTTCTCACGCGTGCCGAACGGTTTCAGTGCTTCCAGGAACAGCGTGAAGATGACTGCTTCGGCCCGCTTGAGACCCGCGCGGTGGCGTGTTCGTTCGCTGATCACCCCAAAGATTCCAACTGTGCCTGCCTCATTCTTGAGGGCCAGTTGTGCCCCCGGGGCTGCCCAGGCGGCATCGGTCGTTGGTTCGGTGTGGTACGGCGCCAGATGGGCGGCCCTGAACACGGTGTCGAGAACGCCCCTGGCCTCGCGTACGAGTGATTGAAGATCTCGACCGACGAAGGCGCCAGAAACGTGGCGCTGCTGAGAGGGAAGTTCCTCGCCCGCCTGGAACAGGGCTGATCGCTCAACGCCGTACACATCGTCACAGGTGAAGACTCGGAACGCCGTCTCGAAGCGTAAATTTGCTTCGATGCATTCCACCAGTCCGGGCACGAGGGATGGCTGTAGTGATGCCTGATCGGGCCCGGGTGGGTCGGCCAAGCGGAGTCCGGCGGAGGGGTCGAATCCCGTGGCGTCGAGATAACGGTCCTTGACCCAGGGGTAGAGCACAACCTCCTGCATTCCGCCTTGGCTGGCCAGCACGTGCTTGATGTTTCGTTCGACATCCCTGTTTCGTGATGTCGTCGAGGCGCCCAGCTCGATGGTCGGCATCGTTGGTGGGAAGTTCTCGTACCCATGCAGGCGCGCGAGTTCTTCGATGAGGTCGTGGGCCATCGATACGTCGCCCGTGGAACGCCAGCTTGGGGCCGTGACCCGCAGTACATCGCTCGCCGCGTCTACCTCGAATCCGACCGCCGCGAGTTGTTTGGCGATGTCGCCGGCGTCCATGGCCTTGCCGAGCCGCGATAGCAGAAA
This sequence comes from uncultured Vicinamibacteraceae bacterium, assembly GCA_964591245.1. Classification (GTDB taxonomy): domain Bacteria; phylum Acidobacteriota; class Vicinamibacteria; order Vicinamibacterales; family UBA8438; genus CAZPZZ01. The sequence continues at coordinate 15,025 of CAZPZZ010000003.1, read as the reverse complement.
ATCGGCGGAAACGGTGATCCGGGCGGGTTCGGTTGCTGCGTTCGCGCGCACGTCGTAGGCTGTAATACGGGCCTCCGGCAAGCATTGCTGCACCAGTGCGGCAAACCGCGACACACCCAGATCGACCCGCTGCGTGTCGAGCGATTTTTCGAAGCGTACGGAGGCCTCCGTACGGAGGCTCATGGCCGATGCGGAGCGCCGCGTTGCCAGGGCATCAAAATTGGCGAATTCCATGGTCACGGCGGTGGTTGTCTCGGTCACCATCGAGCTTGCGCCACCCATGACCCCGGCGGCGGCTACCGGTTCATCTGCGCCCGTGATGACCGTGTTGGTCTGAGCGAGATGGTGCTCCGAGCCGTCGAGGAGCGCCAGTGTCTCACCGGTACGCGCACGGCGCATACCGAGTGGCAGTGTCAGGCGATTGTTGTCATAGGCATGGTTGGGTTGCCCGACATCGAGCATGACGTAGTTCGTGAGATCGACGACCACGTTAATCGGTCGTTGCCCGAGACGCGCCAGCCGGCTTCGCAGCCAGAACGGACTCGGTCCCATCGCAACGTGTTCTAGCCTAAATGCCGCAAACCGGCGGCACAGCTCTGGGTCGATCTCGCCGAGGAGCTGAACTGGTGGCCAGTCAGGCTCGACAAGCGCGGGGTTGCGGAGTGGTCGGTCGTAAATGGCGGCAAGCTCGAGTGCGATACCCCGGTGACACCACAGGTCCGGACGGTTGGTCAGCGATTTGTTATCGATATCGAGGACGATGTCGTGCCAGCCTATTGCCTCGGCTAAGGGTGTACCGGGTGCGGCGTTGAATTCGGCCACATCGACCACGGCCTGGGAATCGGGTGATAGCAACACATCATCTAGACCGATTTCCGACGCGCGGCAAATCGCACCATCGGAGTGCTGTCCCGCCGCCTCTCGCGCCGCGACCACTACGTGGTCGTGCATGCCAGTCGGACGGATACGGGCTCCCGGTAATGCCACGATGGTGTCGACTCCCGGTGCCATCCCGGTACCGGAACAGACGATGTGCACCGGGGCACTGCCACCGATATCGCATGTTGCGAGCGACGCATCCTTCGCGTCCAGGGTTGCGACCTCGACAATGCGTCCGACGACCACGTGGTCGAGCGCCACGCCTGGATCTTCGGCGTTTTCCACCTCGACCGTGGCCATAGTGAGGTCGTGCATGATCTCTTTCAGCGAGAGCTCTGCTGGGAGGTCAACGTAGTCACGGATCCACTCGATCGAGAGCTTCATGGTTCTATCTGAATTGTCTGAGGAAGCGGAGGTCGGCACTGTGGAAGCGTCGAACGTCTTCGATGCCGTAGCGCATCATCACCAGCCGATCGAGTCCGACGTTGATGTAGAACCCCATCCACTCATCTGGGTCAAGACCGCCGGCCCGGAAGACGTTCGGATGGGGTGCGCCACCCGGCATGACTTCAAGCCAACCTACGTGCTTGCATATTCGACATCCCGTGCCGCCGCAGACCAGGCACTCCATGTCGATCTCGAAGCCGGGCTCGACGAACGGGAAGAAGCCGACCCGCATCCGAGTGCGGACCGGGCGGCCGAAGACCGTCTTCAGGATTGTCCCGATGAGCACTTGCCCGGCCGTGAACGGAATGTTCCGATCCACGATGAGTGCTTCGTATTGGAAGAAGGCGCGTTCATGGCGTGCGTCGGTCGACTCGTTGCGATAGACCCTGCCGGGGTAGACCAGTCGGAATGGCGGTTTGTGTGTGCGCATGTACCGTATGCTTGTTCCCGTCAGATGGGGACGTAAGCACAAGCGTTCCGCTCCCGTTGTGCCCTCTGTTCCGGCGATCCAGTACGTATCCATGCTCTCGCGCGCCGGGTGGTCTGGCGCGAAGTTCATGTGGTCGAATTCGTACAGTTCGCTGCTGACCTGTGGCCCTTCATAAATGTCGAAGTTGAGAGAGAGGAACGCATCGTTTAAATCGCAGGTCATCTGCGTAATCGGATGCAGCCCGGCCGTATGCGGCCGCAGCCCAGGAAGGCTCATATCGATCAGGTCGTCAAAGTTGCGTTCAACTTCGGCCAATCGTGCGGCCTTGGCTTCGAGCGCCTCGGTGACCTCCACTTTCAACGCGTTGATTGCTGCTCCCAGTTCCCGACGTTCTTCGGGCGTGGTCGAGCCGAGGGTCTTGAAGAGTGCGGCAATTTCGCCCTTTCGGCCCAGGAGCCTCACTCGAGCGTCTGAGAGCTCGGTTTCGGATCCGGCTTCCTGCACAAGGTGCAGTGACCGCTCCCGCACCGTTGAAATGTCCGTCGTCACCGCGTTCTCACTCATGATTCACAAACCCACACCAAGTGCAATGTTGGTCGTTGGTTAATTTCGCTAGATTCATTCTCTGTGTGCGTTTGTCCCGTTCGGGCGCGGCGGGACGGTGGCTGCCCTTGTTTGCTTTCGCGGTGCCGCTTCTTGACTACACCACGGAGTGGTCGAGGCGGCGGTGCGTTCGCTAGACCTGTGCGCGGGCAGTTCTGCGTGGCCGATCACGACCTGTTCGTTTTCCCGCTCGCCGGTTAGCTGCGCACGTCCAGACGTGCCCAGACGGTATCCGGCGACACGGGGCATTGGTTGCTATGTTAAGCGATGATTTATGGAATATTACGTGGTGATTTCCGAGTTTACGCGATCCTGACTCGAGCCAGTGGCATCCTGTAGCCGGAAGCGGCGACGCTTGGTGGGTTGACCGCGTTCTTGTGAGACCACCGGTCCTACGGCGAGATCGCAACCGTGCCGGTGCGTGTGCACTGGTCCTGTGTAACCCCGAGAGTGAGTGATATTCCCGGCACAAGTGACTGCGCACGAAAAAATAGTGTGGCGTGGCTGAATCACGACCGCGCCACCGCGGTGCTAGGTAGCGGTGCGCCAGTACGCAGCCGGGCGTTTCCACTCTGCCGGTACGGTGACCGCGTAGTGGGACGTCCCGATGGGGTGGCGCGCGGTCGTCGACCTCCGAGCGTGTTTCTCCTGGTCTGACACCGCCGCATTCTTGTCCAGGTTTTCGTTGCCGGCCTCAGGCTTCGGCCGCGGTTGCGCATAAAACCAGTTGTCGAAGTCGGGGCCCGGGCACATCAGGCTGAGCAGCGAGTACCGTTGGTCCAGATCGGCCTTCGTCACCCTCATGATTCTTCTCCTCTCCGGGGGAGTGTCGACGGGTTCAGTGGAGCCCAGTATTTCCGCACAGTCCGGGGGCTTCTGCACCAGCCATATAACGTGTCGGACCGAAGAGGTGATTACTTTAGATTTTTTTTGTCTAGCGGTGCTTCTGGTGGTGAGATCCGAAAAACGCGCCGGTGTCCTCGCTGCGTGGAGCCTGGTCTAGGTTCCACGCGTGCTTCGCTCGTGGCGACAGTTCCGGGGCCTGACCGTTACAGTGGTCTCCGGTACGAGAGGCCTCGGCGGGTGACTCTCCGGAGTGGGGATCTGGTGCGGGCTCCGAATTCTTCGGTTTGGTGGGGAGTGACGAATAAGTCGGGCGTCGTAGGAAAGGCCCTTGCGGAGAGATCCGCAAGGGCCTCAGCTCGTGCTGACTTCGTGCAACGGTACACTCGGCGGTGAACCGTGACCCGTCACGGGAGGGTGTAACTGAGAAGCGTGGTTCCTGCGGCTACAGTGACATATTGCTTTCCATCTTTGCCCATATAGGTGATCGGGTTTGCGCCGCTGATCAACTGCTCGGTCTCGACACTCCATAATTCCCGCCCGGTTCTTGTCTCGTAGGCACGGAATTGTCGATCGGTGGCCCCTCCAATGAAGAAGAGCCCGGCTGCGGTGGATGTCGGCCCACCCTTCTGAGAATTTGGAGCACCGGTCAGTAATCCAGGTGGTGCGCCTTCGACCGTACCAAAGGGGATCTGCCAGGCGATCTCGCCCGTGTTCACATCGACGGCGACGAGTCTGGACCACGGTGGCTGCCAGCATGGCCACCCGTTGACGGTCAACCGGTCGACAATGTGCCAGTAGACCCGGCGTGACTCTGGAGGACCCGTATAACTCGAGCGATCCGGCTCTTCCTCGACTCGCTTCAGCGTACTGATGTGTCCGGTGTCCGCGTAGTTGATGATGTAGTAGCCCAGCTCTGGATCGAAGGTACCACCGGTGAACTCGGTGCCTCCCCCGGTTGAGGGAAATACGAGTGCGCCCTCCAGGGAGGGGGGCGTGTAGGGGCCGCGATTGTGTCCCCCGCCGTACTGCATCAGTCGATCTCGGCACGCGGCTGTATGCTCGGGCGTCACGGTTGCGATGTCGTCCATGGTGAAGCGGATACGCCCGAAGGGTGGCGGCTTGACGGGAAATGGTTGCGTGGGTGAGTAGTACTCACCAGCCATGGTGCCGCTCGGAACGGGGCGCTCCTCGATCTCGTAGATCGGATCGCCCGTGACCCGGTTGAAGATGAACAGGACCGGATATTTGGTCATGAAACCGACGGCCGGAATGGTTTCGCCGTCTCGCTCCACGTCGAAGAGGATGGGCGGCACAGGCATGTCCAGATCCCAGAGGTCGTGATGGACGGCCTGGAAATACCATTTCAGTTCGCCGGTCATGGCATCCACCGCGACGATCGAATTCGCAAAGAGATTGTCTCCGGGGCGGTCCATGCCATAGAAGTCGTTGTGGGCGGACCCGAGTGGCATGTACAGGATGCCGCGTTCTTCGTCGACCGTGAAGAAGGTCCAGGTGTTCGCACCACTGACGTTACGCCACGAGTCATCCAGCCAGGTGTCGTTCCCGACCTCGCCGGGCCGTGGTACGGTGTGAAACGTCCACACATGCTCACCCGTTCGTAGATCCCACGCGCGTACATCACCCGCCGGTCCTTTCGAGCCAGTCTCGTCAGCATTGTGGACCCCGGTGAATACCAGGTGCTTGTAGATGGCGACCCCAGATGAGATGCCGTAGTGCATCGTCGGGAAGCCGTTCATCACGTCGGATGTTTTCAGGTCGACGTAGCCGTCGCTACCAAATCGGCCATTGGGGATGCCGGTCTGTGCGTTCAGCGAGATCAACTCGCCTTCCTCGGTCCCGAAGACAATCTGCGGGGGTGTGCTCTCGTCACCTTCCCAATACGCCAGTCCCCGCATCGAGCCCCCTGTCCAGTGCTGCTGGTGCTCGGGTGAATTCCAGTCCCCGGGTGCGGTGTAGTCCCAAATACGGTCACCGGTCTCTGGTTCAAGCGCGACCACGCGGTAGTACGGAAACGAGAGATACAAGACGCCATTGACCATCAGGGGTGTTGACTGGCTTGGTCGTGACGGGACACCCGGTTCTGTCATCTCGTACCGCCACGCGGGTACGAGGGTCGAGACATTGCTGGTGTCGATCTGGGTCAATGGCGAGTGGCGTTGGTTCCCCCCATCCCGTCCCCAGGCCGACCACTGCTCCTGTGCCTGCACGGGGGAAGCTATGAGACTCGCCAGTACCAGCAGCCAGAGGCCGTGCCACGCGGTGTGATGACGTATCGTCGAGCTGTGTGTCATGAGTCACAAACTCCTAATTCAGAGTGGCCAATCTACGTAGTTGAGACCGATGGTTCGCGTCATTCTGTTCGCGTGTCGTTGCACGGTGACGTCACGTGCAGGACGTTCCATGATTCTTATTGACCATTCTAGTCGCCGTGCCCACGATTTCTCGTACGACCGAACTCTGTCGGCGACACGATGGTCAGACCCGCGCCCATGTGAACGGGCATTATTGATAAATATCCCTGCCCCAGTTGAATGCCGTGGCTGGCCGAGACAGGCAGGTCCGTACCGACGGATTGACATGGTCGTGGCACGTCGATAGCCTCTGGAAGCAATCCGGTCTGTCACCAGGAGTCTATGCCATGCGCTCATTTGCCACTCGTACTCTCTTGCTTCTGCTAGGACTACTGTGCGTCGCTGGTGAGCACGCTCTTGCACAGACGGTCCGAGTGGAGCGGCTTGTCGATGGTCCCATTATTTACCCGGGTATGGATGCGCGGATGGGCAGCAACATTGCTGGTCCATCGCTGATTCGTGTTCCCGATTGGGTGGAGGATCCGCTGGGCCGTTACTACCTATACTTTGCAGATCATCGCGGTACCTATATTCGTCTGGCTTATGCCGATGATGTGGCTGGGCCGTGGACGACCTATGTATCGGGGACTTTACAGCTCGAGCAATCGCATTTTCCGGTCTCATGTCCTCCCTGTGCCCCCGCCAGTGCTTACGTACATATTGCCTCTCCAGACGTGCACGTTGATGATGAGCGGCGTCAGATTGTCATGTATGTCCACGGACGAGATGAGGGGCGTCAGGTGACCCGCGCAGCGGTGTCGCGTGATGGTTTACAGTTTGTCGGGCGTCCGGAAATCCTGGGCCGTCCCTATTTTCGCGCGTTTCGGCATGATGACTTTGTCTACGCCTTGTCCATGCCAGGCGTGGTGTATCGCTCCCGCAATGGACTCTCGAATTTCGAGGAGGGACCGACCTTGTTCAACCCGAACATGCGGCATTCGGCTCTGCTCAAGCGGGACGATCGGCTCTTCGTGTTTTTTACCCGGCGTGAGGACGCCCCGGAGCGGATCTTTGTGTCGAGTATTGATCTTTCGGGTGATTGGCGGTCTTGGTCTGAGACTTCGCCGGTCGAGGTGCTTCGACCCGAGCGCGCCTGGGAAGGTGCGCGGTTGCCGATCGAACCCTCCCGGGGTGGCGCCATCAATGTCCCGGTGAATCAGTTGCGGGATCCGGCTATCTTCGAAGAGGACGGGCGCATCTATTTGCTGTATGCCACTGCTGGAGAACGTGGCATTGGGCTCGCGGAAGTTCATCTCGAACCGTAGGTCTTGCCCCGGGGCGGCCATGGAATGGTGGGGGTTTTGGGTACCAGTGGTTCGATCGGACTGATCCCTGCCTGCCCTGTTGCCGTACGCCTTCGTTCCATCTTCTGTTGATCCACTCCACGTACCTCGGGTGAAGCCAGCTTTGTCGTGCGGTGTCTGGTCGCCCAGGGCCCCACCGAGGAGGACGAGGCTGCATGCTTTTTTCCGTCGAGCCGATACAACGGATGTGTCGGTGGCTGGACGGCTGGCGAAGCTAGCGGCGCACGTACGAGCCAATTTTGTTTCGCGTTCAGAGCCACTGCAGAGACACCGAAGGTTGTGCTGAGGTGCCTCAAATAGTCATCGGACGCGCGTCTTGTCCGGAGAGAAAAGTATGGAAGTGATAGGGACAATGCAACGGATTGCCGCGGCGTGTTTCGTGGTGGGGGTGACGGTGCTCATGTTCTCAGAGCCCGCGCCGGCTCAGGATGGTGAGACGTGGTACCGCGTGAATGTTGTTCAGGTGCGACCGGACAAATTGGATGATTTCATCGAGTTGTACCAAGAAGAGATCAACCCAGCGTTGCAGCGTGCAGGTGTGCCCTGGCGGTCGGCTTGGGAAACCGGCGAGTTTGGCGATACCTACCAGCGAACGTTTGTAGAGCCGATGGCGAGTTTTGCGGAACTGGACCTTGGTGGTCCGCTTGCTCGGTCGCTTGATCGGCGTCAGCGCGAACGTGTGCTCGCGAAGTTGCGCGAGTATACCGATTCACGCGAGAGCTTTGCTGTGCTCTACCGGGCGGACCTTAGCATCGAGTCCGAGGATGTCAGTGGGTTGCCGATTGCCCGCCTGACAAGCTTGCACATCGCGCCTGGCCGAAGCGCGGAGTGGGAGGCGTTCTTACGAGAGAATCGAGACAGTTTCCGCGCAGCTGGGGTGGTTTTTGGCATCTATCAGCGGCAGTTTGGACCTGGACCCGTTGTGTGGCAGATTGTCGAAAATCTGCGCAGCTATGCGCAACTCGAACGTGGTGGCATTCTTCGAGCATTCGGCGACGACGCAACGGACCAGGTCGTCCGCGGGCTCTCCGGAGTCATTACGTCAGTGGAACGAACTGTCCTTGCGTATGACCTCGCGCTGAGTTACCGCGTTGGGCAAAATCTCACCGGGGAGGAGTAGCGCGCTGGCCTCTCTCTACTGTTGTCTCGCTCCCGAAAAGGGCTTCGAGGTCGGTTCACGACAGGGAAGGGATTCCTGCTGGGTAATCGACTAATACTCACGTCTCGGGTTGACGCTGCACGACGGTGTTCCACCGGCCTCGAGCGTTGCGAGGGCGGCAAGGAACGCGCTACCGGCTTCCTCCACGTGGGTCACACCGGCGATGTGCGGGGTGATGGAGACGCCAGAGGCGGTCCAGAGTGGTGACTCGGGTGGAAGTGGTTCGTCGTTGAATACATCAAGTGTCGCACCGACAACAGTGCCTTGACCGATTGCCGCGAGTAATGCTGTGGTGTCGAGGAGGCCCCCGCGAGCCACGTTGATGAGGAACACCCCGTTGCAACGATTGAGGATGTTTGCATTCACCAATTGCCTGGTCGCCGTGGTCAATGGTGCGGCGAGTACGAGCCAGCGTGCAGCGCTCACGGCGTGTGCGAGTCCGTCGGCCGGATGCACCTGATCGAAGGGGGGGCTGTCGTGGCCGGTGCGTGACACTCCGATGACCCTGCATCCGATTGCCTGGAAGCATTTGGCGACGGCGGTGCCGACCGATCCGGTGCCTACTACGACGCACGTGGTGCCTCGAATCGTCGCCGGTTCGACGGGTGCCCAACGGCGTTGGGCCTGGTCTTGAGAAAAGGGTCTGATGCGTTGTGCATGCGCGAGTGCGTGCCCGAGGCAATATTCCGCGATACGAGTGCCAAGCTCACCTACCGTGCGGGTCAGTGTTACATCTGCCGGCCACTCGTTGCCGAGCAGTCCATCGACTCCAGCACCAGTTGAATGAACCCAGCGAATTGATGATCCGGCGAGGATGAGCGGTGCCGCGAATCCGATGAGAGTAGTTGCCCACTCCCGGTCTGCGTCGTTCACCGCATCGGCGGATCGCACGCGACAGACGAGTTCAGGGCGTCGGTCGTTGAGGTAGGCGGCGAGTTCGTCCCCCCGTGTGTCACAAATGAGGATGTGCTGGATTGTTCTTGGCGACGTCATGTACGCACCTCGCTGAGGTTGGCGACTGGCGTGAGGTCCCCGTCGACGACACCAATCTTCAGACCAGACAACGAACAAAGCGTTGTCGATTTCCACAAACCTACGGCGTTCGCGTTCGGAAGCATGAAGACCTATGCGTTGTGACGAGAGTCGCGTATGCGAATATAGCAGGTAGCGTAATATGCGCCACGAGACCACGCTGCGCCGTTGCCAACCGGTGATGCATCCAAGGTATTGTCAGGGTCACTCATATCCGCTGGGTTGTCGTCGCTACGTGTCCCTTGGAAAGAGAGGTGGGAGCGGTGACGGTTGCAGACGGTGGGTGTGGAGTGTGCAGGACTAGGTGGGAATGTGTCGATGTTGGAGAAGAAGTCATCTACTCAACCAAGAAACGAGGAGGGGATACTTTTCCTCTGCGTGGCCAACTCCGCTCGCAGCCAGATGGCGGAAGGCCTGGCCCGCGCACGCTGTGATTCACGTATGGTCATCCAGAGCGCGGGTTCTCAACCGGGTTCGGTCAACCCTTTTGCGGTTGCGGTCCTGGCCGAGGTGGGCATTGACATTCGAGCTCAACGATCCAAGCATGTCGATACGATCGATCCTGTAACGGTTGGTACCGTCGTGACGTTATGCACGGAGGAAGTGTGTCCAGCGTATCCTCACCAAGTGACCCGGTTCTCCTGGTCACTGCCAGATCCGGCTGGACTGGGTGGGACCGACGAAGAACAACTCGGGCGTTTTCGGGTGATTCGGGACGAAATTACCCGTCGGCTCGACGACCTGCCGGTGTTGAGTTTGCAAGGGGACGCGCCAGCGGCAGCGCCACGTCTGACGGGCGCCTGACGTAAGATGGATGGACTCAGATCATGATCTTGCCGCTGGGCGATGAGCCCAACCCGCCCGGCGTACCGGTCGTGACCTACGCGCTCATCCTGGTCAATTGTGCAGTTTTCTTCCTATTGACCCTCCCACTTGGTTTTGTTCGCCCCGATACGACCGATCCGCTGGTGCAGGATTACATCCGGGCGGTGATGCAGGCGACTGGCGCGCCACCTTCTCAACGAGTGGTCGAGGCCATCGTCCGTGGGCTCTCCCAGGACGATCTGTTTGGGTTTCGCTGGGGATTCCGCCCCTCCGATCCGCAATTCATTACCCTGTTTACGGCGATGTTTCTGCATGGTGGATTCTTTCACCTGGCAGGAAATATGTTGTTTCTCTGGATCTACGGTGACAACGTTGAACACCGACTCGGTCGCTTCCCGTTCCTGGCTGCCTACCTTGGTACAGGTCTCGCCGCGACCATGGTTCACGCGCTCTTCAATGGTGGCTCGCTGCTGCCCGTGGTGGGAGCGTCGGGCGCGATTTCTGGTGTCCTCGGTTGCTACTTTGTCTGGTTCCCACGAAACAGGGTCAGATTGTGGGTGATGTTGTTTCCGTTTTTCATGAACGTGCTCCATGCGCCCGCTCGTCTGGTGCTCGGGTTCTACCTTCTCGCCGATAATCTGCTCCCTTTTCTTATCTCTTCCGGAACCGGTGGGACTGGCGTCGCGTATGGGGCACATATCGGCGGATTTCTTGGTGGACTGGTGCTTGCCATTACGACGAACCGTCGATCGCTACGGAGCCACTCTACAGAGGCCGGCGCAAACGTCGGACATCCGAGCCCAGACAGTCTCGCCGCGTTGATCGAAGATGGGGATTATGAGGCCGCTGCGAGAAAGTACGTTGGGCTTTCCTCGGAGGAGGCGCGGCGGCTTCTCAGCGAACGGCACTCGATGATGTTGGGAACATGGATGGCGGCGAAGGGACATCCTCATGCCGCACTCGTCTTGTTCCAACGGCATCTGCGCGACTATCCGATCGGGCGGATGGCCCCCGACGCGCACGTCAGCGCCGGTTTGCTCCAGCTCCGGACATTTGGGCAACCGACCGCTGCCTACCAGCACCTGGTCGAGGCACTCGAACTGGACCCTAGCGAGGAGACCGAAAGCCGTGCCCGACAAGGACTCGCTCAAATCGCGGCGCTCCAGAAGTTCAGACTCGGCGGGCTCTGACGGTCTCAACCGGCAATTGGCCGTGCCCGTTGCCTCGCGCATGGAGCCGATGCGTTATAATCGACTGTTCCCGTCGCTGGTGGGAGGTCGTTCAATGGTAGGACACGCGGCTCTGGACCGTGTAATCGGGGTTCGAATCCCTGCCTCCCAGCCAACTCTCACGTTTCGCCGTATCTGATTCGCTGGTGGTATCGCACTTTCCCGTCTCGGCCAAGGGGGCTTTTGCCGGTCATGTGCGGTCGCGCTGGTCTACGATGCGTTTGTTCCTGGCGCGCGTCCTCCTTTCCGGGCGAGACGGGAGGCCTTGCGGAGCAGACGGGCGGTCACCGGGTGGTCGCGGCCGCGCTCCTCGCCACACTTGCCGTTCCTCCGCCGAATGACACCCACTTCACGTCACAGATCGCGTGCGGGAGACGAATGCGATGTCGACATCAAGGCGCTCATCCCAGGCGGACGGGGCGTTGGCGTTCTCCGGTTGCTTGGTGACGAGAACGAATTCTCTATTGTCGTCCCCGGAAGTGCTCCAGGTGATCGGCTTCATGTCCGTCTCGACCGTGTGTACCGCGATCGGGCCGAGGCCACCATTCTGGAGGTTCTCGCTCCAGGCCCCGGACGGGTGGCGGCCAGCTGTCCTCACTTGCGCGAAGGGTGTGGCGGCTGTTCCTGGCAGCATCTCGCCTATGAAAGCCAGCTCAGCGCCAAGGAAACCGTCGTACGCGGCTGTCTCGCTGAGCTCGCGGCTGTTGCGAATGTAGCGATCGAACCGATCGTGGCCGCTGATTCCCCCTGGTTTTATCGCAACAAGATGGAATTCACGTTCAACGCGAACGACGGGCTAGGTTTGCACGTTGCCGGTAACTGGCGTCGCGTCGTCCCGATTACAGAGTGCCGTCTGGAGTCAGACTTGGCGATGCGAATCGTCACCAGAGTGAGTCGGTTCGTCAAAGACCATGCACTGTCTTCGTGGAATCCAGATACCGGTGACGGGCTGTTGCACGAGCTCGTTATTCGTCACGGCCGTGGTACTGGTCAGACGATGGTAGGGCTTGTTACTGCGGCCGGAGATTTCCCGGAAGTCGGGGCGCTTGCCGAGGCGGTCGTGGCTCTCGACTCATCGATTGTTTCAGTCGTCCGTGGCGTTCGTAGTCGTGAGCAGCGAGCCTCGCCGATGGACGCGATCATCACCCTGGCCGGTCAGGATGCGATCATCGAAGAAGTTAGCGGGTTGCGGTTCAGTATTGGCCTGCAGACATTTTTCCAGACCAACACGGCTCAGGCCGAGCGCATGCTCCGGGAGGTTATTACCGAGGTCGAAGACGGCCTGGCTGGTGACGACGTGCCGGGTGTGGTCATCGACATTTTTTGTGGGGTTGGTTTTTTCACACTCGGTGTCGCGGCTCGCGGGTATACGACGATTGGGGTTGAGATCATCGAAGCGTCGATCGCTGTTGCGCGGGATAATGCCAGCCTCAACGAGATTCACAACGCCACCTTCTATACAGGTGATGCGCGTCGGGCCCTTCCCCAGATCTTGGAGACTCATGGCCGCCCGGGCGTGGTGATCCTCGACCCTCCGCGTAGCGGCGCTGGAGGTAAAGTCATGCGGCGAATCGCTCGGGCCGAGCCGAAGCGGATTGTCTATGTCTCCTGTAATCCCGTGACACTCGTCGTAGATCTGAAGGAGTTGGTACCGTTTGGTTATGAGATCACGCGGGTCCAGCCAATCGATCTTTTTCCCCAGACCTACCATGTTGAAACGATCGTTACGATCGACCGCCGTCCAGACGCTCCGCCGGCGGTCGACGTCCCACGTCGTCGGTGATTGAATCCCGGGTGTGCGTTCACGAGTGGAACGGGTGAGGCGTCTTGAAGACAGGCCGCGTGAGCGCGTCACGCAGGTACGAGCGAACCGAGGACCTCCAGGAGCCTCAGAACCTCATGTCGGGTGTTGTAGTGACAGAACGACGTGCGGATACAACTATCCATTCCCAGTGGCTCGAGAATATTTCCAGAAAAATAATCGGCTTTCCGGACGTGCGTGCGAATGCCTTCGGCGTTGAGTGCGCTCACAACGGTTGCGGCAGGGAGACTCTCGAAGGCGTATGACACCACGCCTTCCCGGTGTGGGTTATCAGCCCCACCAATGATACGGATTCCAGCTAAATCACGAAGGCCCCGGCAATTTTCGGTGCCGTTGATCGTGACCTCTACGAGGTCTGCCTCTTGCGCTCGCATAGCGTGCCCTGCGGCTTCCAAGCGTTCCCTGCGATTCTCTGCGTCGCTTACCTGCGCCCCGAGCCAGTCCAGATAGTTCACGACCTCTGAAAACGTGGCAAAGGCTGCGGTGTCCCGTGTCCCCAATTCCCAGAAATCATCCGCGGTTCCGTTGAGATGTTCGTGGGGTAAGACGCTCAGCCTGGGCGACGCCCATCCGACGCCATAGTTGTGCTTCGAGAAGACTTTGTACCCGGAGACCGCGCACGCGTCTACCCCGTACGCATCCATGGCCATGACTCCGTGAGCCGCGTGCTGGATGCTGTCGACGAGGATGAAAGAATCGGGTGCGACCGATCGTACCGCGTGTGCGATTGCCTGAACATCGACCGTCATACCGGTGACGGGACTGGTCTGAATGATGGTGACGACCCGTGTTTCCGGCGTGACGTGACGCAGATAGTCGTCGGCCGTGACCATCGCGAGCGTGGCATCGTGAGGAATGCGCACGTATTCCTTGTCAGCGACCGGGCACCAGCGCGTGCAGGCGCTGACCGTCGCTGGATGCTCCAGTGTGCTGCCGACGACTGTTCCGCCTGGCGAAGACCCCAGTATTGCGGCGCGTACCAAGCGGAAGAGCACTTCGGTGCCGCTTTCACCTGTGAAGACGACCCCGTCCTTGACCCCGAAGAAGGTTCGCATGTCTTCGCGCGCCTTCGCGATCACGCGCACCAGTTCGTGTGACGCCGGGTTGTCACGCCCTTGGTTGTCGGGGATGGCAGAGAAGTGGGTGTTGGTTTCCACCACGGATCGTAACGTGAGGGTTCCTCCCGCGTTTTCGAAGAAGATTCGTGGTCCTTGGTACGGACACGTATCGACGTGGTGAAATCTGTTACGGATCTCTTGGAGTAATCGCTCGTCAAACATATTGAATATTTCAAGAAACAGTGCCTGCGCGGGTGGTCCCGACTGCGGGATGGTCGCGCTGCGATATCGTCCCAACCAAATTCTGTGCACTATGCCTGTTAACCGGTCATGTGACGCGGGTATTTTCGCACTTTCGTCGTCCATAGCCGGCACTGTCGCCGGGTTCCTGTCAGGTTGCTCGATATTGATGCCCTGTGCCCGAACTGTCAATTCGTGATCTGGCTGAGAGTGATTCCGACGGTCTCTCGAGTCCCCCGTCAATGTTGTTGTGGTTACTTCCCGTCATAACTGCCGTTGTTGCGGTACCTCGTACGTAGGGTTCCTGGGCGATTTCGTTTCCGTTACGGCAACGCCTGCCTGCGCGTTCTGCCGTAGTCTCCCGCACGGAGCTATTCATGAGGCGGTGCTCTTTTGTTTGTTTTTGTGTACAAGATGGGTCGTGCAGCGTGCTCTGACCAGCGTTTCGTTCCCGGGAGGGTCACGACGTCGAGTCGGGGCGTTGCCTTCTATGCTCTTGGCGGTTCAGGCAAGCTTGATGTTGAGCCCCGTCGCTTCTGCGCAGCAACCTCTGCTCGTGGACCCTGTACGGTCCGCCGCGGCGACGCCCGTGACTTCGGAGATTGTGATCGACGGGGAACTCGTTGAGGCACCGTGGAGGCAGGCGCCCACGATCGGGGAGCTTATTCAACGCCTGCCAGTGGCTGGCGGACAACCAAGCGAAAAAACTGAAATCCGGTTGCTGTACGACGAGGAGAATCTCTATATCGGGGTGATGTGCTACGACTCTGAACCGGATC
>CAZPZZ010000002.1:0-86735 GCA_964591245.1 uncultured Vicinamibacteraceae bacterium | reverse complement strand
TTCCCACTCCAGTCGTCGGCCACGGACTATTGTTCTGCACCTCCGGCCGGGCCGGTCCGACCCTTGCAATCCGGCCGGGAGGCCAAGGGGACGTCACGGACACCCACGTGGTCTGGAAGACCACGCGCGGGTCCCCATTCGTGCCGTCTCCGGTGGTCTACGGTGACTATCTCTATACACTCAACGACATGTCGAGCATCATCACGTGTCTCAATGCGAAAACCGGCGAGCCCGTCTGGCAAGAGCGTTTGGGTCGCCCCCGACGAGAGGGCATTTCGGCATCTCCGGTCGTCGTCGACGACAAGCTTTTCGTCACCAACGACGATGGCCAAACCTTTGTCATGAAAACGGGCCCTGAATTCGAATTGCTCCATACCAACGATATTGGCGAGCGGACACTCGCCTCGCCGGCACTCGTCGACGATATCTGGTACATCAGGACCGTCAACCACCTGTTTGCGATCGGATCATGACCTGGAATCCACGGACACGCTCGTAGGTCCGACAACCCACCACAGCTGCAGTACACTTAGCGTTCGCAATGCCAGGTGAACCGACTTCACTGTGCGATCTGACCGCACGACGTCTCGCCAGCGCCATCCGACGCAAGGAGGCCTCTGCCCGGGAGGTCATGGACGCCCATCTCGAACGTATCGAGCAATTCAATCCGACTGTGAATGCCATTGTCACGATCGTGGCAGATGAGGCGCGCGACGCGGCCGACGCGGCCGATGCCGCCATGACGCGAGGCGACGACATCGGCCCGCTGCATGGACTGCCCGTCGCCCACAAAGATCTCTTCGCAACGGCCGGCATCCGCACCACACTCGGCTCTCAAGTGTTTGCCGACCACGTACCGACGGACACCGCACTGATCGTCGAACGCGAGCGGCAGGCCGGGGCAATTACCATCGGCAAGACCAACACCCCTGAGTTCGGCGCAGGTTCTCAGACCTTCAATGAAGTCTTCGGGGCCACCTGTAATCCTTACGCGCTGGAAAAAACCTGTGGGGGAAGTAGCGGCGGGGCCGCGGTCGCTCTCGCCACGGGGATGGTCCCCATTGCCGACGGGAGTGACCTGGGTGGCTCACTGCGCAACCCGGCCAGCTTCTGTAACGTTGTCGGGCTTCGTCCATCTCCTGGTCGCGTCCCACGATGGCCCAGTCCGGCTCCCTGGTTCCCGTTCAATGTTCACGGCCCCATGGCCCGTACTGTCGGGGATGTAGCCCTCCTGCTCGACGCCATGGCGGGTCCCGACCCCAGAGCCCCCCTGTCGCTGCCGCTGCCCGCTCAACCGGTCGCCGACGCGCTCGAACGGGACTTCCGCAACGTACCGGTTGCCTGGACGAGCAATCTCGGCGGGCTTCCAGTCGAGGCGACCGTCGCTGCCGTCATTGCGGGACAACGCGCGACCTTCGAGGAACTCGGGTGCATCACCCATGACGCCTGCCCCGATCTGACTGATGCCGACGAAATCTTCACAACCTGGCGGGCGTGGTATTTCGACCTTGCCTTCGGGGACACCCTGGAACGCCACCGTCATTTACTCAAAGATACCGTGATCTGGAATATCGAAGCCGGACAAGCATTGACCGGGCCCCAGATCGCCCGGGCTGAGCAAAAGCGCGCGGCTCTGTATCACCGGGTACGAACCTTCTTCGCACGGTACGAGTTCCTGCTACTTCCCGTTGTCCAAGTCGAACCATTCGATCTCCGGCAACCCTACGTCACACAAATCAACGATGTCGTACTGCCCACCTATCTGGACTGGATGAAATCGGCGTACCACATCAGTGTCACCGGACTCCCGGCCGCATCTGTGCCCTGCGGATTCACCGAGACCGGTTTACCGGTGGGCCTCCAGATCGTGGGGCGTCCATACGATGACCGGGGTGTCCTGCAACTGGCGTATGCGTTCGAGCAAGCCACACGATGTCATGAGCGCCGCGCCCCACTCCTCTCCGCGCGCTGATCGATTCGCTGGCGTCGGAACGCGGGAAGTGCTACAACCGACGGGATCTCAAACCCGGCGGCTGCAACCGACAGCCGTCTAACGGAGAAGCGCGATGAAAACCGACCTGACACAACGACTTGGCTTCATGGGCGCGGCCGCGCTCGCTCTCGCAGGCCTGATAGCCGGCGCCACCACAGCGAGCGGTCAGGTCCCGATGGACAACGACGACATCAGCGGGGAAGTGCGTGGACCGACCGGCCCCGAGGCCGGCGTGTGGGTCATCGCTGAGACCAATGACCTTGATACCCGGTTTCGCAAGATTGTCGTGACCGACACCATGGGTCGCTATCTGCTCCCTGACCTTCCTGACGCGACCTACGACATCTGGGTACGGGGATATGGCTTGACTGACTCCACACCCTCGAGCGCCAGACCAGGAATGTCGCTCACGTTGCAGGCCGTACCAGCGGCCGATGCGCAAGAAGCAGCACAGGTCTACCCGGCGAATTATTGGTATTCCCTCGTCGAAGTTCCGAGGGAGGACGAATTCCCGGGTACCGGCGACACCGGCAACGGGATCTCCCCCAACATGCGTACCCAAGCAGCCTGGATCGACGGCCTCAAACAGGGGTGTCAACTTTGCCATCAGTTGGGCAACCAGGCCACTCGCGAGATCCTCGCCCCCGGCGCCTTCGATTCGACAGAAGCCGCGTGGGCGCACCGGGTCCAAGCGGGTCAGCGAGGCGCCATGATGAGTGGATACCTGCGCCGCTTCGGTGAGAACCGCGCCGTCACCATGTATGCAGACTGGACCGACCGCATCATGGCCGGCGAAGTCCCCTCCGCTCCACCCCGCCCAGAGGGTCGCGAACGCAACGTCGTACTGACCATGTGGGAATGGGGTGGCGAGACGGGTTACGTCCACGATGAAATCGCCACCGACAAGCGCGATCCCCAAGTCAACGCTGACGGTCCGATCTACGGCGTCGAATTCGCGGGGGACAAGCTCGTGTGGGTGGACCCCCGCACTCACGAAGCGCGGGAGGTCACTATCCCCGTACGTGATACTCCCGGCGAAGGTGACTTCGAGTCGTACATCGATCAGGAAAACCTCGAACCTTCCATCTACTGGGGTGACGAACTCATCTGGAACAACCCGGGCAATCCGCACAACCCGATGATGGACAGCAAAGGCCGCATCTGGATGACCCATCAAATCCGAGGCCCCGGTAACCCTGCCTGGTGTCAGGAAGGTTCCGAGAACCGGTTCGCGCAACACTATCCGCTCGGCCGCGCTGCCCGACACGTTGCCGTCTATGACCCCTCAACAGAAGAGGTCGACCTCATCGACACCTGCTTCAACACCCACCATTTACAGTTCGGCTTTGAAGACAGCGAGCGGCTCTATCTCAGTTCGGTGGGTCCCGTGATCGGCTGGCTCGACGTCGACGTGTACGAAGCAACTGGCAACGCGGAAGCCGCCCAGGGTTGGTGCCCCATCATCGTCGACACCAATGGCGATGGACGCATCACCGAATGGATCGGCCGCGCTGAAGCCGTTGATCCGACTAAGGACAAAGAGATGGGAAGTGGCTGGTATGGCATCGTCCCTGATCCCACGACAAAGAACGTGGTCTGGGCGGCCTCCGGAGGCGTACCCGGGCAAATCGTGCGACTCGCGTTAGGCGACAACCCACCAGAGACCTGTGTCGCCGAGTACTACCAGCCACCGTTCGACAACCCTGAGGCCCCAATTCAGGGCTACTCCCCCCGCGGGATCGACATTGCCACAGACGGGATCGTCTGGACGGCGCTCTCCGGCAGTGGGCACATGGCCAGCTTCGACCGCAGCCGTTGTGAGGTTCTCAACGGCCCGAGCGCAACAGGCCAGCACTGCCCACAAGGCTGGACACTGTATGCCACTCCAGGACCGCAGATGAAGGGTGTCACGAGTCAAGGCAGTGCCGACTTCCACTACTACAACTGGGTCGACCAACACGACACACTCGGCCTCGGGAAGAACATCCCGATCGCGACAGGGAGCACATCCGACTCGCTACTGGCATTTCTCCCGGAGGAAGAAGAGTTCGTGATCCTGCGTGTTCCCTACCCACTCGGGTTCTACTCGCGCGGCATGGACGGACGCATTGACGACCCCGACGCAGGCTGGAAGGGGCGCGCCGTCTGGGCTGACTATGGCACGAATGCCGTCTGGCATATGGAAGGCGGCAAGGGCACGCAAGGCAACCTCGTGAAATTCCAGATACGGCCTGATCCCCTTGCGCATTAGCGGTGATTGAATCTCCAACACCTGACCCCAGTGGGGCTCCGCGACGCGGGTTTAGAAGGCCTTGGCCTTCTGAACCCCTCGCCCCTGCTCTTTTCTTCGCGTGATGAACGATCTAACGCCCGCACCAGGGAGGCCCCCTGGCCCCGCGCCCCTCGCGCTCGTTCTAGTGGGCGGGGGAGCCCGGGCAGCCTATCAGGTCGGCTTCCTCCGCGGCCTCATTCGACGTCACCCGGACTTACAGCTTCCGATCATCACCGGCACGTCGGCGGGCGCAATCAACGCAGCCTATCTGGCATCTCAGGTTCGCCCGCTAGACGAAGCCATCGAGGATCTGGTCCATCTCTGGCGAAACCAGCGTGTCGATCACGTCTTCCGTGTCGACACCGTCTCTCTCATCAGCAACATGATTCGCTGGGGGATGCGCTTGGTCTCCGGCGGCGGCGGCCTCGCTCCTCAGGTTGCAGGACTCCTGGACACGACACCGCTTCGGCGCTTCCTCCACGACACGCTCCAACCGGCCGCCAACGGTGAGATTACGGGTATCTCGCGCAATGTCGCGGATGGTCGCCTCCACGCGCTCGCGCTGGCAACCAGCAGCTACAGCACCGGGCAGTCGATAATCTGGATCCAAGGTGCCGACATTACAGACCGGGAACGACCACACCGTATCAGCCGCAAGACCACCATCACCGTGGAGCACATCATGGCGTCGGCCGCAATACCGCTGTTCTTCCCGCCCGTCCAACTTGATGACGGATGGTACGGAGATGGGGGCATCCGCATGACCGATCCGTGTTCCCCCGCTATCCATCTCGGGGCACGGCGTATCCTCGCTATTTCAAACCGCTACCGGGGAAGTGCTGCCGAAGCACGCCGCTCAGTGATCGACACGACTCCCCCTCCTGCTCAGATCGGGGGGCAGCTCCTGAACGCCATTTTCCTGGACGATCACGATCGCGAGGGAAGCAACGTGCAACGACTGACCGGCCTACCCGCCCAATTGCCGCCGGGAGCTCAGCACGAACTCCAACCAATCGACCTTGTCGTCATCCGCCCATCTGAAGATTTGGGTCGGCTTTCACGGGACTTCGAACCCAAGCTCCCCCGGCTCTTCCGGCATCTCACTCGCAGCCTCGGCTCTCGGGAGACCGCGAGCCCCGATCTGCTCAGCTTGCTCATGTTTCAGCCGGACTACATCGGCCGCCTCTTGGAAATAGGGGAAGGCGATGCAGAGCGCGATGGAGATCGAGTCGCGGCGTTGCTCCACAACGCTTAGGTGCTCGATTCGAGGGCGGTAGCCCCACCACCCGTTGTCGGCACGAGAGTCACAGCCGCCCCTCTCGCAAACGCCACAGGCAAAGGTCTCACGAACCCAGTCGAATAGCCCGCCCCGCGGCGACCCCCTCCACCAACTCCTCATCACGCACGACGAAATCGCCGCCGACCAGGACATGCAGGATACCGTCCGAATAGCGGTCCGGGGCATCGTAGGTGGCCCGATCGATCACACGTTCCGGATCAAAGAGAGTCAGATCGGCATCGGCACCGACCTGTACACGCCCTTTGGCCGCCATTGCCGGCGCAATGCCTTCGAGCCGCCGTGCGGGTAGTAGTGTCATCTTTGCGAGCCCATCCATCAGCGACAGTACCCCGCGGTCACGCACGTAATGCCCCAAGATCCTGGCAAAAGTGCCGGCTCCTCTTGGGTGAGATCGCCCCTCACTGAACGGAATACCATCGCTGGCGGCAATGACGTCTGGTTGACTCACAATCCACTCGTTCATGACCTCAGACCGACCATGGGTAATGACCCAGCCACCCCGTGCTCGATAACGGAGGAAGCTCTCCTCGCTCAGCCGTTCACCCGACTCCACCCACTGGAGGCGCTCGTAGGCTTCTGCGGGACGACCAGTCCAACCGTCGAACAGCGCCGACTCGATCAGGCTCGCACTTGCGGTGTAGGGATACGCCTCTGTCGTGACATCAATCCCACGCGCCTGTGCACCGCGAATCAGATCAAGCACAACCCTCGCTTGATTCCCGGCACTGCTGTTCATGTGCACGATGTGCAGTGAGACGCCAGTGGTGGCAGCGTTCGCGATCGCTTCTTGAAACGGGGCAATCGCGCCGCCGGCCCGAAACGCGCCCGAGGAACGAAGATGGATGAATACGGGAACCTGCCGCCCGGCCGCCGTCGCGAACAACCGCCAGAGCTCGTGATGGCTCGCCCCCGGGGTGTAGCTGATCCCGAACCCGAAGCCCAACCCTCCCTGGTCAAGGCCCCGCTCCATGAGTTGCTCAACTCGCCGCAACTCCTCCTCGGAGGCCGCCGCATAGAGATATGCGTCCGACGCGCCTCCACGCCCGAGCGTGAATGTCCCCCCCCCAGCGGCCTGGGCTACAACGGCTCCGAAAGCCTCCCGGCGCGCACCCTGATGGCTCACCGAGGCACCATAGTTGATCAACGCGCGTCCATCTCGCGCCGCATACCAGGCGTCAACCGGATAGACCCCGATCTCCAGCTCCATCGCGGTCGTAACCCCGTCTCTGGCTTGATATTGCGCGCTTTGTCGGTCCTGACCATGCGCGTGCAAATCAATGAAGCCGGGTGCAACCACCAGCCCAGAAGCATCCACCACCTCGACCGCGTCTGGTGTCTCCTCGTCGACGGCAACAATCTCCCCATCCCTGACTGCCACGTTCAGAATGGCATCCAGACCAGTTTCTGGATCCATGACCCGTCCGCCGGTGATCAGAAGATCCACCTGCCCCGCATCCGGCGTCGCGCAGGCGACTGCGACCACCCCCCACACGGCGAGCGCCAGCCGCCACCGGTCATAGGGCCTACTTGCTGTCGTCATTTTTTGATCTTCCTCCGCCTACCCTGGAGCTATCCGACGAACCCTGTATCTTCGGTCTGGCCTCGACCATCACCACAAGCCAAGCACCTTCCACCACAGCATACCCACCGGCAACCAGATAGCCAGATTCAGCAGGGAAGCATAAAACCCGACCCGCCACCAGTCCCGGAAACTTACATACCCCTCGATGAAAATGACCGGCGAGGTTGTCGTGCCGTAGTGCGTCAACCCCGCGGTCAGATTATTGATAAAGACCAGGCTATACGCCACCACGGGCGCAGGTGCCCCCAAGCTCACCAAGAGCACCAAGAACGGCGGATACATGGCGAGAGCGTGAGCGGTGGTACTCGCGAAAAAGTAGTGGGCATAAAAATAAATCACCATGGTCGCGACAAATACCACGAGCCAGGGCACGCCCGAGAACCATGAACCGAACCACTCTGCGAAGAGACTCGTGACCCCCGTGTCGTTCAGTACACCACCCATCATCAGCAGTCCGCCGTACCAGACAAAGACATCCCAGGCCGACCGCTCCTGAAGCGCACTCTCCCAGGTAAGCGCTTGAGTCAGAAACAAGACGATCATCCCCAAAAGGGCGACGAGCGTCGGCGACAACCCTTCCACGTACGAGGACGCCACCCAAAACACAAGTAAGCCCAGAAACACCCCGGCGACAGTGGTCTCACGTCCCCGCATCGGTCCAAGTTCAGCTAGCTGCTCCTCGGCGAAACTCTTCGCCGCTGGCGTCTGTGTCAGCTCCGGTGGGACGAGGCGATAGACCAGATAGGGCACCGCAACGCTGGCCACCAAACCAGGCACCAACCCTGCCGTAAACCAACTCATCCACGTGATCGTCACCCCCGCATATTCGGCCGCAAGATTCCCCAGCAACAGATTCGCAGCACTACTGTAGAAAAACATGGCCGAGGCGATGACGCTTCCCTGATACATACACACCATCAGGAAGGTGCCAAGCACGGCCGACGAGGTCCCAGGGTGTGACTTGTAGAGCCCGCTAATACTTCGAGCAATAGGAAAGACGATACTCGCGGAACGAGCCGTAATCGAAGGGACCCCGGTTGCGAGCGTAAGGTCGGTAAGGTGCAGCGCGTAACCAAGTCCGAGCGAGGTGCGGCCTATGGCACGTACAAACCAGAGCGCAATGCGACGAGCGAGGCCTGAATCGCGCAGGGCGCGCGACATCAACATCGCCATGAGTACCATCCACACGGTCGGTGCCGCGTATCCACTGAATGCCCGGTCCATGGGGAGGTCGCCCAACGTCAGCATGGCGGCAATCCCGACAAGCACAACCTGCGAGCCTGGCATCGGTTGCAACATCAATCCACCGATGGTGGCAAAAAACACGCCGACACGACGCCAGTCCTCCGCCGTGACCGCCTCGGGTCGAGGCAGCAAATAGACAATGACAACATAGATGACAGCCAACGCAGCAAGCCGGATCGACTTCGTCGACAGTGCAGAGGGGACGTCGCGCGACTGTTCCGCCATGATGGTTCTCCGGTCCGGACTAGTTGACGCGCTCAAAGATTGCCGCCAACCCCTGGCCCACACCGATGCACAGCGTCACAAGGGCATACCGCCCGCCGACGCGCTCCAATTGGCGAACGGCGGTAAGCGCAAGTCGTGCCCCGGACGCACCAAGCGGGTGACCCACAGCAATGGCACCGCCGTTCGGATTCACCCGACTATCCTCGGCCGACAAGTCCATGAGCTTCAAGCAACCAAGCACCTGAGTCGCAAATGCCTCGTTGATTTCGATGACGTCCATCTCCGCCAAAGTCAGACCGGCACGTTCAAGCGCCTTCTTCGATGCTGGCACGGGGCCGAGCCCCATGACCCGCGGCTCAACACCCGCCACGGCTGACGTGACCACTCGGGCCAGGGGCTGGACCCCGACCCGCTCACCAGCCGCTCGATTTCCAAGAAGAAGCACTGCCGCTCCGTCATTGATTCCAGAGGCGTTTCCCGCCGTCACCAAACCTCCCTCGTAGAGCGAACGAAGCCCGGTGAGTTTGTCCAGCGTCGTTCCTGGACGTGGGTGCTCGTCATCAACCACAACTGTCGTCTCACCGCGTCGCTGTCCCGGCGCGGTCACCGCGTCACGCTCGCCCCGATAAAAATCCTGCTCCTCGGCGGCGGCAAACCGCCGCTGCGACTCCACCGCAAATCGGTCGCTGTCCTCACGGGTGATCCCCAGCTCGACCGCCACGTTATCGGCTGTCTCCGGCATGGCATGATCGCCAAATTGAGCCGTCACCCGCGCATTGGAGAAGCGTGATCCGAGCGTCGAGTCGAATGCTGTGAGCTGCCGGCCGTAGGCGCGCTCAGACTTCGCCATCACGAACGGAGCTCGGCTCATACTCTCCACACCACCCGCCAGGAAGAGGTCGCCCTGGCCGCAAGCGATCGTTCGTGCCACGTCCACAACGGCAGCCAACCCACTTGCACACAATCGATTGACGGTGATCCCGGCCACTTCAACCGGAAGACCAGCCCGCAACGCCGCCCGCCGCGCGATGTTGCGACAATCCTCACCGGCCTGATTCGTGCACCCCACCACCACGTCCTCCACCAGGTCTCCAGCAAAGGAATTCCGCGCAATGAGTGTCGACATCACCCCAGCCAGCAGGTCGTCCGGCCGGATGGAAGCCAGGGCCCCCGCGTGCCGCCCAAACGGGGTGCGTAGTCCATCGTAGATAAAGGCGTCAACCATGATCACACTGCCTCAAGGCCCGAAAAGGTCTCATTATAGAGGCCAAACCCCGTATCCTCTTGCTTCATGTGTGCCCGCACCCGTCATCGCGTTCACGTCGCTATCACGCACTCGCGACACACATTTCCACGCATACACGTCATTTCCCTTATCGTGGCCTTGCTCATCCACGTACCGCTCCTCGAGGCTCAGGCCCCGGACGAGGACTGGCGTGTCCTGGAGACAGCGCATTTCCGGGTCAACTATCCACTCCGGCTCAGGGACCTGGCCGCTCGAGTCGCCGACCGGGCGGAACGCGCGCATCAGGGCCTCGAACAAGAACTCAAGACGACGCCAGCCGGCACGATCGAAGTCGTAGTGAGCGACCACACTGATATCCCAAACGGGTTCGCGACCGTATCACCCTGGAACCGCATCACCATCTTTTCCGCGCTCCCCCTTGACGGATTCGAACTGGGTTACTTCGATGAATGGATCCGACTCGTCGTCACGCACGAACTTGCCCACATCTTTCACCTCGACCAGCAGGGACGACCAGGCGCCCTCACCAGAACAATTTTTGGACGTGCGCCACTCCGCTGGCCGGTCTTTCCAAATCACACGCTGCCGGAGTGGGCCATCGAAGGACTAGCAACTCACTACGAATCCGCGTTGACCGGCACCGGCCGCGCCCACGGCACCTTTCAGGACATGGTCCTACGAACTGCCGTACTCGAAGACGCACTGGAATCCTTGCCACAAATGTCAGGGAAGACCGCTGTCTGGCCCGGAGGCAACCGTCCATACGTGTACGGAGCGGGCTTCTTTACCTACCTCGTGGATCGGTACGGACCAACCCGGATGGCCGAATTCGTTCGCGCTGTCGGCAATCAACTCGTGCCATTCCGACTCAACGCCGCCGCTTCAAAGACCTTTGGAACCACTTTTAACACCGCCTACGAGGAGTGGATACAGACACTAAGAGACCGCTACGCCACGCTGATGACCCAGATCACCTCCCTGCGCCCGCTCACCCACAGCGACTCCCTCTCCTCTGCCGGTCAATGGGCGCTCTACCCCCGTGTCGCACCTGACGGGAATACGGTCGCATACGCCCGGGCCAATGGCGCGTCAGTCCCGGGGATTTATCTGCTCTCCCCGACCACATCCGTGTCCAGGTCGTTGACGCGGTCAAACAATGTGTCGCGCCTTGACTGGACCCCTGACGGTCAGGTGGTCTTCTCCCAGGTCGACTTCGTCGATCCGTATCGCACTTACAGGGATCTCTACCTTGCAGACCCTGGCAGCGGCCACGTCCGCCGGCTCACCCACGGCGCCAGACTCGATTACCCCTCCGTATCGCCGGACGGGTCGGAGGCTTTTGCGGTGCAACAGGTCGAGGGTCGGACTGCGCTTGTTCGCGTGAATCTATACACGAGCGCGATCGAAACGGTGGTCCCACCCGCTGACGGCGTTCACTGGGTGTACCCGTCCTGGTCGCCAGACGGCCACTGGATCGCGGTGGCTCGCTGGAAGCAGGGTGCTTTCTACGACATCGTACTTCTGGATTCGACTGGAGCAATACGTGAGCGGATCACTCACGACCGCGCGGTCGATCTGGCCCCGAGCTGGAGTCCGGATGGACGTCACCTTCTGTGGGCATCAGATCGCACGGGCATCCCGAATCTCTTCGCTACTCACATCACTCTTGACGGAAGCCCCGGCGCAATTCGTCAAATCACCAACTTCAGTACCGGGGGAGCATACCCAGCCGTCGACCCTTCCGGCACATGGATCTACTTCAGTGGCTACCACGCGGACGGCTGGCATATCGAACGCATCCCCTACGATCCCGGGTCATGGGCAACCCCATTCCCCTTCGACACACGCTTCAGGACCAGAGACACCTCCCTGGACCACCCGACGCACGTTGAAACCTCTACGCTAGATCGCGACTACTCGCCATTCCCCTCAATCTGGCCCACATACTGGCTACCGACACTCGCACAAGGAGAGACCCATCTCGGTCGGCAAGTCCTCGGACCCCGGCTCGGGTTCGTCACGCAGGCCGTCGACGTCATCCAGCGACACGCCGCAGCTGTCTCTTTTAGCGTCGAACCCCGGGGGAAACGTTTCTCCGGGGGACTAGGCTACGCCTTTGCTGGATTCGGCAATCCGGTCCTGGGCGTGTCGATCGGCCAACACCACAGATCGACAGGCTTCACGATCGACGACGCCGACCGGGAACTCCCTGCGCGGCGAGACCTCTTTCTCGTCACGCGCGAACAGGAAGCTCGAGCTGACATCTCGACGGTCCGACGGCGTGTCCGCCGTACGGTCACCGCTTCACTCGGAGCCTCGTATATCCGGGAACACCAGCAACTCCTGGACGAACAACTCGCCCCGGAAACAAGATTTGCACCTATCCGCCCAACTCGGAGCCTGATGCAAATCGACGGACGTCTGGGTCTTCAGACGGCGCAACTCCAACCGTTCTCGATAAGCCTTGAGGACGGAATACGTGCCTTCACGCATGTACGCCGCCGTTGGGACACAACCGCACCAGACGCGCGGACGCATCAGGAGGACGCACGCTCCTTTACCGATCTGACCAGCGAGCTCAACATCTACAAATCCCTTGGGCGTCGCGGATTTGCGAACCAGCTACTTGCGGTGCGAATGAGCGGAGGGGCCGCGTGGAACACTGGCGCCGATGCGTTCTTCTATAGCGCCGGAGGCACCCCAGGCCAAGCTGAGAGGATTACCGGTCTGGGCCTGGTTCCGGCGACGGCCACACTCTTTCCCATCCGGGGCTACCCCCGAGGGATTCGTTCCGGCTCGAGGGCCTGGTCCGCCTCCATCGAGTATCGGGTTCCCATCGGTCAAGTCAATCGCGCGCTCGGCAACCTCCCACTCTACCTGGACTGGATCAGCGCCACTCTCTTTGCCGACGCGGGTAATGCCTGGGCCCCACGCCCACACGCCACGCATTTCGCAGCCCTCCAGCGCGCCCCTCTCAGCTCGCTCGGTGGCGAACTCCTGCTAAGCGGGCTTCCGCTCTGGACCACATCCACACAGCTTCGTGTCGGCGTCGCGGTTCCGCTTGCCGACCACGGCCTGAGTTTTTATGTCAGACTCGGCAGGACATTCTGAAAGGGATACTTCATGGACATGAACCACGTGATCTCTGGGTTAACGCTTCTGGCAATGACCACCATCTCGCCGGGCTGCGGACAGGCACCAGAACGCTCCATAGAACCTCTGCCTGACGACGCCTCAACCTATACCCCACCGGACGTGCAACCCGAACCCCGTGACCTGACACAGTCAGACATCGAACGCATGATGGACGAACTCTCGAACTGGGGCCGCTGGGGTGCAGAGGACCAGCTCGGCGCGGCGAATCTCATCACGCCAGAGAAGCGGCTCGAGGCGATAGCACTTGTCACTGAAGGTATTACCGTATCCCTCGAACATCGACTCATCACCGAGGAAGCCCCCGATGTGCCACTCCCCTTCGAGCGGCAGATGCTCGGCGTGCCAGAACCCACACCGGATCCGTCGTTCTTCGGCGCTGTTAGCGACAACTACAACATCAGTTACCACGGATACTCCCATAGTCATGTCGATTCGCTCTGTCACATCCTCTACAAGGGACAGATGTACAACGGGGTATCGCAGGACAGCATCACGGCAGAAGGCTGCTCTAACGCCTCGATTGTGAACCTACAGGGGGGCATCGTCACGCGCGGCATACTATTCGACATCCCGCGGCTCAAGGGCGTCCCATATCTGGAACCTGGCACCCCCATCTACCAGGAAGACCTGGAAGCCTGGGAAGAGATGACCGGAGTTACGGTACGGCCTGGTGATGCCGTCTTCATCCGTACCGGGCGATGGGCACGCCGCGCCGAACTCGGCCCGTGGAACGTCTCGCAAAACGCTGCAGGTCTGCACGCCTCAACAATGCCCTGGATGAAAGCCCGCGACGTCTCATTCCTGGGAAGCGATGCCGCCCTCGACGTCGTCCCATCGCAAATTGAGGACGTCCGTCTCCCGGTCCATCAACTCACGATCGTTGCGATGGGAGTCGATCTATTCGACAACCAGGATCTCGAGGCCCTGGCGGCTACCGCAGCCGAGCAGAACCGCTGGGAGTTCATGCTCGTCGCCGCGCCGTTGGCCGTCGAAACCGGGACCGGCTCACCGGTCAACGCCCTCGCAATTTATTAGCGTTGCGGAACCGGGGTCCCGAGAACCGGCATTATCGGCCGTCCTCACATACCGCCGATAATGCCGTTCAATGTAGTGCTGGGACACATGGCACGTTGCGCACGTTCCTCATCAGGGCGGAAATAACCGCCAAGATCGACCGGCTGTCCCTGCGCGGCCAGCAGTTCGTCGGCAATGGTGGTCTCATTGTCCTCGAGTTGGGTGGCCACACGCGAAAAACGGTTCTTCAGCTCAAGATCCTCGTCCTGCGCAGCCAATGCCTGGGCCCAGTACAAGGCCAGGTAGAAGGTGCTTCCGCGATTGTCAATCTCGTTAACCTTCCGCGACGGGTAACGACCGTTCTCGAGATAGTGCCCAATAGCTTCGTCCAGCGCCCGCGCGAGCACCGTCGCCTTGGCGTTGCCTGACTGCAGGGCGGTCAACTCCAGAGCTGGCACGAGCGCACAGTACTCCCCGAGCGAGTCCCAGCGCAGATGCCCCTCCTTGAGCATCTGTTGCACGTGCTTCGGCGCCGACCCACCCGCTCCCGTCTCAAAGAGGCCACCACCATTCAACAGCGGCACGATGGACAGCATGCGCGCGCTGGTACCGAGTTCCAAGATTGGGAAAAGATCGGTCAGATAATCCCGCAGCACATTGCCGGTCACCGCGATCGTATCTTCTCCTCGTCTGATCCTCTCCAGAGAAAACCGCATGGCATCTACCGGTGGCATGATCGAAACGCTCAATGATGTGGTGTCATACTCGGGCAAATAGGCCTTGACCTTGGCGATGAGCTGCGCGTCGTGGGCTCGCGCCTCATCGAGCCAGAACACGACCGGCGAGCCGGACAGCCGCGCTCGCTCCACCGCCAACTTCACCCAGTCACGAATCGGCTCATCCTTGGTCTGACACATTCGGAAAATGTCTCCCGTGTCTACCGGCTGCTCCTGCACGGTATCTCCGGCAGCATCAACCACCCGAATCACACCTGGACTCGACGCCATGAAGGTCTTGTCATGTGATCCGTACTCCTGAGCCTTTCGAGCCATCAACCCCACATTCGACACGCTGCCCATCGTCGCTGGGTCTAACTGACCATGCGCCTGACAGTCTTCGATGATTGCCTGGTAGATCCTCGCGTAGGAACGATCTGGCACCATGGCAATCGTGTCCTGCAACTCATCATCACCGTTCCACATCCGCCCGCCATCCCGGACGACATTGGGCATGGACGCGTCAATGATGACGTCATTGGGCACGTGCAGGTTGGTAATGCCACGGCGTGAATCAACCATGGCCAACGGCGGCCGGGTTGCGTAAACCGCCTGAATGTCCGCTTCTATCTCCTCCCTGCTCTCCGACGGAAGTCGGTCCAACTTCTCAAGGACCCCGGCGAGACCATGGTTTACATTGGCTCCTACCTGACGCAGTGCGTCGGCATGCTTCTCCAGGGCACTCTGGAAGTACACCGCCACGCAGTGCCCGAACATGACCGGATCGGATACCTTCATCATCGTCGCCTTGAGATGCAACGAGAGCAGCGCCCCCTTGTCACGCGCCTCATCGATGGTCTCCTCAAAAAACTCGCGTAATGCCGCCGCGTTCATGGCGGCCGTATCAATAACCTCTGCGGCCTCGAGCGGCACTGCATCTTTCAACACCGTCCTGACGCCATCATGTGCAACATGCTCGATGCGCACCGTGCCCGCCGCTGGCATAGTCGTCGACACCTCGCTGCCATAGAAATCTCTGGACTTCATATGGGCAACACGTGTCTGCGAACCTGACGCCGGCCAGGGCTTCATCATCTTGTGGGGATGCCGCTGCGCGAAACGTTTCACCGAGATAGCCGCCCGACGGTCGGAATTTCCTTCCCGAAGCACTGGATTCACTGCCGACCCGAGCACCGTGGCGAAACGCGCTTGCAACGCCCGTTCTTCATCCTCCTGAGGCTCCTCCGGGTAGTCCGGCACATCGAAACCCTGTTCCTGCAACTCGGCAATCGCCGCTTGAAGCTGTGGGATCGAAGCGCTGATATTCGGCAATTTGACAATGTTTGCATCTGGAGTCTTGACCAGCGCCCCAAGCACGGCCAGTTCGTCAGCGACGCGCTGCTCCGCAATCAGCCGGTCGGAGAAGGCCGCAAGGATACGGCCAGCAAGGGAGATGTCTCGGATCTCGACATCCACGCCGGTCCCTTTCGTATAGGCTTGCACAATGGGCAACAACGAGTACGTTGCCAGTGCCGGTGCTTCGTCGATTTTCGTCCAGATGATTTTCGCAGATGACATGTATATTCCTGGGTTATCGCAGCGTTGAGGCCACCATGTTGGTTCTCACGATAGGATGCGTCATGTAAAAAGCCATCCTGTGCACGGCAACCTGTCATCGTACCGCACTTCATTACACTGATGTGCCTCCAATTCAACCATCGGGGGTTAAAAACCTCAGATAACGATATAATTTCCCGCCTTCATGCCACCGCTGCACGGACTCCGCGTCATCGATCTGACCAGGGTACTCGCCGGTCCCTATTGCGCCATGCTGCTCGGCGACATGGGCGCTGAGGTCCTCAAGATCGAAGAACCCACGCATGGGGACGACACACGCGCGTGGGCCCCCTTCAAGAACGGAGTGAGTACGTTTTTTTTGGGCATGAACCGAAGTAAGAAGAGCGTCACGTTAAATCTAAAATCCGCAGAGGGTGCCGCCATACTGCGGGATCTCATACGGGAAGCGGATATCCTGATCGAGAATTTTCGACCGGGCAGCCTCAAGAAGCTAGGATTCGACTACGCCTCCCTCAGTGAGACATACCCTCAGCTCATTTACTGCTCCATCACTGGCTATGGGCAACAAGGCCCTAAACGGGACCTGCCGGGCTACGATACGGTCATCCAAGGCGAGGCCGGGTTGATGCATGTCACTGGTGCCCGCGGGGGCCCTCCCACGCGCGTAGGCGTCGCGATCACCGACTATCTGGCTGGTCTGTACGCGATGAATGGCATTCTGCTCGCACTCCGCGCTCGGGACGAAACCGGGCTTGGTCAGCATGTTGACATCGCGTTGCTTGACTCGATGACGTCAGCACTCGGGTTACCCGCAAACGTACTCTTCGCGACGGGCGAAGAACTGGGACGGGAGGGCAATGATCATCACTCGCTGACTCCCTATGAAACGATTCCCGTGGCCGACGGACTCGTCGTCGTGGCGGTCGGCAATCAGCGGCTCTGGCATCAATTCTGCCAGGCAATCGGACATCCAGAACTGGAAACGGACGATCGCTTTGCGACCAACACCGAGCGCATGAGACACCGACCAGAGCTCAAGGCACTGCTCCTTGGCTACCTGACGCCACATACACGTCAGGCGCTGATCGAGCGTCTCCGTGCCAAGGCCGTCCCCTGCGGAGAGGTTCGTACGTTGGCCGAAGCACTCGATGACCCCCAGCTCCTCGCCCGCGAGATGGTCATCGAAATTACCCATCCTGAACTCGGCTCCCTGCGTGCCCTGGGCAATCCCATCAAGCTGTCTCGCACGCCCGCCATCATCGAGCGCCCGCCTCCTGGACTCGGCCAGCACACGGCCGAAGTTCTCGGGGAAGAGTCCAAGGCGCACCGAACAGCTCCACACCACGCCTATCGTGGGAGGAACAAATGAACGGAACACGCCAGCTCACACACGCTGTGACACGAACGATTGTCGCTCTTCTGTGCCACAGCCTGTTCGCAACTTCAGTAGTGGCACAGCCATCCGAGATATTCGGAGACCGGCTCTCCGTTTTACCAGTCGACCTCGTCACCTACCGGTCACTCTCGGGTTCGGGAGAGGTACAGGCTACGCTCACAAACCGTACGCTTGACGTTGTCGGCTCGTTCCAAGGATTGAGTTCGGCGGCCACCGTGGCCCACATCCACCAGGCGCCCATGGCCCGTCGTGGCCCGTCCCTTGTCACCCTCGAGGTTACTCAGGCTACCGATGGGCGCATCAGCGGTGCGGTCCAGCTCAACGACACGCAAATTGAAACCCTGCGTGACGGCGGACTCTACGTCCAGATCCACACGCAGACGAACGCCGACGGTGAGATCCGGGGATGGCTGTTGCCGACCGAACCGCGCATCAGTGAGCGTGTCGATCCGACTCCCGCCACCTTTTCCTCAGCACAGGCTCGACGCGGGGAACACGCGTATCAAGACGTGTGCGCCTCGTGTCACCAAGTAGACCTTTCCGGAGCCTTTGAGGCTCCTGAACTTGCGGGCTCGAGCTTTGCGAGCCTGTGGGCCGGCCGCCCGGCCCGTGGACTCTTCCAGTACATCAGGGCGGCGATGCCTCCAGCCGGGCGTAAGCCGCATGACGATACACTCCTCGATATCGTCGCCTTCATCCTCCGAACGAATGGCATGACCGCCGGCGCCGACCCCTTTGTGCCAGACGACGGGGGAATCATTTCCCATGAAACACGCGGGCGCCCCTGAGGGACTTCTCCTTGAGTGCCAGACTGACCTATGATGGAGTTTGAGATCAGGCAAGGTGACCCCAGAAAATTCACGACACGGTGACGGTCCAGGTGTTAGGTCTGTTGGGCCCATAATGGGTGCAGTGGCCCTGGCGACGCTAGCCGGCCTCGCATCATTCGCCGCATTCCGCGGCGACGGCCCGAACGTCTACACGACCCCCACGTCCGTTCCGCCGTCAGCCCTCAGATTGAGTAGCGACCCGGAGACGGACGTGTCTCTCCTGGCTCCTCTGCCCACACTCGACCGGAGCGACATGTTGGTGCGCAATGCTGTCACCAACATGACCGCCCACCCCTCGGTTGCGGCCTGGCTCATTCCAGACGATTTGATCCGTCTCTTCGTCGTCGTGATCGACAACATCGCTGATGGCGTGAACCCAGCTGAACATCTGGACCCGCTTCGCCCGACCCGGCGCTTCGCCGTTTCCGTACAGTCACGCACAACCCCCGCGACACATGCGCGCTACGACACGCACGCCGAGATCATCACGGCCATCGACCCAGCAGGTGCCGCCAAACTCTACCAGGCCATCTACCCCTTGCTCGCCGAAGCGTACGCAGAACTGGGTAACCCTGACGCCTTCGATGTCACTGTGCGTCGAGCTCTCGTCAACCTGCTCGACACCCCCGTTGTCGGCCTCCAGGTGCCCTTGCTAGCGCGGGAATCGTCTTTCGAGTTCGCCGATCAACGGCTCGAAGCACTGCTTCCTGTCCAGAAGCAATTTCTTGGAATGGGGCCACGTAATGTCCGGGCCGTCCAGTCCAGCCTCCTAGCGGTCGCGCGGGAGATCGGACTCGACATCACCGGGCTTTCGTTGCCAGTGGTCATCCAGTGAGGGGTTCTTGGTGAGCGCCGTACTCAAAATCAAACGGCTACATCCAGCGGCAACGCTGCCGTCCAGAGCCCATCCGGACGACGCTGGCCTCGACCTGTACTCAGCTGTCTCGCTACCCATTCCATCAGGCGAATCCCGACTGGTCCAAACCCGCATCGCCCTCGAACTTCCGCCGCACACCGAAGCCCAAATTCGCCCACGTAGCGGCCTCGCGCTAAAGCACCAGGTGACCGTGTTGAATGCACCTGGTACCATCGACGCGGGCTATCGGGGTGAGATCGGCGTCATCCTCATCAACCACGGCATCGCCGTCTTCGACGTCCAAGTTGGTCTCAAGATCGCTCAACTGGTTGTCCATCCCATCCTCACGCTTGATGTCCAGGAAACCGCAACCCTGTCGGACAGCCGCCGCGGCGACCGTGGATTTGGCTCGAGTGGATGATATGGTGTGATGCACACGCCAACTCATCCTGACATCATCGTGCCCAGTACTCCTCTTTCCGACACGGCGCAGCCCCACCTACGGCTCGCCTTGTGCCAATGTAACCTCCCCGTTGGTGATCTCGACGGGAACCTAGCCAGAATCGCAACGTTGCTGGAGCACGCCTCGGATAAGGGCGCCGATCTGGCAATATTCCCCGAGCTCGCGGCCACGGGATATCCCCCCGAGGATCTTCTGCTGAACCCTCGGTTCGCGGCCGCCGCCGACACAGGGCTCCGTGACCTCGCACGCCGCGTGACCGATACGGTCGCCGTTATCGGAGTACCCTCCTTCACCGATGACCTCCACAACGCGGCGGCGGTGCTCGCCAACGGCGACGTCGTGGCGACGTATCGTAAGCATTTCCTTCCCAATTACGCCATTTTCGATGAGCAGCGGTACTTCGCGCGCGGCGAGCAGGCACTCGTCCTCGACATCGCGGGTATTCGGGTCGGAGTAACGATCTGCGAAGACCTCTGGTACCCCGGAGGACCGGGCCAATGGGCCGCAGTCGACGGCGGTGCCGAGTTAATTGTCAACCTCTCGGGATCGCCATATCACCGGAGCAAGGGCGTCGAACGTGAACGGATGCTGGCGCAACGCGCCGCAGACTACGCGTGCTTCGTCGCGTTCTGCAACGCCGTGGGCGGGCAAGA
The DNA here is from genome assembly GCA_964591245.1 of uncultured Vicinamibacteraceae bacterium. GTDB lineage: Bacteria > Acidobacteriota > Vicinamibacteria > Vicinamibacterales > UBA8438 > CAZPZZ01. Next base: position 66,210 of record CAZPZZ010000002.1, on the reverse strand, counting down.
CGAGCTCGTCTTCGACGGTCATAGCCTCGTTGTCGATCCCGCCGGCCAGCTGTTGGCTCGAGGTGCACAATTCAAGGAAGACCTCGTCGTCGTCGACATTGACCCGGTGACCGCCCTCCGACGACGACTGCATGACCCTCGTTGGCGACAGACGCGGAACGCGACCGATCGTGTGCACACTGTTTGCGTTGCCCACCAGCCACAGGAAAGACGTACGCCGACACCCACGCACATTCCTCCGCTGCTTACTCCGGAAGCGGAGACCTATGGCGCTTTAGCGCTCGGAACCTCTGACTATTTCCGAAAGAACGGATTCACCCATGCCGTGCTCGGACTTTCAGGAGGTATCGATTCAGCGCTGGCACTGACCATAGCCGCCGATGCCCTCGGCCCGGGTGCCGTCACGGCCGTCTCCATGCCATCGCGATTCACCACCGACCACAGCCGCGAAGATGCCGCAGAACTGGCAGAGCGATTGGGCGTCGAACTGCTTGAACTGCCCATCGCGAAATTGGTCACCGACTACGACCACGCTTTGGCCCGGCCCTTCAAGGACACCACCCGCGACGTCGCCGAAGAGAATCTCCAAGCTCGCATCCGTGGGAATCTTCTGATGGCTCTCTCGAACAAATTCGGCTGGCTGGTGCTGACCACTGGAAACAAGAGCGAGATGAGCGTCGGCTACGCGACACTCTATGGCGACATGGCCGGGGGATTTGCCGTTCTGAAGGACGTACTCAAAACCTGGGTATACCGACTTGCTCGTTGGCGCAACCGGGACGTGGAACTCATTCCCGGCAGAATCATCGAGAAACCCCCCACCGCCGAATTGCGTGAAAACCAACTCGACAGTGACAGTTTACCGCCTTACGACGCACTCGATGCTGCACTCGAAGCCTACGTGGAAGAAGACCGCAGTCCCACCGAACTCGTTCGGGCTGGACACGATCCCGCCCTCGTCGAACAAGTAGTCCAGCTGGTCGATCGTGCAGAATACAAACGTCGTCAGGCCCCGCCTGGCGTCCGCATCTCAGCCCGAGCCTTTGGACGCGATCGACGGTTGCCAATCACCAACCTTTATCGTCCACGATAACGCCTCCCAAGACCCGTCGGGCAATGCGCAACGACATCGGCGGCACGAGACGTGCGATTTCCAGTGCCGGATCGACCTCACTTATTCACACGTACTGACGCTACGCCCACCGAGGTAGACCGACCTTCCGGCGCCTCCTGGTCAGCATCGACAGTCAACATCCGCCCCTTAAGCATCTTCCGGACAAACTGCCCCAGTCGCTCGTCTACCGGTTCCACGCGTTCACCGAAACAGTGCCGCATCCGCATCGCGATGTCCGCTAATGACGTGTGGCCATCGCATGCCTTCCACACCACCGTACCCACCTCGTCCAGGCGAATGCGGTAATACGGATCACCCAGGCATCTGGCGATCTTCCGCCCAAAACGACCCGTACCCAGCCGTGGCCTGAGAAGCACACACCGTCCGGACTCCTCCCGCCAGTCCAGTAACCGACGAGGCCTGACCATCGACAAGGATGTCATGACGATGCAGAGTCCGACGTCCCCACTTCTTCACTCTCGCGGAGCGGCACCTTAACAAGCAGGTAGTAGAGAACCCCGAATATAAAAGCGCCCAAGAGCGTACTTTGAGCGAACGACGGTAAAACTTGCTCAACCCCAACGGCACTTCCCCCCAGGACCAGGAAGGCCAGCAACACCGCCATCAACGCTTCACCGGCGATAAAACCGGATGAGAGCAGGACACCGGTATTCGTCGCTCTGGTCACCGCTTCCTCGCTCGCACTCTTCTGGGTCAAAGAACGCGACAGCAGCCAGGCAATTAACCCACCGACACACATCGCCGACGTCGAAGCAAAGGGGAGATACATCCCGACAGCGATAAGCATGGGAGACGGTGAATTGATCAAGATGAGGCCGACGGCCAAGAACATGCCCGTGACAACCAAGGGCCAGGCCATTTCGCCGCCCACGATACCTCGAGCCATCAATGCCATCAGGCCCGCCTGGGGAGCCGGTAACTCGGCGCTACCAATTTCGTAGACACGATCCATCGCGATCATCGGCCATACGAGGACAAGCGCGGCGATGATGACACCAATGATCTCCCCGATCTCCATCTTCCAGGGCGTCCCCCCGAGAATGTGGCCAACCTTCAGGTCCTGCAACATGTCGCCGGCGATACCAGCCGCACAGCACACCACGCCAGCCACGCCTAACACCCCAAGGATGCCAGCGTTCCCGGTAACTCCAATCCCAACCATGAGGATGGCCGCGATCAGCAGCGTACTGAGCGTAAGCCCACTGATTGGATTGTTTGAACTCCCCAGCAACCCGACCAGATACCCGGCCACGGCAGCAAAAAGAAAGCCGAGCACAATCATGACAATGGTCAGCAGCAGCGCTCCCCACAAACTTCCGCTAAAGAACCAGTACAGGCCAAACAGCGGCACCGACAGCCCGGCGATGCCAAAGCCAACTTTCGTAAAATCGAGATCCAATCCTCGACGCATCACATGGGTCTCACCACTGCGTGCGCTCTGAATGTCTGAAAACGCTCGTCCAATCCCCTCGGCCAACGAAGTCCGCAATTTGAAGAGGGTGTAGAAGGCCGCGACGATCATCGTGCCAACCGCGAGCGGGCGAACCTGTTTTAACCAGACCTCTGTACTGAGCGCGATCAGCGCCGACGAGTCGGTGGCCTCCGCAGCCATCTCAGGGTTCAAAAAGAGCCCTAACGGCACCAGGAGCAACCAGCCAAGCACGGCCCCAGCAAACAACGTCGCCGAAATAGCTGGACCGACAATGAACCCAACCCCTACCAACGCCGGCGATGCCGCCGGTGACTGCAGAATGAACCCACCGACATAGCTAATCGGCTGGCCAAGCATTTCAATCGTCGACCGTCCCAGGCTGACGAATACGGTTGCCGAGCTGGACACGAACTGAATGCCGTTCGAGTTCTTGATCAGCTCCCAGGCAGCGGCGATCCCCATTGCCTGAAAAACGTACTTCGCGCCAGATTGGCCCCCTTGCCCCGCCTTTACGAGTTCAGCCGCAGCCACACTCTCGGGGAAGGGCAGATCCGCTTCGACAACCATCGTACGACGGAGCACAATGATGAACAGGACGCCGAGCAAGCCCCCCACCAGCATGATGGCGGTACTCTCCCAGTACCGCAGCTCGTCCCACACACCGCTGATAACAAAGGCCGGGATGGTAAAGATCGCCCCCGCCACAAGCGCCTCTCCAACCGAGGCGGTCGTCCGCGAGATATTCTCCTCGAGCACCGATCCGCCAAGTGCTCGCAGCGCCGCCATGGCAACCACCGCCGCAGGGAACGTCGCCGCTACCGTAAGTCCCGCGCGCATACCAAGATACGCGTTGGCGGCACCCAACACGATCGCCATCAGGACGCCGAGTCCCACGGCCCTGAACGTCAGCTCCGGCAAATCCGTATCATCAGGGACAAACGGCGTGAAGCCCGTCTTCTGCGTTTCGGGTGTGTTCATCTGGCGTCGTCTCCCTACGACCTATTCAAGGCCTCTTGCAAAGCTCCGATGCCCGCTGTTATAAGCGCTACGCGTGAGCGACGCAACCGCGAAACATGTTGCCACGTCCGAAGGTTGGTCCCACCACACTACCGCATTGCCACCTTGTCACTCCTAGAAGGCTGATGGTACTCTCTGAAGTCCCTCCGCCGACGCGGCGGACGAATACGCCATGCTCCCTCCGTCGACCGCTCTGATCCGAGACATTTACGCCCGACGACGTGAGGAGGGGCGCGCCGTCGTCTCGATCGAACTCTTCCCCCCGAAGACACCGGCCGGACTAGACACACTCTTCAGCCGGACACTACCGGAGCTGCGTGCCGTCGAACCAGATTATTTCTCAGTCACTTACGGGGCTGGAGGGAGTACACGGGACCAGACGCTCGTGATCGCCGATCGAATCCAGCGCGAGCAACACACTCCTGCCATGGCGCACCTGACGTGCCTAGCCACGCCTCACGCCGAAATCGAGCGCTATCTTCGGGAAGCCCAACAGCGGGGCATCCGTAACATCCTCGCCCTTCGCGGTGATCCGCCCCAGAACGCGGATCAGCTTGCCCAACTCGAGAGCGGGTTCGAATACTCCTACCAGCTGGTGTCGTTCATACGCCAACTGGGCGATTTTTCCATCGGCACAGCAGGCTATCCCGAGTGCCACATCGATTGCACAGAAGGTAAGCACGTGGACTGGCAGCGCCTGAAGGCCAAAATCGACGCTGGAGCCGACTTTGTGCTGACGCAGCTTTTCTTCGACAATGACGCATATTTCGAGTTTCGCGACTACATGGTCGAAACTCTCGGTACCGACGTGCCCATCACCCCCGGCGTGCTGCCCATTCTGAGCACGGCTCAGATCATGCGCTTCACCCGCCTCTGCGGCGCCACGCTGCCCGAGCCACTCCAGGCGAAGCTCACAGCGTTCGGTGACGATGCATCGGCCGTCACAGCCTTCGGTATCGAGTATGCGACGCGCCAATGCGAGGCGCTGCTCAAGGGTGGTGCCCCTGGCCTACACCTCTATTCACTGAACAAATCGCACGCACCGCGACAGATCATCAAAAACCTCGGGCTAGAACGCTAGCTCCGAGGAGCGATGAGACACCGTCAGATTCACACGAAGATAGCCGCTGGACCACCAAGGGCCTCAGGTCACACCTCGTCGCTGGCTACAGACGCACTACGACCGTTCGACCCACTCGACGAACTTCGAGTCCGCCGCGTCGTCGACGATCATCACACGAGTGACTCTCGCATTCTCGTGAGTCAGTGCCTTGATCGCGTCCCGTGCCTCTTCGACAGTGGCATACTTCGTATAAACCAGCGGAGAATTGACCGCCCCGCCACGCACCGTTGGAATCAACTTGAACATAGCTACAACAATCTCGCTCGACCCTCGCCCACGCGAGGCGGCTGACATCATACCCCGTCCGCACGGACAACGCGCCAGGCAGACACCTCGCGGCCAAGTAAATTTACGTGCCAGGCCCTGATTTACGGTTCCCCCCGTGCCCACTGCACACGTCCGAGTTCCGTACCTACGGCTAATCGTACAACCTCCCCGTAACTAGAAATCCCATTCGCCACATGGTTCGCGCGGAGATACCGATCGTTCAACCGGCGCGCGCCACGCTGCACGAACGGTACGACGCGGTTGAGTCGCGCCCGAAGTGCGGCGTAGTCGGCGCGTGGTCCGGGTCCGATCTCCCCAGCCACTGAATCGCGCGCCTCCGAGGGAATGGCCGTGAGCAATCGCGCGACAAGGAACGACCAGCCGCTGTATTGCGACGTCGCGTCCCCTTCCAGACAAATTAACCAGGCAACGAAATTCGCCTCACCTTCATGCGCAAACCCGGCTGCATGCGCCCATTCGTGGGCCGTCGTGAATGGTCGCTCGAAAGGCAAAACCGAGTCATTGACCAACACCTGCAATGAAAACGGGTCGAACATTCCATCAATGCCAGCCCGGCGAAAATAGGGCGTCAACAACGACCGTCTCGGCTGCAGTCCAGCCACGGGCCAGAAAACACCAAGACGCTGCTGGACTCGTTCGAACGACGGCCCGAGCCGTTCAGGCAATTGGTCTAATTGCGACCATTGTCCCGCCTGGGTCTCGTCGTACAGACGATTAAGCTGCCTCACCGCTACCTCTGCCAATTCGGTCACTGCCGAAGGCGTCACATCGGTGTGGGTGTAGCCAAGTCGCGATGCCAATGGCACCCGGCGGTAATTAAATCCCCAGGTCACCAGAAAGACGAGATAGAGACCGGCGGCGAACACGATGGTCCGCCCCAGCAGACTTACCGTCCCGCGCAAACGACGATGCCGGAAAACCCGTAGGAGCCCCCATGTCCACCAGCCGACGATGCCGAGTCCCCCTCCGAATAGCAAGATGTCATAGAGTACAAGCTCCGTGTGAGCAGAGAGCCCAATGCCACCAGTTCGCGCCAAGTGATAGAAACCATTCGCATAGACAGACTCGACGAGCGTTGGTGGCAAGGGCGCGAACGCCAGCACCAGGGCCGTCGCCACAATTCCGCCCCCCCACCAACGCCAGCGGTGCCCACTGCGTGCCTTGCCCTCCAGCCCGATCCGATCACGCCAACGCGACGGACGTCCCATCCCAGCAGTCTTTCGTCAACCTCCGAAAATGTCCAGTGCCAACGATGAAATTCCCTCTCTGGAGTCCCACGCAGAAAGCCAGGGATGGGGTATAGCGTGACACGCCCCTCCCCCCCTCCAAGCACACGCATGCTCCCGAAGGCTGCACCGTAGAGCTCCCTTGCCAGTCCAGAACTACACGAAGATTTTGGACCACACTACCCGGTTGGTTAGACTGCCTGTATGGATGACGCTGGAGAAGATCTCCAATGGGGCCGCTCGACGGTCGACACGGTCTGCCCGCTTGATTGCCCAGACGCCTGCAGTCTCGCCGTAACCGTCGAGAAGGGAAAACTCGCCTCGATCACCGGGTCGCAGAAGCAGGGTGTGACCGACGGCTACATCTGTAACACAGTACGCCGGTTTGGCGAGCGGGTCTACGGGGAGGCACGCGTCACGGAGCCACTCATCCGCACAGGGCCACGCGGCAAGGGTGAGTTTGAAACGACGAGTTGGGACAACGCGCTCAACACGATCACCCGCCGGATGCAAGAAATCCGTGATACGCACGGGGCCGAGGCGATCCTGCCCTTCTCGTATGGAGGTTCAAACGGCCTCTTGAGTCAAGACACCACTGACGCCCAGCTATTTCACGGGTTTGGCGCCTCTCGCCTGGCCCGTACCGTCTGTTCAGCACCGACAAACTCCGCCCACCAGGCACTGTATGGGACAATGCCGGGAATCACCTATCCTGATTACCGGCACGCCAAGCTCATTGTGATCTGGGGTGCAAATTCTTCGAGCACCAGTATTCACCTAACACCACATCTCAAGGCAGCCCAGGAAGCCGGGGCCGCCGTAATCGTGGTCGACCCACGCCGCACGAATCTCGCTCGACGCGCGGACATCCACCTGGCCGTGAAACCCGGCACCGATGTCGCCGTCGCCCTCGCTATCCATCGTTTTCTCTTTAAGCACGGCATTGTCGACGAAGCATTTCTATCCGAGCATACGACCGGCGCAGATCGACTGGAAGCAGAGGCCGAACATTGGCCAATCGACCGGGCGGCCGCGGTCGCCGGCGTAGATCCGGAACTGCTCGAAAGCGTCGCCGAAATGTACGCAGAGATTTCCCCGGCCGTGATTCGCTGTGGATGGGGACTCGAGCGGAATCGTAACGGCGGGAACGCTGCCCTCGCCGTGTTGTCACTACCGGCCGTGGCCGGAAAATTTGGGGTACGGGGTGGGGGGTTCTCAATGACCACGTCCGGAGCCTGGCGCCCCACCCTCGGCGGTCAGGCCGGCGTTTCCGAGTCCGAGACACGGGTCGTGAATATGAACAAACTCGGGCGCGCATTGCTTGAGTACCGAGATCCGCCGATCCAGATGTTATTCGTCTACAACTCAAACCCTGTCGTCACAATCCCAGACCAGAACCGCGTGATCGAAGGCTTATCACGGGACGACCTCTTCACCGTCGTATTCGATCAGGTCATGACCGATACCGCCAACCTGGCCGACGTCGTACTCCCCGCAACGACATTTCTCGAGACCTACGACGTGGTGCAAAGCTACGGATTGACCAGTCTCCAACTCGGCCGTCCCGTCATCGAGGCCGTAGGCAATGCCAGACCGAATGTAGAGGTCTTCGGCGAACTGGCTACCCGACTCGGACTTCGAACCGAGACGGCGACCAGCGATGTCGAGGCGCTCCTAGAACTGACGACCACCCTCCCCGAGAATGCGCAGCGTGACCTGATGGACCAGGGCATTGCCACTGGTGTCGCCGAGGGCACACCCATTCAATTCGTCGACGTCTTTCCCCAGACGCCAGACCGGAAGGTTCATCTGTTTCCCATCGAGCTGGAACAGGACGCTGACGTAACGCTCTACCACTATCAAGAACGCGTAACAAACCCGGATTATCCGTTGACCCTTATCTCTCCGGCCACGGAGAAAAGCATCAACTCGACACTCGGTGAGTTGCGCACTCAGGCGGCCAGACTACACATGCATCCTAGCGACGCAGAACCTCGAGGCCTGGCGAACGACGATACAGTGCGGGTATTCAACAAGCTTGGAGAGGTGCACTGTCCGGTGAGGTGCAACCCCGACATGCGCCCTGGCACTGTCGGTCTACCCAAGGGACTGTGGCGCATGAGCACACTGAACGGCGCCACCGCGAACGCCCTGGTCCCTGATGACTTGACCGACCTTGGTGGCGGAGCCGTGTTCAATGACACGCTGGTTGAGGTCGCAAGAATCGTAACAGCCAGTTACCGCTAGGCCGTCCCGCCGGCACGGCACGGGCACCGACGACCACCCAGGCTCGACTGTGAACAGCGCACGTCCATTCCCGTCGTCTTCCCGGTCGGTCGCGGTTACTTGCGTGGCGAATCAGTACTCATCATGCGCCCATCCGATGCATGGTCTGCATGCACGAGGTCATTGGCTCGACCGGGAGGGATCCTCAGCCCCGCAAATAACGCCCCCCCCGACGCCAACGCAGCACACCAGAACGCCCGGTGGATGGCCTCCACCGTTTCGGCCTGAGTGGCAGCTCCCCCGGAAGAGCGTGTGCCGGCAATCACGGCACCCAGCACCGCAACACCGATTGCCCCTCCCATACTACGTGTGAACTGGCCAAACGAGGTGGCCACGCCAAGATGTCGACGTGGCACGCTATTCTGCATGGCAAGCACCAGAGACAGTACGCTCAGCCCCATGCCCATGCCCATCAGCACCAAGAGAAGTTGTAGCTGTCCGACATCAGACATATCCTCGACCTGGGTAAGCCCGGCAAAAGAGACCATGACACAGGCAAACCCCATGAGTACCAACGGGCGGTATCCCAGCCGTAACGTGAGCCCCCCGGTCACCACTGAGGTCAGCACCCACCCCAGTATGCGCGGCGTCAGTGCCCCTCCTGCCTCAACTGGCGTACCTCCCAACCCTTCCTGTACGAAGAGTGGAACATAGGAAATCGCACTGAACACCCCGACTCCGGCCAAGAGTCCCGTCACCGCCACCGAGGCCACCATTCGATCGGATAAGAGATGCAGCGGAACCACGGGCTCCATTGCTCGTCTCTCGACCCTCAGCAGCATAACGGCAATTACCACGGTCGCGAGGTACAAGAACGGCACCCAGACACCCCCTCCCGCAGCATGATTAAGGCCTGTACGACTGAGCGCGAGCAGGAAGAGCGTAGCCCCGATCATCAACAACGCAGCGCCGGCATAATCGACGGGCCGTCGCGCCCCGGGCTCTGCGTCACGCAAGGCGAACGCCAGCACCACCGCGGTGAGCAGGCCACAGGGGATGTTAAGAAAAAATACCCACCGCCAGGACAGGAGAGTCGTGATGTACCCACCCACGAGAGGTCCGACGACCGAGGCGACGCCCCACACGGCACTCTGCCACCCCTGCACCCGACCACGCTCCTCCAGACGGTAGAGGTCCGCCAGGGTGCTCATTCCCAACGGCACCAGCCCTCCGGCACCACCCCCCTGGACGGCACGAAAGAGAATCAACTGAGACATCGTCTGTGCGGCGCCGGATAGCGAAGACCCCACGAGGAACACTCCCAGCGACCAGAGATAGAGCCGACGGCGCCCGTAGAGGTCTGACAGTTTGCCCCAGAGCGGAATCGTAACGGTCGACGCAAGCAGATAGGCCGAAAACACCCAGCTGTAGTACTCCAGCCCACCGAGTTGCTCGGCCACTGTCGGCATGGCTGCCGCGACAACGGTAGTCTCGATAGCTGCCAGAAACGTACCGCCCAGCACACCCATCGTCGCGAACACCCGACGGCCGGAACCAACTCGTATCGACATTGTACCCATGTTACGATGCGTCAAATGACCGACTCGCCAGAACCAGACGCCACTCCGCGCACCGTCCAATGCGCCAAGCTCCAAAGGGAACTCCCCGCGCTGGACGAACCACCCTGGCCCGGTGAACTGGGACAGCGGATCTTTGAAAAGATCTCCGCCGAGGCCTGGAAACTCTGGGAAGAGCGTATGAAGATGATCCTCAACGAGTATCGTCTCATGCCTTGGCAAAAGGAAGCTCAGGAGCTTGTAGCGAAATCCATGGAGGACTTCTTCTTTGGAGAGGGTTCCGCCTTGCCACCAGAGTACGTACCCGAGCAACAGAAGTAGTCCGACGTCACCCAGAGAACTGCAGAATACCGTGGCGAGCGAGGAACCTCCCGCTCAACGCCCCTCCCCGTAGAGGGCACGTACCTCCTGGTCCGTCTGACGCGGTGTGGCCAAACTGACCAAAATCAGTGTACCGATGGACAACAACAAAGCCGGATACGCCGTCTGCAGGCCAAACAAATAATCCGGTATACCGTTATCCCCGCGCACCAAACCGACGATCTCCCAGATCAGCGTGGTGAGCATGCCAACCAAGATCGACGCCACCCCGCCGGCTGGAGTCGCGCGGCGCCACAGTAACGCCCCGAGCAGCGCCGGGGTAATACCGGCTCCATACATTGTGTAGGCCCACAGTGCCATCGCGAGAATCGTCGGAAAAAAATTACCGGCGACGTACCCGAAGACCCCGAGCACAACCACAATCACTCGCGTGTAGACGATGACGTCTCGTCCGGTCGCGTTCGGATTGACAAAACGCTGATACACGTCCCTGATGAGGTTTGTTGAGGGGGTCAACAAGAAACTGTTGGCCGTGGATACGATGATGGCGGCCGCCCCGCATACGAGCAGGACCCCCATGAAGTCAGGAAGAATGCCCGTCGCAACCCGAATGACAATCTCCTCCGACTCCGCCTCGCTCAACCCCGGGATCATGAGACTGGCCAACACGCCGGTCGATTCAATCAAGGTTTCGACCAAGATGGTCCCGGCAATCCACCCCACCACCGCCAATCGCGCAGTTCGCTCATTCCGCGCGGAGAAAAACTTCTGGTACATGTTCGCTTCGCCGAGCAAGAGAAACATTGTCGGCAGAAAAAGCGCGAGTGACGCCTGCGGTCCGAGCGTACCAAACAGTGAGACCTGATCTGCCCGGAGGCTTCCCAGCGACGCAGCCAGTCCTCCGAGGTCCCCGACCATGAACACCACCGCCAACATGACGCCGATGGTCATCAACAAGCCATTACCCACGTCGAGATACGCGACCGACAACATGCCAGCCAAGGACGTGAACACGACACAGAAGATCATGGTGATCAGCGCACCGGTATCCGGATCAACGGGGGCAATCAATGCCAGCAGACGCCCACCTCCCCGAAATTGATAGGCCGCGATCGTCGAGTAAGCCAGCACAGTCGTCACCGTGCCAAGAACCCGTGCCAGCGGACCGTAGCGCAACTCGAGAATGTCCGGCACCGTGTACTGCGCAATACGGCGCACCCGAGGCGCGATGAAATACACGAGGGCAATTCCAACCCACGCTCCCGCGGATTGCCACAACGCCGGAAACCCGGCTCGATATCCGAGACCAGCGCCGCCAAACAAACTCCCGGATCCGATCCACGTGGCCAGTAGCGTGAAGACCAGTACCCGCGCCGGCAGTGTCCGGCCCGCGACCAAGAAGTCATCGCCCGTCTTAACCCGCCGACTGCGGTAGACACCGACCAGCAACAGAATCGACAAATAGAAAAGCACGGCCGTGAGCATCCGGCAATCATACCGGGGGAGGGGCCTATTGTGCTCGCGTCAACTGCTGCCTTTGGATGCACCCCGCGGTCGCAAAATTTCCCGAGAACGCCAGATCAGCGCTCTTTCCAGGAGGAAGGTCTAGAAGCAACTTGGAACGCACGCCTCCGTGTGTCAATCATCACCGCATGCACCGGGCGAAAATGACGACACCCCGTACAGCTGGCCTCGTCATCCGTCAAACGTTCCCTCGCGTCACTCGACTCCACCACTCCCAAGCTACCCTACAAAGATATTTCCTTGATGTCTGTGCGCAGGCAGGACCTGGAGTATCGTGTGCACGCATAGGCCGGGGGAAGACGCCTACGTGAGCAGGCGTTGTGACAACACCCCCCAGACGGCATACGCGAGTCGACGCCGTGCATGTCGGGCGAACTGCCCCTGCCAAAACTCACCCGTGATCACTTCGCATCCGTCCGGAACGTTCCCAATCAGCAACTGCTCCTTATGTTCCTCGGCATAGCGGTCCAACGTCTCCTCACCCGGATTACCGACGTTGATGATCGCTACATCTACCGGGCGACCAATCACCTCACTGATGCGACGGACCGCCGTGCCCGCGGTAAACCCCGTCATTCCACGTCCCTCCGTCAGAAGATTCGTGACGAGAATGATCGGTCCCTCTACCACCGCCACTGCCTCCCGGACGCCCCGCGGCAGAAAAATCGGAACCAGACTTGTGTAGAAACTACCGGGCCCGATGACCACGGCCTCGAAATCCGGAATGGCCGCAGCGGCACCGGGATGAATACTGACCTCCGGATCGAGCCAAATACGACGAATGCGTCGCCCCTTGCTCTGTTCAACGTCAACCTCGACCTCGCCCCGCGTAATCGATCCATCCTCATACTCGGCGCACACGGTAGCCTGACCGACGCTGATCGGCCAAACACGACCTACACAGTCGAGTAGAGTCCGCAACCCGTCCACAGCGGCCAGAAAATCCCCGCTGTACTGCTCCCATCATCGAAAGCAGCAAATTTCCGCCGGTGTGTCCCCCGAGTCGGTCGTGCTCGAATCCAGACAAGCGGGTCAGGAGAATACGCCTCGCCTCCGTCTCATTACGGGCCAAAGCGAGAGCACATCGCAACACGTCACCAGGAGGCAAGACACCGAGTTGGTCGCGCAACGCTCCAGAACTCCCGCCGCTGTCAAACATCGTGACAACTGCGTTCACCTGGAGCCACGGATTCTGCTTGAGCCCCCCAATAAGACTGGGCAGGCCAGTCCCGCCGCCAAAGCAGCCGATGTTCAGACGCCGGATTCGCATGCGCCGCATTCTCCCGGATCTCGCTCACGATGATCTAGTGATCTCTGCAAGACCATTTCTCTCAAGTGGGATAGACTCACGCCGACTTGCCTGAATCGACCTTCACACCGCACCCCCGTCTCAGAGGTGGTCACCGAATGACCCTGTTCACGTGGGGACGCGTACGACATTTTCCACGACTACCTCCAGCTGTGCCGCGGTATTTCGACGTCGCTCACGACGCTCGCGTACTTGCCCACTGCTACTGGCAGCCACATCCACAACAACACGCTACACTCATCGCATTGCACGGACTCGAAGGATCCAGCCAGGCCCATTACATGCGCGGCCTCGCGGATAAAGCGTACGCGGCCGGACTGAACGCCGTCATGCTGAACCAGCGCAATTGCGGAGGGACCGAGGCGCTCTCGGCAGGGCTCTATCATTCAGGGCTCTCAGCCGACCCCAGGGCCGTCATCGCCGAACTACTTCAACTCGATCGCCTACCAGCCATTTCGGTGGCCGGCTACTCGCTCGGGGGCAATGTGGCACTGCGTCTCGCCGGGGACTACGGGGCGGAGGCACCACACCAGTTAAAGACAATAGCCGCCGTTTCCCCGACGATGGACCTCAGCCTCTGCGTTCAGGCGCTTGAGCGACGCGCAAATCTCGTATACCAATGGAACTTTGTGCGTAATTTGAAACAGCGAATGAAACGAAAATCTCGCGCATGGCCTGGTCGCTACGATCTCACCCGACTCACGGGAGTGCACACGGTCCGAGAATTTGATGAGCGGTTCACAGCACCACACCACGGCTTCCGCGACGCCGAGGACTACTACTACCGAGCGAGCAGCCTCCGAGTCATCGACGGCGTCACGATCCCAACACTGATCGTAAGCGCCGAAGACGACCCCTTCGTTCCTCGTGAGCAATTTGACCATCCGGACCTCCTGGCCAACCCCCACGTGTCGCTCGAGATCAGCCGTTTTGGTGGGCACTGTGGGTTCTACGCTGGCGCCAGGAACGGCTTCGACGGATACTGGGCAGAACAGCGTATCGTAGATGCCATTGCCCAGCAGAGACCGGATCCCACTGCACGGTTCTGACTTGTGCCCCTAGCCTCCCCCGTCCCTACGCCACCCGATACACCGTTCACGTCCCGAGAACGCCGTTTGATCGAACAACTCCGCACACCGTTAGCAGTTCAACGATTCCTCAACACACTCCCTTACAATACCGCTCCCAAGACATTGCGCACGTTTCGCGGAGTGGTACGCAAACAAACGGCCCACTGCCTTGAAGCGGTACTGACGGCTGCCGTCGTCCTTGAACAACACGGTTTTCCCCCGCTTGCGCTCAGTTTCGAATCCACCGACTTCTTGGACCATGTCCTCTTCGTGTATCGGACCCGTGGCCGATGGGGCTCAATAGGCCGCTCACGCGACCCTGGCCTCCATGGAAGAAAGGCGGTATTCCGTACGACGAGAGCACTCGCACTCAGCTACGTCGAGCCGTATGTGGACTACACAGGCCGAATCACAGGGTATGCCGTCGTGGATCTCAGAAATCTAGGCAACTACGATTGGCGACTCTCTGAACGCAACGCGTGGAAAGTTGAACGTTTGCTTCAGGATCACCCACACCGGCCGATTCGTAGTTCAGAGATGAAGATCGACCAGTGGCGGACCCGCTACACCCAATTCGCGGCGCGGTTCCCTGGTCAAAAGCCGCTTTTCTTCGCTGGCCAACAGCGGTGGACAGAACTCCCCACGGAGTTCCGACGCGCGGTAGGCCGGGGCACCACCAGGCGTCTAGGGGCTACGGTCGTACAGAAGAAAAACTAGTCGAGATCGAACTCTCGCTCCGGTCTCGTGATCGGCTCTTCTTGAGCTTGCTTGAGTGCTTCGTCGAAACGCTTGGCGAGGGCGTCGCCGCGAGATTTCTCGTCGTCGACCGACTGTCGAAACAGGGCCTCTCGACGCTCTGCTTCGACCTGAAGGATACGCTGCGCCTGATCGAGTTCAGGTTTGTCATCTCGCTCCGGTTCGCTGTGCGAGATGACTCTTTTTAGGTGAGGATCAACGGTTTGCAAGGCTCCGCAACAGGGGCACGAAATCTCAAATTCTGACGATAGCCTGCTCATCGCCGATCCAGAGCTATCCTTCTTCCTCGTAGCCCTCTTCTTCGATAGAGATCATCCTGTTCGAGGGGCGAAGTGCCTCGCGGTAGTCGTACACCGGCAGCCCCTGCACGTGCAGCGACAAGACGCACGCCGGCGATTTTTGATCAACCACTACTGTGACCGGACTGCCAGCAACACCCTCTCGAAACGCCAGGCGACATCCGCACGGCAGGTCGGCATGGACAAACCCTTTCAGCATCGACATCCTCGCCCGAGGATCATACTACAGTCCCAGGACACTGTCTTATCCATGACCGATGCCCGCATCAGGCGGAAACTCCCTCTCGCCGCTTAAAGTAGGTCTTTGATGTCCTGCTCAAATTCATCTTTCGTAGCGATTCCAGCATGTGTACGGCATACGGTTCCCTCGCGATCGATGACAAACGTCATCGGAACACCCCATATCGGCCCGTAAGCCTCCAGGAAATCCTCGCGCCCCAATCCAACCAGCATCGGATAATTGACGTCATAGTCATCAGCAAAGTCCTGGATCTTGTCTACTGTGTCATCGATCGACAATCCGACAACCTCAAGCCCTTGCCCCTGATACTGCTCGGCAAACTCGACGAACCACGGCACCTCAATCTTGCAGGGACCACACCACGTCGCCCAGAAGTTCAACAGCACGACTTTGCCCTTCAAATTCTTAAAGTCGAATTCCTCGCCGTGCTGATCTTCCAGGGTAAAATCGTAGTTGGCTGGCTTCGCCTGAGCATCGCACGCCTGAAGCATCTCCGCCTCACCACCGGACACCACCCGGTGAGCGTGGACATGAGATGCCATGAAGCCAGCTGGCAACGTCAAGAGGGCCAAGGCGAGTGCCGCCATCCCCGCAATTATCCAACGTAGCGTCATCGTGTTGCTTCCTTTCGACACCGTCCTCCAAGGCGCGCTCGCCCACGGGGGGGGGTGTTCCCGAACCAAAGACTCGCATCGACCGTAAACGGCCGACGCTAAACGTCGCATTGCGGGAATGGGAGACGGGCACGCTCACCCACCTCACCGCAGCAGACCATAGCTACAGCGTCGCACATGGGTGGGCACTTGTCCACGACATCCGCGCGTTTCCCAACCGCCTTCATCCAGACCGCCGCGAAACCTGACGCCCACGTGAGCGGTCACCCAAGGCGGACACTCTCAGTGCACACTGTACCTGAACGGGGTCGGTATAGACCCCGTCGGTTCACGTAGGATCTGCCGAGGGAGACACACAAACACAACGGACGTGACTCACGATATAGAAATGCTCAGGGAGGGCGTGAGCCCGGCCCCTGGTACAGGTCTTGCTATCTCCTGAGAGAGCGGGGATCTTGCAGCAGGAAACGGCGCGTTGCAGGCCCATCGAAGCTACAGTAACATGAGAATTGGTCCGCCAGCCCCCCCAAACACCCGCTGGCACCTCGCGAGGTAACGATGAGTTCCACGGCTTTCTGGCGCAGAGCCCTCCGGATCCTGACCATTCCTGGTCTGGCCCTAATCCTGACGCTCAGCTTCACCACCGACTCCTTCAGTCAGGCAGGCACACAGTTCAATCCCTACTACGGAAAGAACAGGGTCAAATACGACGACTTCGAGTGGCACATCTATGAAACCGACCACTTTGAAATCTTTTACTACCCGGAGTTAGAGGGGCATCTCGAGCGCGTTGCGAGTTACGCCGAAAGCGCCTACGCGCAGGTTAGCGCAGACCTCACGCATGACCTCGCTAATCTCGTCCCACTCGTCGTCTTCAAGACGCACAGCGAGTTCGAACAACAGAACATCATTCCGGGAGCAGTCTCAGAAGGCGTCGGTGCATTTGCGGAACCATTCCGCCAGCGAATCGCGCTGCCGATCGATGAACCGCCTGATCAACTCTACCGCTTGATCACGCACGAACTTACGCACCAGTTCGCGTTTGACATCATTCCGCGATCGGTAATTCGACGAAACATTCCTCTGTGGGTCGACGAAGGCTTGGCCGATTACATGGCCGGCGTCTGGCGACCACTCGACCTCATGTCGGTCCGCGATGCCGCTCTTTCAGACATCCTACCCAGGATGAGCGAATTCGAGCGCTACGGCGGATTCACGAATCTCCGTGTTGTCTACAACCTCGGGCACGCTGCATTCGAGTTCATCGAGGAACAGTGGGGAAAGGAAGGCGTCCGAGAGTTTCTATTCGCCTTGCGAAGGACCGCAGTCGGAGGCGGCGGCGATATTTACGAGGAGGCCTTCGACATTCCAGCCGAAGAATTCGACTCAGAGTTTGAGTCGTACATTCGTCGTCGGTTTCAAGCGTTTCGAGACAAGGAGCGGCCAGATGACTACGGCCGAGATCTAGCGCCAGACCCGTTGCAAACGCAATGGATGGCCGTCGTCTCTATCGAGCCCTCACTCTCTGGCGATTTGATCGCAGCCTATGTGCAGAATCGCAAGGACCGAGAAATCGACATCGTACTCATGTCGAGTGAAGACGGTGAGGTTGTGCACAATCTGACCGAGGGCTTCAACCAGGACTATGGATTCGAGTCGATCTCAATTCCAGGCGCCCGATGGAACTCTATTCCCTGGATGTCCTGGTCACCGACGGACGACCGGCTAGCGTATTTCGTGCGCAAGGGAAAGTATCGGTCGCTCATGATCCAGAACGTCATCACCCGAGACGTTGAAGACTTAATCGATTTGGAAATGGTCGACGAACCCGAATCGCCAGATTTCTCTCCAGACGGACGGACGGTCGTGTTTTCTGCGCTTGACGATGCCGTAGGAGATATCTACGAGCTCGATCTCGAAACCCGCGAGGTTACGAATCTCACGAACGACGAGTTCGCCGACTACGCGCCCACCTATGCGCCAGACGGCTCCTACCTCGTCTACCTCGCGCGGATCAGTGGGAACAACAAACTGTTCAAACTTGACCTGGCCACCAAAGAGAAGACTCAACTGACATTCGGCACCTTCGACGAAGCGGCAGCACAGTTTCTCGACGACGAAACGCTCGCGTTCGCCTCGACCGCCACCGACCCTTTCGCCCCCATAGACACCGAAATGGCCGCCAACGGCGAGATCTACAACATCTGGACCCTCGATCTCAACACCGGCGAACTCCGGCAATACACCGACACCGCAACCGGCAACGTGTCGACCATCGTACTGCCTGGTGACGATGAGGTACGAATCGGGTTCATTACCTATTTCAGAGGTGAGTACGGGGTCCACACGCTAGTACGAGACGAGCCACTTTATACCGCCTCGACCAGCGACTTTGGCTCTCCCGGACCAACCATCGATTTCCAGGCACCACTGACACACAATCTCATTGCCGCCAATAACCGGCGCAAGGGCCGTTTCGAAAAAATGTTTCTCGATGGCCGCCCGCCGGTACAAGTCGGAGCCACTAGCGGCGGCGATCTTCTGGGCGGCACCTCGATCTCGTTCAGTGACGTGCTTGGAGACCAAAATTTCACTCTCTTCGCGTATTCAATCTCCCAGTATCGGACGTTCGCTGGGTCCTACGCGAATCTGAGCGGCCGCTTCCAATTCGCGGCACAGGGTTTCTCACAAGAATCATTTTTTTATGGCCAAGCGGGCCTCTTCGGTCCAGGGTTGGGTTTTCTGAATCGGGATGACGCCCTTGCCGTGCAGACCGTACGTGGCGGGAACGTATTCGGAATCTACCCCTTCGACCGATTCCGGCGGATCGAACTCACCGGGGGCATGTTCCATTTCAACGAACGCTTCAACAACCAGGGCCTCGCCGACCAGTCGCGACAGTTCCAGGAGAACCAATACGGAACACAACTCTTTCGAAACGGGGCATCGATACCCGTCGGTGTCTCGTTCGTGCAGGAGACCACAGTGTTCCGAGAGTTCGGTCCAGTCTCTGGCAACACGATGCGATTCGGATACCAATATGCACCCTCTGTAGGCACGATGTTCCTGGGCAAGCAGACCCTCGATGCCGACGCTCGCTACTACAAGCGCATCGGTGAAACTGGGGTCTTCGCCGTTCGAGGGCGCGGATTCAAAAGTTATGGCCAGTTCCCAGATTTCGTGTATTTCGGGGGAAACTCCGAAATGCGCGGCTATGAATATCTCGAATTCATCGGCCACAAAGGCGGCTTCTTCAACGCCGAGCTGCGATTCCCATTAGTAGAAGCCATGCTTACCCCAATCGGGGTCCTCGGCGGCATCCGCGGTACGTTTTTCTTCAACGCCGGTGGAGCCAGTCTCAACGGGCAACCCTTTACCTTCTTCTCGCGAGACGCGGAAACCTACAATCCGACGATTGGCTACGCGTTCGACCCGGAGACAGGAAATTTTGCGCCAGTAGGAGGCCCCCCCGTCACGGTGTCAGGTTTCCGACTGATGAATGGCCGGGCCTCGTATGGCCTCGGGCTCACGACGTCATTAATCGGCATCCCATTCCACTTCGACTGGTCATGGCCCACACTCTTCAACCGCGAGTGGGAAGACGTGTTATTTGCCAGTCAAGGTGGCAGCGACGCATTCAGACAGTCTCGATTCGACTTCTGGATGGGATACGATTTTTGATGTGACGCGGTGAAGGGGAACCCGACCCTCGAACAGGGCTAGAGACGCTGGCCGGCAGTGAGACCACCGGGAGTTTTCAGAGCGCTCCCTCTCTATAGAGATGGGCGATGACTTGGCCGTCCCCGGCTCCGACAAGACGGAGTTCCCGGGCTGCGTTGTTCGGGAACTCATACGACCGCGTCCCGAACGCAGTTCCGTCCCACGCTCAGAGTTGTTGTAGCTTCAACAAACTGCGGTTCAGATCAAACGTGACGCGATAGTTACTGAGGAACGCGTGTCCCACGATCCCGCCGATATGAAAACCGAGCAACGCGCTCGGCCGGTGCAGGTTCAAGACGACGACTGAATGATTACGGTAGAGGAGTTGATTGAACGCCAGATTGGTTCCCGGGCGAACATACGCTTCAGCATCCCATCCCGAGGTGCCGTACACCCGTACCGGCACCCGACGCACCGACAGCGGCGGCAGCAGATTGGCCGTCCCCTGACTGATAGATATCACTTCGCCACCAGTATCGACGACAAAGCTTCGAGGGTACTGCCCATCAACGACACCTCGCACAACGGTGAGCCGGTGCTGCCGAAGCGGCAACGCGACATCGAACGGCTCCTCCGGAAGTTCCTCTCCAATAATAAGTTCCTGACGATCGTAATCCACGGTCATCGACAGGCCGAGCGCAAGCGGGGAAAAACCCTCCGCTTCCGGAGTTGGCAGCCCGCCGAGAGGCGGACTCTTGATCAATGTCGGAAGATTGCTCACGCGCAGCGATCCCACTTCTAGCGACTCCAGTCGTCCCACCTGCAGCCCGCGCAACCCCACCTCACCAACCCCTGCGCTGAGAGTATTCGAAATCGGTTGAACCCCGAGACGCTGAGCCACGGGTTGCGAGAGCACCGTCTGCTCCGCCCCGGTATCCATCACAAAATCAATAACCTCGCCGCCGTTCACACGACCACGAACAACAACCTTGTCTCGGATGAGTCTGAACGGAATCGTGTGAACGACACCAGGTTCGGCCAGTTCCATCGCTGGCCGGTCTCCAAATGAACGCAAGAATTGAACTTCCGCGCGAGCCCATTCCGCCTTCTCCAGGTTCGTGGCGGTGGGAAGTAAATCGACGTAACGCTGGTAGGCATCAGCCGCGGGTGGAAATTGGCGCATCCGCTGATAGATATGGCCAAGCGTATGATGGAATATGGCGGCTTCCGGTTCCACCACAATGGCAGCTTGCGCCCAACCCAGCGCATCCTCGAGTTCGTGCCGGGTCGCAAGACTTCTTGCGACGCCGTTTCTTCCACTGCCAGACTCTGGATCAAGCGTCAAGACATCGCGATAGATCTCTTCGGCCTCGTCGAAGAGTCCGCCCGCCCATAACGCATCACCCACAAGTGCTAATGCTTCAGGATCCCCCGGCGCCAACCGTCTGAGAACCTCCGCTTCGGCTTGTGCACGGGTAAACTCCGCAACCTGCAGCAGCGCTCCAAGCAAGCCGACCGAAGCACGAATGAACTGGTCCGACGAAGCGTCGTCCTTTGCATCGTCGAAGACGGGAATCGCTTCCCAGTACCGTTGGTCGTCAAACAGCAAGTTTGCGAGTTGAAGCCTAGTCTCACTCCGGGCCGTGTCTGGCCCTAACTGTGCACCGAGAAAGACTTGTACCGCGAGTACGCTCGCCATCACCATCCCGACGGTGCGCAACGAGAGTCGCATATCCACCTCCAGCGGCACGACGCCAGACAGGATACCGGAAAGAGGCCCGGCGCAGTGTGCAGTGTAAAGGTTCAGCGGGTGTACTGCTCGATGGCGACACCATCGTACATGTCGTCCACCCTCAGTATCTGCTTCTGTCGGTTGTAGCTGCCCAGCTCGTAGTCCTCACTCATGATGAGGGCTTTCACGGGCTTCGTCGGGCAGACTTCTGAGCACAAACCGCAGAAACTACAGCGAGAAAGATTGAAGTCGAAAAAATCGAGGACTTTGATCTTGTGCCCTGGCTCACGGTGCCCACCAAGAAAAATCAACTCATCAGGGCAGGCTTTCGCACATTGATCGCACACGATGCACGTCTGAGCACCCGTCTCCGGCTCCACCTGGAGCCGCAGGACACCCCGGAAGCGGGGAGCAACAGGGCGCCGTTCGGCAGGATACTGGAACGTAAACGCGGGCTGGGGAGTATACCTAAGCGTAACCAGCAACCCCTTGACGAGGTCAACCAAAAATACCATCCGAAGGAACTTCGACAGCTGCTGCACGCGGCTACCCTCGATCTTCGACGAGAATCGGCTCTGTCTGCCCCGCCATCACGACGCGCTCCTTGCGAAGCACCGTATTCTCGCGGCGTATCTTGTCTTGGAGTCGCATGAGCCCATACAACAGAGCCTCCGGCCGGGGCGGACATCCGGAAACGTAGACGTCGACCGGCACAACCTTATCGACCCCCTGCAGCACAGAGTAGGTTGGAAAAGGCCCACCGGCATTCGAACAGCTCCCCATCGAGATGACCCACTTGGGCTCCGGCATTTGATCATACAACCGCCGAAGCACGGGAGCCATCTTCTTGGTGACGGTCCCGGCCACGATCATGAGATCGGCCTGCCTGGGAGACGCCCGGAACACTTCAGCTCCGAACCGTGCGATATCAAAACGAGACGCGGAGGTGGCCATCATCTCGATGGCACAGCACGCCAAACCAAACCCCATCGGCCAAAGGGAAGACTGACGGGCCCAGTTCAGCACCTTGTCAAGATTGGTGGTAATGAAATTATCTTCGAAGCGATGTTCGATTAGCCCCATTGACGCATCACCCGGCTACTTGCCCTCGAACCACGTGGCATTGGTTTCAATGAAACTCTGCCACTGTTCCGGGACTTCGTCATTTTCAAAAATGGCTTCCACCGGACAGGCCGGTACGCACGCACCACAGTCAATACATTCATCTGGATGAATGTAGAGCATCGTTTCAGCCTCGAACTCTTCTTCATCCTTGCGCGGGTGGATGCAATCCACAGGGCACACGTCCACGCAGGCCGTATCCTTGGTCCCCACACAGGGTTCACAAATCGTGTATGCCATCAAGCCCTCCGTCTCGTTCGCCCTGCCGCCGCAACAGCGAAGACTGTTGTATTCACGAGCTATCACAAAGCGAATGCGGACTATTCCGCGACCGCCCTAAGAGGATACCGCGCCCGAGTGGTTCCATTCAAGTCGGGAACATCTCAGACAATCTTCATCCTCCCTGTAAAACCTTCGTCGTACCCGTGGTAGTGAAGGATTGAGGCTTCTGGGTATCGCCAGCAATAATAACCGTCACCGTTGTCGAAATCGACCAACCACAGCCCCTTTACTTCCACGCCCATGACCTGCACCTCGCCGGTCCAGGCCACCACCACGGCATCGAGTTCTTTGGCCGTAACCGTCCTCGCCGGATCCGTCTCCGCCATCTGTTGAATATCTGCCGAAAGGCGCTCCACTTCGGAAACCGCACGCTCAGTGAGAGCCCGGACCTCGTGTAAAGCCTGTTGCGCCTCTGTCAGGGTAAACGTCCGCTTGGGGCAGTCCTTCTCAGTCACATTCTCATCCGTTCATTCATCTCGAAAGCGCGGGCATTCTACTCGACCCTGAACGTTTCACACCATTGCATGGTTCTCGAGCCAGGCGTTACCATCGCCGTATGACGAGAACGGACAGTTCCGCGGGTGATATCGTCACGGCCCCCGCTACGTTCTATCGAGGCCGCCGAATCCGCGGGGAACCATTACCGGCGGGACGCAAACCACGATGGCTCAAGGTCAAATCACCCGGCAGCCCCGGCTACTTGCGCCTCAAGCAGCTGGTTCGTGAGAGCTCCCTCCACACGGTCTGCGAGGAAGCGAATTGCCCAAACATCGGAGAGTGTTGGGATCACGGCACGGCAACCTTCATGATCCTCGGCAGCATCTGCACGCGGGCGTGCGCCTACTGTAACGTCGAACACGGCCAACCTGCCCAGGTCGACACCAACGAACCAGCGCGAATCGCTCATGCCGTGTCAACGCTTGCACTCGATTATGTGGTGATCACTTCGGTCGACCGTGATGACCTACCCGACGGAGGCGCCGGTATCTTCGCGGACACGATTCATGCGGTCCGGTCCCGTAGACCCTCCTGCCGTATCGAAACACTTGTGCCAGACTTTGGTGGCTCCCCGGAGTCACTGGAAACAGTGCTCGCCGCTCACCCGGACGTGCTGAACCACAACCTCGAAACAGTGCAGAGTTTGTACCGTCGGGCTCGTCCCGGTGGAAACTATGCTCGCGCCCTCGACCTCCTTCGGCGCGCAGGACAACGGGAGCCCCGGCTAACAACAAAATCTGGCCTAATGGTTGGTCTGGGTGAATCGTGGGAGGAATTGAACCAAGCCCTGCGCGATCTCCGGAAAACCGACTGTAACATCGTGACAATCGGCCAGTACCTCCGCCCCTCACTGGCCCACTTGCCTGTCGCCCGCTTCTACCACCCGGACGAGTTTTCGGCTCTCAAAGACATCGCCACAGACCTAGGGTTTGGCCACGTTGAGTCGGGCCCACTGGTGCGAAGCTCGTACCATGCACACGAACAGGCCGACGCCCTAGAGGCAACCGGTACGAGTAGCATGGGCCGGACTAGCGGGATCGCTTAGGTCGATACACATGGGTACTCTGCCCAAAGAAGACTTCGGCTGACTCCATCAGCGTCTCAGACAACGTGGGATGCGGATGAATACAGAGACGTAGATCCGACGCCGTAGCACCCATTTCCATCGCCACAACTCCCTCCGCAATCAGCTCTCCGGCTCCGCTCCCGACAATGCCGACACCGAGAATCTCTTCGGACTCCCGATCCACAATCAGTTTCGTCAGCCCCGCTGGTCGGTCTACAGTGACGGCCCGGCCAGATGCCGCCCAGGGAAAACGACACACCTGAACCGCGCGACCCTCGGCTGACGCCTGCGCCTCGGTAAGGCCGCACCATGCAATCTCGGGGTCAGTGAAGACCACGGCCGGTATCGCCGCCGGTTCGAACACCGCCTGGCGGCCAACAATCGCCTCCACGGCCGTCCGGGCCTCATGACTCGCCTTGTGCGCCAACATCGGCTCACCAACAAGATCTCCAACTGCGAAGAGTGTTGGTTCATCCGTCCGTCGCTGGCCATCGACCACCACAAAGCCACGCCCATCGCGTTGGATGGTGGTTCGTTCCAGCCCCGCAATTTCAGAATTCGGCACCCGTCCCACGGCGACCAACACACGGTCGAAACACTGCTCTCGCGGCGGCACGTCCTTTCCTTCTAGGGTCACCCTGATCCGGTCGCCCTCGTCCACCAATCCCGCGACCGTCGTCTCCAGGAGCACTTCCTCACACGACGCCTCGAGTCGCCGCGCCACTACTGCCGTGAGGTCACGATCTGTTCCTGGCAGCAGGCCAGCCGTCATCTCAACAACGGTAACCGCCGTCCCCAAGGCAGCGTAAACGGACCCTAGTTCGAGCCCGATGTAACCACCGCCCACAATAAGCAATGAATCAGGAATCGACGCCATGTCGAGCGCACGAGTTGAGTCCCAGACGCAGTCACTTTCAAGCGACAAGGCCGCCGGTGTCGCCGGTCGTGATCCGGTCGCGAGAATCCCGTGTTCGAACGTCAACTCTCGCGCCGTACCATCACCGGCAACCACTCGAACGGACCGCGGCCCCAGAAGTTCAGCTCGCCCCTGGAGATATGTCACGCCCCGCTGGGTACTGAGTTGTCCCAAACCGCCGGTCAAACGCCCCACCACTCCGTCCTTCCAGGCTCGCAGGCGTTCGAGATCAATAGACGGGTCACCGAAGCGGATTCCCCACGCCTCCGCCTCACTCGCCTCAGTCAACACCTTGGCAACGTGCAACAGCGCTTTTGATGGCATGCATCCGCGATACAAACAGACGCCACCCGGGTTGGCTGCCTCGTCAATCAACGCAACCTTCAGCCCCAGATCCGCAGCCAGAAACGCTGCCGCATATCCCCCAGGTCCCCCTCCGATAACCGCCAGTTGTGTCGCGTCCGTCATATCTGCTCCGCTCTAGGGACCCCAGGAATCTGGATTCCAGCCGAGCCATTCCGCTCCCGGCGGGGCCACCTCATGCCTGACCAAAACTCCACTCACCCACGAGACACCTCGCGTAGCCGACATCTGCCACTTCCCCGCGCCCTTCCGACACAGTGTAACAAGTCCGTTTTCTTGCCTTCCTTGTGCCAGTCGTTTCATGATGATGTACAGACGACGCACGGGATGCATCGTCGCGTCGCCGTCAACCGGCGCACGTGGGAGACCGTCAGATGCTCGAGCAAAAACGAACCGACCACGCCGCCGCCGCCTATCTTCTGACCGTGATCACAGCGCTCATGCTCACCGCCGGAGCGCCGGCAGCAGGACGCTACCAGGGTACCATCCAGGGAGCAACGATGACGCGACTGTTCGCGCCGGTCGACATAGGCGCAGATCTCTCGACGCTTGACGATTCCGAACTCGAAGCGCTTCGACACATCGTGGAGGCAGCCCGCGTCATGGACGGCCTTTTCCTCCAGCAGGTCTGGGCGGGAAATCCGTCGATGGTCCTCACCCTACTTGGCGACACGACCGCGGCGGGTCAGGCTCGCCTGGGGTTCTTTCTACTCAACAAGGGGCCTTGGTCCCGTATCGAGAATAACCGCGCCTTCATACCCGGTGCGCCACCGAAACCAGACGCGGGGAATTTCTATCCAGGGGATGCAACCAGGGAAGAGGTTGCAGCCTGGTTCGACACGCTACCACCCAGCGTTCAAGACGCGGCTACGGGATTCTTCACCACGATCAGACGGGACCCAATTCGCGGACTCATCAGCGTCCCCTACAGCGTCGAATATCAGGGCCCCCTCGCGCTGGCGGCCAACCACCTGCAGGCAGCCGCCCGAGTAACGACTCAACCAACACTCCAACGCTACCTCGAAACACGCGCCGACGCATTTCTCTCCAATGACTATTACGAGAGCGACGTGGCGTGGATGGAACTCGACGCCTCGATTGAGCTCACGATCGGTCCCTATGAGGTTTACGAAGACCTGTGGTTCAACTACAAGGCCGCCTTCGAAGCATTCGTAACCCTACGCGACGACACCGAGACGGCGAATCTCCAACGCTTCGGAACGCACCTTCAGGCTCTTGAAGACAGCCTCCCGCTCGCCCCTGCCTTCCGTAATTCAGCCCTAGGGTCCCTCGCCCCAATACGCGTCGTCAACGTTCTCTTCACCGCGGGAGATGCAAATAGCGGGGTGCAGACCGCAGCCTTCAACCTTCCGAACGACGAACGGGTCGTCCGAGAAAAAGGCTCCAAGCGAGTCATGTTGAAGAACATGCAAGAAGCGAAATTCGAACGCGTGCTTACGCCGATTTCAGCGGTGGCGCTTCGGCCCGCGGAACGCGAAGAAGTCTCATTCGAGGCCTTCTTCACCCACATACTGATGCATGAACTCATGCACGGACTTGGCCCTGGCACCATCACCGTGAATGGCGAAGAAACTACTGTGCGCCAGGAACTGCAAGAGACCCACAGCACCATCGAGGAAGCCAAAGCGGACATCTCCGGCCTTTGGGCGTTACACAAGCTTCTCGATCAGGGTATCGTCGACCAACGACTAGAACGCAGCATCTACACGACATTTCTCGCATCTACCTTTCGGTCCCTCCGATTCGGCATCAATGAAGCACACGGTCGAGGCGTCGCCATTCAACTCAACAGTTTTCTCGACGCGGGGGCTGTGACCGTCGATAGCGATGGTCGGTTCGGTGTCGACCATGGGAGAATTCGCAACGCGGTACGGAATTTGACCAGCGAACTCATGACCATCCAGGCTACCGGTGACATCGCAGCAGCCGAACGGCTACTGGAAACCCGCGGCGTCATTCGTCCAGAAGTACAGCAGGTGCTGAATCGGCTGGATCACATTCCCATCGACATCCAACCCCGCTTCGTTTCGATTGATTCCCTGAACAGACCGAATCCGTGAACACACGAAATAGCTATCGCCGTTGTTCGCGTGGACCTTACTATTGAAACCATGTCACGACCGGAACGCGTTGGAGAACTTCGTCAGGCCATTGAGGCGGGGCAAATCCCCCACCGAAGTGTCAAACTCGAAATGCGGGAAAACTTGATGCACAGGCTCAGCCAGCATCAACCGTTATTCCCAGGAATCGTCGGCTACGACGACACGGTCATTCCCCAGGTCGCCAATGCGGTGCTCGCTCAGCACAACTTCGTCCTGCTGGGCCTCCGTGGTCAGGCCAAGACGCGCATCCTACGAGGCCTGACCACCCTGCTTGATGAAGTCATCCCGGTTGTGCCTGGATGTCAAATCAACGATGACCCACTGGCCCCGCTGTGCAGCGCCTGTCGCGCACGTGCAGAGGACGAAGGCGACGACATGCCTGTCGCTTGGCTTCCTCGTGAACGCCGGTTGATCGAAAAGCTGGCAACGCCCGATGTGACGATCGCTGACATGATCGGCGACGTGGATCCCATAAAAGCCGCTCGCGCTGGGCTCGAGCTCTCTGATGAACTCACGATCCACTATGGCCTGCTCCCCAGGGCCAACCGCAGCATCTTTGCCGTGAACGAACTTCCGGATCTCGCCGGCAAGATCCAGGTAGGCCTTTTCAACATCCTCCAAGAGGGTGATGTACAGATTAAAGGCTATCCAATCCGCCTGCCCCTCGACGTGGTCATGGCGTTCACGGCCAACCCCGAGGACTACACTGCGCGCGGCAAAATCGTGACCCCCCTCAAGGACCGAATGGGCGCAGAAATTCAGACTCATTATCCACAAACACGGCAAGCAGGTTTGGCCATCACAACCCAGGAAGCATGGACCGACCGGAGTGCAGCAGCAACAGGCCAAAACGAGACACAAATTCCTTCCTACATACGTGAAATCGTCGAAGAGGTCGCGTTCGTCGCTCGTGATCACGCCAAGATTGACAAACGCTCGGGGGTGAGCCAGCGGCTACCGATCACGTGTCTCGAGAATGCGGTCTCCAATTCCGAACGACGCGCGTTGATCAGCGGTGAGTCGCCGGCGGTCGTTCGAACGGCAGATATTTATGCGGCGCTCCCCTCGATCACGGGCAAACTCGAACTCGAATATGAAGGAGAACTCCAAGGCGCCGGTACCATAGCGCGGGAGGTCGTCCGCACGGCCGTCGGTCACGTCTTCGACGGATGGTATGGCGAAGTCGACACCGACCAGATCGTGGAATGGTTCGACCTTGGAGGCACACTCGCGCTGGGGGACGGCACCCCCTCGGAGGAACTCCTCGCCCAAACCGAGCAAGTACAGGGCCTGCACGAGCTCTCAACGCATGCGGGCATCGCCGCCGAAGCGCCGACTTCGGCGCGGGCCTCGGCCATTGAATTCGTCATCGAGGGGCTCTGTGCCCAGAAGAAGATCAGCCGGACAGACGAATGGCAATATCGTGCCACAAAGAAAAAACGGGTACGGCGAACTACACCGACGGCGGAACAACTCTTCGAGACGGAGATTCAAGTTCCACCGGGTAAGAAAAAGTACTACAACTAATCGCTCTGGAGCGCTGTTGACCGTTCGAACGAAACAAACAATTTGCGATCAAGAGTTCGAATCACATGAAATACCGCTACACCCGCTACACGGGTGACGACCTTGACGGCATCGACCTGGAAGAACTCGTCTCGAAGCTGTCCCAGCTCCTGCTTGACAGCGGATTCGGCAACGCGTCCGGCCAATCCGATGATGCGTTCGACAACCCGAACGAACGATCCGAACAAGCACTGCATGATGCGATTCTCGAGGCACTGCTGAACGACGGCCTCCTACCGGACAGCACGGTATCTCAGCTGCTTGGCGATCCGGCCGACGTGGATGGCCCATCCTCCCTCGAGCAATTGATCCAGCAACTGATCGAAAAGATGGCCGATCACGGCTACATCACACGCCATCCGGACCTCGAGGCCGAACAACGTCATCGGGAAGGACAGGGAACAGAAGAACGCGATGGGCCACCAATGCGCTTCGAGGTCACCGATAAAGGCCTCGACTTCCTCGGCTACCGAGCTCTACGCGATCTACTTGGTTCAGTCGGACACAGCACACTGGGGCGCCATGACACCAGAGACGTCGCCACCGGCGTGGAAACCAGCGGCGCCCCGAAAGCCTATGAATTCGGAAACACGCTGAACCTCGACGCCAGTGCCACAGTGCTAAATGCCGTCAAGCGTCTCGGGCCAGATGCGGTGGGCCGCCCCGGGCTTGACGTCGAACACGAGGACTTGATGGTCTCGCAAGGCGAGTATCAAAGTGCCTGCGCCACGGTGCTCATGCTCGACTGCAGCCACAGCATGATTCTCTACGGCGAAGACCGCTTCACGCCCGCGAAACGGGTCGCACTGGCCCTGGCCAACTTGATACGTCATCAGTATCCCGGCGACACACTCAAGGTTGTCCTTTTTCACGATTCAGCGGAAGAAATTCCGCTTCGCCAGCTCGCACGCGCGCGAGTGGGCCCCTACTACACCAATACCCGGGAAGGGTTGCGGTTGGCCAGACGACTACTCGAGCGACAACCGAGAGAAATGCGGCAGATCGTCATGATCACTGACGGCAAACCGTCTGCACTCACACGGTCCGATGGCCAGATCTATCGAAACGCGTTCGGACTCGACCCGTGGGTGATCGCAGAAACCTTTGCTGAAGTATCCAACTGCCGAAAGGCCGGGATCCTCATCAATACCTTCATGCTCGCCCGCGACTACGACCTCGTGAGCTTCGTCAAACGTGTAACCTCGATCTGCCATGGAAAGGCGTATTTCACGACGCCCCACACGTTAGGCCGCTACGTCCTGATGGATTTTCTCGACAAGAAAACTCGAACCATTCATTGATTTTTCCCGGCGCATGCTTCCATCAATCATTCCGCTCTTTCCGCTACCGAACGTGGTACTGTTCCCGTCGGTATTCTTGCCGCTCCACATCTTCGAACCGCGTTACCAGGAAATGCTCGCGGACGCGCTGAAGGGAGACCGACTTATCGGCATCGTCCTTCTGAAGAGTGGACGTGACGACATCGAAGAGCCGCCGCCAATCTATGAGGTGGGGTGCGCCGGGCTCATCAGCCATGCAGAAAAGTTGGAAGATGGCCGCTCGAACATCATCTTGCGCGGAATTCAGCGGTTCCGGGTTATCACAGAGCAGGACGGGCACCCGTATCGATGTGCGCAGATCCAGCCCCTGCCTGAGCCCTCCACGGACACGACTCGTGGCGCCGCGCGGCAGGCGCGCCGCCACCTCGAAGACCTCCTCGCAGGCCGTCTCGACATGCCAGGAGGAGCCGCGGTACCTGGAGACATGGGCGACGAAGATCTGGTGAACACCTTGGCCCAGTACCTGGACTTCGAACCGGTAGAAAAGCAGGCCCTTCTTGAACGCGAAGACATCATCAGCCGTTCCGAGTCACTCATCGAGCTGATCGAAATGCACGCACTCATACATCAGCCCCCAACCGGGTTCCAATAGTAACCGTCGCCGGAGCGGACTCTATGCGGTCACGCTTGTCTGATTATTCGAGGCCTGACGACGCGCGATCTCCTTGACGACCATCTCACCATGAAATCGCCCATTCTCGATGAAGATCTGGCCACTATGAATACCCGAAATCACCTGCCCCGCGAGAAACAGGTTGGGCACATTCGTCTCGTAGGTCTCTGGAGCGTGTGACGGAACCATGGTCTCAGGATCCACGGCGATCCCGAATCGCGCTAACATTTCGACGTCAGGGTGATAACCGGTCAACAAAAATACTCCGTCGGCTGGTAACTCCCATCGTTTCCCCTCACGTTCGACGATGACCGCCCTGGGATGAATCTCCACGACCCGCGTCTCAAACAACGCGGGGATCGAGCCTTCCTTGATACGATTTTCAATATCCGGCCGAACCCAGTATTTGATTCCACTGCCGAGCTCGGCATGCCGGTGCACAAGCGTCACATCAACGCCCGCCCGAAAGAGCTCAAGTGCTGTTTCAGCGGCTGAGTTCTTGCCACCGACAACAACAACCCGTTTGCGGTAATAAGGATGTGCTTCCGTATAGTAATGCGACACGTGGGCCAGGTCCTCACCTGGCACACCGAGCAGATTGGGTCGCTCGTACGCGCCCACGGCCACGACCACCGCCCGGGCGAGACACCGACTCGCCCCCACCTGCGGCTCATACGTCTCTACGGCGAGGCAGCCCTCACCGTCGCGTCCAGACTCGCGGGTGATGCCCCGGACGTCCCACCCTAACTGCACATCCAGTTCATACGCATCGACGACACGGCGGTAATACCGTAATGCCTCGTCTCTCGTCGGTTTCTCGTAAGGTGTCACGAACGGGAGCCCACCAAGTTCCAGTAGCTCAGGCGTCGTAAAGAAGCCCATATTGACGGGAAAATGCAGAATGGAATTCACCACCGCCCCGCGCTCGAATACCGTGCAGCCGAGCCCCATCTTCTTCGCGGCAATCGCCGCCGACAACCCCGCCGGCCCCGCTCCAACGACAACGATATCCTTCACCTGATCCCCTGTAATCCGTGCTTCATTCATCCCCGACGCCAATCTTCACCTCGCCCGATAGTCGACCTGCGCGTTACTGATCAATGCGATGGGGCGCCCCTCCGCCGTGTACGACTGCACGCCATCGACTCGCTGCACCTCAAGCTCAAGCCCGACGATACTGATCTCCGTAACATTCGAGGGAACCGTCACCCGAATCTCTTCATTTCCGACCGGCGCGACTGCTTTCAAACCGCCTGGCCCAGCCCCACCGCCGATCCGATCAAAAAGATTCATCGGGCCATGAAATTCGGCAAGTGCGACCGGACGTGACAACACGGCCTCACTGGTCGCGACGGCTGCGCGCGCCAGGTACCTCGCATAACCACGACCACGGGCAACGTCATCCTCTGAATAGGTATGTCGACCGTGCAGGGAAAAGGTAACCGTGGCGGGACCGCGATGTGGCGGAAGAAGCAAAAGAATCCCGTCGGCGATCTCATCCCCGATCAACACATCGCAAAAATTGAAGTTGGTCTCAACCCCAACTCCAAGTTCAGACGGACACTGGACTTCAACCGCCTCAACCCGACGCGACTGCGCATCTAACAGGGCCACGCTGAGGCTCACGACGCTACCCACCACTACCACGTGACGAGATAGAGAGCGCATCAGACACCTATTCATGAAACGATTCCAGAGACCTCGAAAGCGTCGTTCCGGCGTGTCTCCGCTGAAGCATATCCAGAAATTCCCTGCGGACAGCGGGATCTTCCTGGAATACCCCACGCATCGCATGTGTCAATGCGACAGAATTCTGCTTCTCAACGCCTCGCATCGCCATGCACAAATGAGTCGCTTCCACAACAACCGCAACCCCCAGGGGGTTCAGTTTGTCTACAACTGTCTCCGCGATCTGATTCGTCAAGCGCTCTTGCACCTGCAACCGCCGGCTGAATACCTCGACCAGGCGGGGAAGCTTGCTCAAGCCAATGACCCGATCTCGCGGGAGATAGGCAATGTGACATCGGCCGAAAAAAGGCAAGAGATGATGTTCACAGAGACTATAGAAGTCAATGTCTTTCACAATGACCATCTCACTGTAGTCCACAGTGAATAGCGCATCATTAATAACTGCGTCGATGTCTTGCTCGTAACCGCTCGTCAGAAAACGAAGCGATTTCGCGACGCGATCTGGTGTCTTCGCCAATCCCTCGCGCGTGGGATCTTCACCAAGCTCACGAACCAAAACACGAACCGCCTCGGAGAGCACTCCCTCGATCGGGTTCGCGTCCAATACCGAAGCAGATGGATTAATACTGGTAGAAGCCATGACCACTCTTACGTCCCAACCGCCCAGCCAACACCAACCGCTTCAAGAGAGGCGGAGACGCATAGGCTGGATCGCGAAACTCCTGATACATGATGTCTGCAATGTAATGGGTCGTGTCGAGGCCGATAAAATCGGCGAGCCGAAACGGTCCCATGGGATGCCCGCATCCCTGAGTCATCGCAATGTCGATATCTTCTAGCGTGCCACACCCATTCTCGTAGGCCCTGATTGCACTCAATAAATATGGAATGAGCAGCCGGTTCACGATAAACCCCGGCCGGTCCGGTGCGGTTACGGCCTGCTTCCCCAGGGACTCTGCGAACGTCACGACGCGGTCGTAAGTCCCATCGTCCGTGGCGAGCCCACGGATGACCTCGACCAGGGGCATGATGGGCACAGGATTAAAAAAGTGCAAGCCGGCGAACTTGTGCGGTCGCCTTGTCGCACTGGCTAGTTCGGTGATGCAGACCGAAGACGTATTCGAGCAGAATACCGTCTCCGCCCCCACAACGTCTTCCAGCGCAGCAAACGCAGAACGCTTGGCGTCCACGTTCTCGACAATTGCTTCTACAACGATTGTACAAGCCGCGAAAGATTCGAAGCTTGTGGTGGGGTGCAATCGCCCCATCGCCGCATCACGTGCCTCTGGGGCCAGCGTGCCACGATCAATGCCAGCCCCCAATGACTTTTCGATGCGGGCCATGCCAGCATCGAGCACGCCTTGATCGACCTCTCGCACGATCGTCCGATACCCGGCTTGGGCACAGACCTGAGCGATCCCCGAACCCATCAGCCCACAACCGAGCACGCCGACAACTTCCACCTGTTCCTCGTCAGCCATCAATACCCTTCGACGCTCCACCACCGGATTCCCTGAGCGGGCGTGTCCTTCTTGACACGTCGCTTCGCCAGGCCACACGCAAACATCACACAGGCACGCTCCGAGACGACACGTCAGTTCTCCATCATAACAAACCGCTTGACAGTCCCAGGAATCCTTGAACGGCAGTACCTGGTTGAGATTCGTCGGGACACGGCATGCGGACCGGAACTCCGCGTACTACCAGGGGCCTAGCCACTCCAAGAACTGCAAAGAGCAGACGAGATCCGGAGCCGTCGTCAGCGGAGCGAGGAATGGACCAGGGCGGATTTCAGGCGGAGTCGTACTCGCCCACACATATCAACACGAGACTACGACGGCGGACGTCGACACGCGCCCTACTACAAGCTCCCCTTCAATCCAAGATTGTCCGCACACAGCCGCATGAAGGCAATGACGTTGGCGATGTGCACATCGAGCGAAAGCCCGAGTTCTTCCGCGCCCTGGCGGAGGTCCTCCCGTGGAACCGCCCTGGCGAACGCTTTGTCCTTCATCCGCTTCTTGACAGACTTCGCTTCGAGGTCCAACACACTACGGGAAGGTCGCACGAGCGCCGCCGCGGTCACGAAACCGGCCATCTCGTCGCACGCAAATAACGTGTGTTCAAGCCGTGACTCCCGGATCACGCCGGTGTAATCTGCGTGCGACAGAATGGCACGCATGACGTACTCCGGGTAGCCGCGTTCGCGGAGGATCTCACATCCACGAAAGGGATGGTCCTCCGGCGCGGGCCACCGCTCGTAGTCAAAGTCGTGGAGCAAGGCCACAATTCCCCATGCCTCTTCATCTTCTCCAAATTCCCTCGCATACCCCCGCACGGCCGCCTCAACGGCCAACCCATGTTTTAACAGGCGGTCGTTGCGGGTGTACTCGGTAAGCAAGCTCCACGCATCAGCGCGGTTGGGCGTCATGAATCCTCCACGTGATCGTACGCCCCCCCAGCCGTGGGAGGTGGTTCCGCATCGACGGGATGGAGTTGCTGCTCGCTCGCTGCGACGATGGTGGCCACAGCAGCGTCGCCGGTAACATTAGCCGCGGTCCGCGCCATGTCGAGGATACGATCTACCCCGAGAATCAATGCGACACCGGCAGCGGGCACCCCGATGGTTTCGAGAATCACCACCAGCATAACGACACCAGCACTTGGAACCGCAGCTGTTCCAACCGAAGCGAGAAGGGCGAGAAAAACAATCGTCAACTGTTCATCCAAGCCCAGCGGGATACCCAGTGTTTGCGCGATAAACACGGCCGCCACCGCCTGATAGAGCCCGGTACCGTCCATATTAATGGTCGCACCTAACGGCAGGACGAACGAGGCGACTTCCTCGGATACGCCCAGGTTCTTTTGAGCACTCTTCATGGTCAGCGGCAGGGTCGCCGCGCTGGATGAGGTCGAGAACGCCACCAGCTGGGCCTGCACCATACCGCGGAAAAAATGTCCGAGCCGAAGCGGAGTCAGAAACCGCAAAAGCGCTGGATAGGTCACAAACATCTGAAGGGCCAGGCCGAACAACACCGTGAAACAGTACAACCCGAGTGCGCCAAGCAATTGCCACACGTCAGCCGGGCTATCACCGGCGATCCGGGTGACCGTATCCGCAATCAACGCGAACACACCCACTGGCGCCACCCGAATAATGAGCTCGACCAGCTTGATGATCACCGCATCGAGACTCTCAAACAGCGCCAACAGCGGTTCTGCCTTCGCCTTCGGGACTAACATCAATGCCACCCCGAACATCACGGCGATGAACACCACGTTCAGCATGCGCCGATTGTCGGACGCCGCGAAGACGATATTCTCCGGCACCATGTCGACCAGAGGCTCTAATGGTCCGCGCTCGCTCGCGGCCTCCGCCTGACCTTCGCGTGCGGCGACATCAGTCTCGTAAGTCTCTTGAAGACTTGCCCGAATACTATCCGGAACGGCTCGACCGGGCTGGATGAGGTTGACTAGCGTCAGACCGATGACCAAGGCGACCAGCGTCGTCCCGAGATAAATGGCGATTGTCCTGCCACCAATCCGCGACAGCTTGTTCAAGTCAGAGAGTGACGCAATTCCCGTAATGAGCGAGGCCAGCACCAGCGGTACCGCTACAAACAGGAGCATCCGAAAGAAGACCGCCCCAAACGGCGCAATCCAATCGGCGGTGAACGCCCCCCATCCAGCGAAGGCCGCCACGACCCCGTAGAAAAGTCCTAGACCCAAGGACAGGAGGATGCGCCAGTGGCTCTGTTGGTACCAGGGCTTCGCTGCCATTGCGGTTGGTTCCCTCGTGTGACAGTCTCATCAGATGAATGGCTCGACACCCACGCGCCAAGAACCGTACGTGCACGGAGGGTCCTCGTCAGCCGAAGGACGTATAGTACTCGGATTGCAGCGAGGTTATCGCAGTAATGACGCCTGGGCAATCACCGCCACGGCACGCTCAGTCAGCTCGTACGGCGCAAGCTCATCCGGGTCGGCGAGCGCCAGGGTTCCGGCGTCAGATCCAGGCCGCAACGTTCCGCTGACGCGACCACAGACATAGTCGGCAAGCACGTAGTGATACCGGATTCGCCCCTTCTCGTCACGGGTTATGCGATCCAGCAACTCGATCAACGGCCCCACCGCTACTTCGATGCCAAGCTCCTCGCGAAGCTCTCGGCGCAACGCCTCTTGAAGCGTCTCACCGACTTCCACGGCTCCACCCGGTAAACTCCAGCGACCAACGAGCGGTTCATTGCGACGCTTGACCAGCACGACCCGATCATCGATAAACACTACTCCGCCCACTGCGACGATCGGACGTGACGGATATTCGCGAGACGCCATAACGGGATCACAATGGCAACGTGGCCTTGGCGTTGAGATCCAACGCTCCGGTAGCACCGTCGCAAAACTGCCGCAAGCCAGCGGCCGCAATCATGGCCGCGTTGTCCGTTGCAAGATGCAAGGTCGGAAGAACAAGCCGCACGTCGCTCGCCGCCGCGCGGTCGGCCGCGTCCTGACGCAGCCGACTGTTGGCCGACACCCCTCCGGCGATCCCCAACGTGCGTGCCCCAAACCGCCGAGCCGCGTCGAACGCGCGGCCGAGTAATGCATCGATGACAGCCCGCTGAAAGCTCGCGCACACGTCAGCGATCTCCCCGTCAGGCAAAGGGGCCTGATTACTCTCACGCCGACGCTGTACGTGCCGAGCCACAGCAGTCTTGAGACCACTGAAACTGAAATCCAGTTCCCCGGCGGCCCGCCGGGGGAAACCCGGCAGCGACCCCGTCTGTGGCCCCGCAGCCCGATCCGCGTGGGTCATCCGGGCCACCGGAAATTGAATGGCTGATTCATCGCCATCTCGCGCCAACCGATCAACAACCGGCCCCCCGGGATACGTGAGACCCAGTAACTTCGCGACCTTGTCAAATGCCTCGCCGGCGGCGTCATCACGGGTGCGACCAACTAATCGGTACACACCGGCTTCCGGCAAATGATAGAGGCTTGTATGCCCTCCAGAGACCACCAGCACCACCGCCGGCAATGGCAAATCGGGGTCACAGAGAAACAGCGATTCGATGTGCCCCGCCAAATGGTGCACAGGCACGAGAGGCCTGGCCAAGGCGAGCGCCAATGACTTGGCAAACGCGACTCCGACGAGCAGCGATCCCACCAACCCCGGCCCCTGCGTCACGGCAATCGCATCAAGTTGCGTCCATCCCACACCCCCATCGTGGAGCGCCCGCTGGACAACACCGCAGATGTCCCGCAGATGCTGGCGGGACGCGAGTTCCGGAACCACCCCGCCCCATTCCCGGTGGATCTCCACCTGCGACGCAATGACGCTAGAACTGATCTCCCAGGACGTGGGACCACGTGCGTCCCCAAACGCGACTGCGGCTGCCGTCTCGTCGCACGATGTCTCGATCGCCAATACGGTCGTCTTCTTCACTTCACGTCGTTCCTTTCCTGCTCCGCTTGGGTACACACCGCTCGTAGACTCTCAGTAAACGGCGCATGACAAATGCCATACTCCGTGATAATTCCGGCGACGAACGAAGCTGGTGTCACATCGAATGCTGGATTCCAGACACTCGCCTCCGTCGGTGTCAGCTGGGTAGCCCCCAAATGCGTGATTTCACGAGCGTCCCGCTCTTCGATGGGAATCTCCGTCCCATCCAGGGTCTCAAGATCAATGGTCGACACCGGGGCCGCCACATAGAAGGGGACACCGTGTTCCTTCGCGAGCACAGCGACCGTATATGTGCCAATCTTGTTAGCAACGTCCCCATTGGCGGCAATCCGGTCCGCCCCAACAACGACCACGTCAACCCGTCCGGCACGCATGAGCGACCCGGACATGCCATCTGTAATGACAGTCGTCTCGATACCCTCGCGAACAAGCTCCCATGCCGTAAGCCGCGCTCCCTGCAAGAACGGTCGTGTCTCATCGGCGTACACGGCGACACGCTTACCTGATTCCACGGCAGCCCGCACCACCCCGAGCGCAGAACCATACCCGCCCGTCGCTAGCGCGCCCGCATTGCAGTGGGTCAACACGTTGGCCTCCGTTGGCACCACGGCCGCCCCATGACGGCCGAGCGCACGGCAATTCGCGACGTCCTCGTCATGCACACCCCGCGCCTCACTCTCCAGGGCGGCTTTCAGTTCGTCAGTCGAATGACCGGCACGCATCGCGTCCGCAAACACACGTTTCATACGCTGAATTGCCCAAAACAGGTTGACGGCCGTCGGGCGTGTCTCGGCCAGTAGGTCGCATGCGCGATAAAACTCTTTGGCCAACTGCGTCGTACCCGACGCCGTGCTTCGACGCAACTCCAGTGCAATTCCCATTGCCGCGGCTACCCCGATCGCGGGCGCGCCACGAATGACCATGGTACGGATAGCCTTGGCCACCTCCCGAGCCGTACGACAGCGGACATATACCTCGCGAGAAGGTAACTTCCGCTGGTCCACCATCACGACTTCGCCGTCTTCCCAGCCAATAGTTGGCAACATCTGCGCCTATCCTCCGATACCGAGCCTTCAATGATAGCGAATTCGCGCAACGCCGCCGCGCCAGCCGCAGAGAGGCTAATGCTCTACCAGCACTGAGGCAATCGCTGCATTGATCAACGTCGCCAGAAAACCACCCAACAGAGCCTTTGGGCCCAGCCGGGCCAGATCAGGCCGCCGGGCCGGAGCAAGGCCACCGATACCTCCGAGCAATATTCCAAGTGATCCGAAGTTAGCAAAACCTGTTAACGCAAACGTCACCACGACTCGCGTATGGTCGGTCATACGGTCGAGATAGGCCGTGTTCAGCTTGATGAACGCAACGAATTCGTTGGTCGCCAGCTTCGTCCCTAGCAAGTCAGAGACCATTGGAAGATCTACTGACGCCACCCCCAATAACGCTGCGACCGGCGCGAACAGCCATCCGAAAATTACAGCCAGCGACAAGTCGCGGTGCACGACCCCAAGACCGTGATCAACCATCGCGATACAAGCAAGAAACGCAATAAGCATCGCCCCCACATTGATCGCCAGTCTGGTACCGTCTGAAGCCCCGGCCGCTAACGCATCGATAACATTAACGTGCTCACGCTCAACCTCCATTCGCACGGTGCCCGTCGTTTCGGGAACCTCCTGTTCTGGTAGCAGAATCTTCGCCAGGTAGAGACCACACGGGGCCGCCATCACGCTGGTCGTCAAGACACCCACCGGATCTGCGCCCAAGCTGATATAAATCGCCATCACCGAACCAGCAATCGTCGCTAATCCCCCCGTCATCAGCGCAAGCAATTCCGACTGCGTCATCCTCATGATGTAGGGCCGAACGGCGATCGGCGCCTCCGTGACTCCCAAGAACACATTCGCCGCCGCTGACAGACTCTCGGCGCCGCTGGTACCCATGATCCGGGCCATAACCCGGGCCATGACCTTCACTACAAGCTGGAGCACTCCCAGGTGGTAGAGCACCATGAACACCGATGACATGAAAATGAGAATGGGTAGGGATGCAAACGCCAGTACGAAGCCATCGGAGAATTGTTCCCCCATCTGAACAGGATCCGCCAGCACGCCAAATACAAATTGGGAACCCGCATTGGTGAATTCCAAGAACTGAGTCGCAACGGCCGCCGCCCACGCGAAGAATTCGTAGCCGAGACGTACGCCTGCCACCTCAAATTTTAGAATGAAGATTGCCAGGGCAACCTGCAGGGCAACACCACTGACCACAAGCCGGAGGTTGACCGCGGACAGATGTGCGGAACAGGCTCCAGCCACCGATAGAAACGCCACGATGCCTGCCACCGCGCGGAAACGCGGGTCAATCACGTCCTGCAGCCACAACGCAGCTCCCCCTAACGACACTGCCACGAGAGCTAAGACGAGACGTGGTCGCCAATCAGCAGGAACGGAGCGGCCCGAGAGCAAAGTAAGCATGACGGCGCTGATCATATGCGGATCACAGGGTGATCAACCTTGTCCCAGGAAGTGATCAACTGCAAAGACCAGGCCCCCGGGATGGCGCTGCGCCCCGGAGCCGGCTACGATAGCGATCCACGCGGACAGCTCTACCATCCGGTGACAACATCCATGACCGACGCAGCCCGTGCCCTTGCCGTGACTTCTATCCTTATCGCGTTTGCGATGATTCGGTTGTCCAGACACGCGATACAGAGCGACCCGGCATCGCCGACACGGCTAGTCGCCGAGCTTCGACTTGCCCAATTCGCGGCATTGGTCCTGGCCTTGGTCGCGGGCACTTACATCGGCTTCTCGCTCGCTCAGGCGGCAACCGCAGGCAGTGGCGTCGACATCGCCCTCGCCATCGGTTTTCTGATGCTGGCCTCAGTCGCAGTGACTCAGTCCCCTCACATCGCACTTACCATGTTGACCGTGGGATTCGGCGGACATGCCATCGTAGACCTGATTCATGGTGCCAGTGTTCTTCCGGCCGACTCACTCCCCGATTGGTACGCCACTGCCTGTGCGATCTACGATGTCGTGATGGCTGGGGTATGCTATCTACCAATTGTCCGGCGAGCGTAACTACGCGGAGCGACGGCCTGAGTGGCACCCTCCGCGGCACGGGCGCGTCTCGAAACTCTCGTTTCAGCCCCTCTAGTGCTGACTAAGCCGTTATGACCGACGAAAGCAACCGCACTCTTCTGGAACTGGCGCGGGCGCGCCTCATCACACATCAAGCCGGACAGGTACGCACCTGTCTCGAGGCTCTCAACGATGGTCAGCTCTGGTGGCGCTCCAATGAGGAATCCAACGCCATCGGTAACCTAGTGCTTCATCTGGCTGGGTCGACTCGCTTCTACATTGGGCACGGCGTGGGCAACAGCGGTTATCAACGAGACCGCGATGCCGAGTTCGAGGCCGGCCGTGGAACAGTCACACCGCCAAACAAGGAAACGCTCCAAGCCCATTTCGACACGGCGATGCTGGAAGCCGACCAGGCCCTCCGACAGTTTGACCCCACCCAGCTCTCCGAAGTGACCGACCTGACCGGCACACCCGCGACGTACGCGGAAATCATCATGAATCAGGTGCTGCACTTCACAACGCACGCCGGTCAGATTGTTTTCGCGACGAAGCTCATTCAGGCTGGCGTGATCCACGAGATCTGGAAAACCACACCCAAGGGCTAAGCTCCCGACGTTCCATCTGGCCAAATTTGTGCCTGCTGACAGCACCGGATCCTTTCAAGCGCGCGTCCTGCACGTGGTCCGTCGAATTCCACCGGGGCGCGTCTCGACATATGGAGACGTTGCGGCTCTCGCGGGGCGGCCACGGGCCTGGCGCCGGGTCGGCTCTATCATGCGCACCTGTCGCTCGCCCAGTGTCCCGTGCCATCGGGTCGTTGGAGCTGGGGGACGCCTGGGTGGCTACAGTGATCCCGCCCTGAAGCGACAGCTACTCCAACGGGAGGGATTGGTGATCGCCCGCACAACGATCCGTCACTTTCCTGCCATCCGCTGGCCGACACGGCTGTAGCAAACTGGAGCGCCGATCTCACACTCGACGGCAGGCAAGGTACGGCGTTTCTGGTATGATGAGGCGCTATCGGTTCGGCTGCTCCGACCGAGCATAGCACCCGGTGTGGAGGACGTATGAATCAACAAAGGTGTGTCAAATTCTTTGCAGCCTGTGCTGTTCTTGGATTCGCGATCACCAACCTCGCCGCACAATCCGCCCCGGGAGAGGTCAATGTGCCGACCGGCGAAGTGAGCCTGGGCTCCGTCGAACTCCCGAGACAGGTCATGGCCAACGGCGAGACCCTGGTCTCCGGCGCCTACGACGTCTTCGTCACAGCAGCCCAGGCCGACCCAGAGGCTCCAGGCCAACTTGCTGTCCTGGAACGGTGGGTGGAGTTCCGCCAAGCTGGTACAGTGCAAGGTCGGGAAGTCGTGAGTATTGTGCCCGGAAGCGAGATCTCCGATGTCGCGAAGAGTGCACCGCCAGCGAGTGGCACGGCACGAATCGAAACTCTGCGAGAGAACGAGTATCTACGGATCTGGGTGAACCAAAGCGACACGCATTATTTCATTCACCTGGTCGTCAGCTAACGCTTTCGCACGCCTACCTTCTCCTGCTCAACCCTCGCCCTCTTGCCAGTGGCGTACCATCGATTTCTGGCTCCCGTATCCTCTCGATTGACAGTTCATCGCCGCACCAAGGATCGCGGATTGCCCTCCCCCACGGCTCACATCGCCATTACGTCGAACTGTTCATGATGCAAGATCGCGTCTGAGCGTAGGGTAATAGCTTTTCCGAGAGACCGCTCGATCGCCTTCAGGACTCCCCGCTCCTCCGCCTTCAGGGCACGCGCCACATCGGGATTCACCCGAAGCTGTACCCGATGTCCGTTTAGATCAGCACCAAGTTTCTGCAACTCGGACAAAATTTCGGAACAGATGGTCGATGTCGACTTCACGACTGCGCTGCCAGAACAGTACGGACACGGGTCCGTGAGTTGGCGCTCGAGGCTTTGTTTAACTCGCTTGCGCGTCGTGATAATCAAGCCAAATTCAGAGACCTGCACGGCCTTCGACGGGGACCGATCGCGACGACTTTCCTGTTCGAATGTCTGATAGACCTTCTGCCTATTCTTGCGCTCCTCCATATCGATGAAATCGAGCACAATAATGCCCCCGAGGTCTCGTAGGCGAATCTGCCTGACAATCTCCCGAGCGGCCTCTAAATTGGTCTTGACGATAGTGTCCTCCAACCGGCCGGTCCGCTTGCCCACGTACCGCCCCGTGTTGACGTCGATGGCGCCCAGCGCCTCAGTTTGATTGATGACCAGATAGCCACCGGACTTCAGCCAGACCTTGCTCCGAAGTGCTTTGTCAATTTCCGACTGCACCCCGTACTCTTCGAAGATCGGGAAATTCTTGTCGTAGTGATGCACCCGGGACAACACATCCGGCATGATCCGCTCGATCAGCTTGACGGCCTTGCGGTACTCCCCGCGATGGTCAATCCGAATAACCGAAAAGTCCTCGGTCAGCAGGTCACGTAACAACTTGGCGACAAGACTTTCTTCACGATGGATCACCGCCGGAGCCCGTTGGTTTTCGCCTTTCTTCAGGGTCTCCGACCATAACTCGTGAAAATACGCCAGGTCGCTGAGGATATCCTCTTCCGGACGATCCGCCGCTGCCGTGCGGATGATTACACCGCCAGGCATCTCATGCTCGGCACGAAAATCCCGCACAATCCGCCGCAGACGGCCTCGCTGTTCACGGGAGACGATCTTTCGAGACACGCCAATATGTTCGACTGTTGGCATGTAGACGAGGAAACGACCTGGAATCGTCACATGGGACGTTATCCTGGCTCCTTTGGTACCCAATGGTTCCTTGACCACCTGGACGACAATCTCTTGCCCAGCCGTCAGGAGTTTGTCGATTGGCTGCTCAGGCGCGTGCCGGTCACG
Source organism: uncultured Vicinamibacteraceae bacterium (assembly GCA_964591245.1). Taxonomy (GTDB): domain Bacteria; phylum Acidobacteriota; class Vicinamibacteria; order Vicinamibacterales; family UBA8438; genus CAZPZZ01. Next base: position 21,633 of record CAZPZZ010000002.1, on the reverse strand, counting down.
ATCGCGTCCTCGGCCACGGCGCCCACGCCCCGCGCCACTACTTGGCCGCGCCGCGCTACTTTCTGCCGTTCCCTCTGCCGACTCCTCTCCGCTGTCCTCTGTATCGGAAAGCTCCGCGCCCTCGGCATCGGTAGCGTCCACATCCAAAGCGGCCATCGGATCGATGACGTCGGAAACGTAGAGAAAGCCGTCTCGCTCAAGGCCAAGATCGACAAAGGCCGCCTGCATGCCAGGCAGCACCTTCGACACGCGCCCTTTGTAGACATTCCCGGCGACGCTGCGCGACTTGTCGCGCTCGACGAAAACCTCGACGACCTCGTCGTCTTCCAGAATGGCGGCCATCGTCTCGTGACCGCTGGCGGAGATGATCATCTCCTTGTTCATCAATGGCACTCCCGCTGCGGCAATAGAACCGAGTTCGGCATCCACTCACGGAAGCCTCTCTGGCTCGGACCCACCGCCGCTCTGCACTCACGCGCGTCAACGGGACGATCCGGCTCAAGGCGATATGCATCGCTAATCTCGACCACTGCCGTGCCGGCGGCTCCCTCTCCTTGCGGACTGGAATCGCCGACGTGTGAATTGGGGGGGCTCCCGTTCGTGCGTCGATGCCCCCTAAGCCCTAGTTCGTAAATCTTCTCATCCTCACGTTAAGAATGAGCCCAAACGCCGCTAGCGTAGCAATAACGGATGAGCCACCGTAGCTCATTAACGGCAACGTCAACCCTTTCACCGGCGCGAGTCCCGCCGACATCGCAACGTTGTAAATCACCTGAAATGCAAATCCTGACATTATGCCGACGACGAGGTAGGTTCCCAGACGGTCCTTCGCGAGCCTGGCAGCCTCGAGTCCCCGCAGAATGACGAAGAGATACAACCCGAGAGAGATAATTACCCCCAAGAAACCCTGCTCTTCGGCCAAAACAGAAAAGATAAAATCGTTGTGTGCTACCGGAAGAAAGTTGTACTGACTCTGCGTCCCCTTGAGGAACCCTTTTCCGATTGGGCCCCCAGAACCAACGGTAATACGTGCCTGGATCTGCTGATACCCAGCCCCCTGGGCATCCTGTTCCGGATCCAAAAAGCTCGAAATTCGCTGTCGCTGGTAGTCCTCGAGCCCGTAGGCCCAAGCCACCGGAGCCGACAGGACGGCTAACAGGACAAGCACCGCGACATAACGCAGCGGTAACCCCGCGAAGACCAGAATCGCAAACGCCACAGGCAGTAACGTCACGGCCGTGCCGAGATCTGGCTGCTGGGCGATCAAGAGAAAGGGCAACCCCAATACAACACCAGTCAGCAGCCAGGCTTTTCCAGTGAGTGGCCCACGGCGACGGTGCGCGAGCGCGGCGGCGAGCGTCAGCGCCACGACCGAGCGCGCAAACTCAGATGGCTGCAAATTAAACACGCCCAGATCAATCCAGCGACGAGCGCCGCCCCCAGTTGTCCCGAAGAACAACGCATAGCCAACCAGAACAAGCAGCCCGATAAAGATCACCAACGCCGAATCAGCGAACCACCGATAGTCGATGGACAACGTCACGGCCAAGGCCAATCCCCCCAGCCCAAGCGCCCAGAGCTGGGTAGAGACCAACGAACTCGCCATTCCGGCCGACGGATCGTAGGTGGTGCTGTAAATCATCATGACCCCGATGCAACATAGCAATATCAGGGCCGCCAGAAGCAACCAATCGATGTGACGATACAGTCTCTGCTCCAGCATCAAGACTCTCGGTTACTCATTGGCCGCCGCCAACGCCGGGTCCGTCTCCGGCGGAGCTATCCTGGGAAGCGCCAGACGGGAGCGTTCCTCTTTCTTCGCAAAGTAGGTCTCCATTACCTGCTTCGCAATCGGCGCCGACAAATAGCCGTGTTCGTTGTGTTCACCGAACACTACCCCTGCGATCTCGGGCGCACCAGCCGGCGCGGCAAACACGAACCATCCATGGTCTCTGAGATCTCGCTCGGTATCACCGGCGGCGGCACGCCCCTGCAAAGAGATCACCTGTGCGGTCCCGGTCTTCCCGAACACATCCTTACCTTCGATACGACCACGCCCTCCGGTTCCAGCCCGATTGACCACGTACCAGAGCCCCTCGGTAACCGCCTCGAGGGTTTCTGGGCTTATCTCGACTCGGGATTGAGGTACCGGACGAGGTATCGGCTCAAAACCGTTCCCGTCGTTCACGGCTTTCAATAAATGGGGCGTCACGCGGGTGCCCCCATTCGCAATAGTAGCCATCATCACGGCTAGAGAGATAGGGGTAACCGAGACCGGCCCTTGGCCAATCGCCACGGAAATCGTCTCACCAGGATACCAAGGTTCGTTGCGCCGCTCTCGTTTCCAGGTGGTCGAGGGAACCAACCCACGGACCTCGTGAGGAAGGTCAACCCCCGTAAATTCACCCAACCCCAACGCGGTGGCCCACTTGTGGATTTGGTCGATCTGCATCCGTTCGCCGAGGGTATAGAAATACGTATTGCAGGACTTCTCGAGCGCCTCCCGCATATCGACCGACCCGTGGGTCGAGTGGCACTGGTAGAAACGACCGTAGTAACGCCCTCCACCACCACACATTACACGGAAATCCGGGTCCACGACCCCTTCTTCGATCGCGGCAACCGCCATGGCAATCTTGAACGTCGACCCTGGCGAGTAGCGCCCACGCAGGACCCGATTGTTCAAGGGACGGCGCCAATCGCGGTTGAGCGTTGCCCACGTCTCACTGTCGATCCCCAGCGCGAACGCGTTCGGGTCATAGGCCGGAAGGCTGACAAACGCGAGGATTTCGCCCGAGCGTGGATCAAGCACCACCGCCGCCCCGTCAAAGCCAGAGGCCCGGAATGCATCTTCTGCAGCTTGCTGCAGATCGAAGTCGAGGGTGAGCTGAAGCTGCCGACCTTCGACGGGGGGAACTTCCCCAATCGTGTCGATCTCACGACCAATGTTGTCGACAACAACGCGACGGGCACCGTCGAACCCCATCAGCAGTTGGTTGTAGACGCGTTCGATTCCCGACTTACCGACCACCGTACCACTGCGAACGTCGGCAAACTCGTCCAACCGCAGTTGGGCGTCGCTGACCTCGCCGACGTAGCCGAACAAATGCGCACCAACCTGTCGAGCTGGGTAGTAGCGGGTGGGAAGCTGCTGAACAAAGAGGCCTGGAAGCTCCCGCGCACGCGCCGCGACGGCCGCCACTTGAACAAGGCTCGCATCACGAACCAGTACCACCGGTCGATAGACGGGATCGCGTCGGTGCCGTTCGAGAATCCCCCGTAAACTCGGGAGTGGAACCTCAGCAACCTCAGAGAGCAAGACCAGCATGCCCTCCAGATCATCGACCTGCTCGGGAACGACAGAGATATTCAGCGAATTTCGGTTTTGAACCAGCACGCGACCGTCACGGTCGAAGACCGCTCCCCGCGGAGCGGTCAGGGCCAGCGTACGTTGGTGGTTCCTTTCGGCAAGCCGATGATACTTATCGTGCTGGGCAATCTGCAGAAGCCAGAAGCCGACACCAAGCGCGACAAACGCCAGCACCACCGCAAATCGCAGCAGGAGCATAGGCTGCGTCACGTCGTCGTGGCCAGCCTTGAACTCGTTGGGGGTAAAGTCTGTCATGTCACGACTCGGGCGTAAATATAGCGCTGCTTCACAAAATCGTCACTCTCGCGACGTACTTTTACCGTGTCGGCCACCGACGTCGGAGCCGACGACGTGCCAACACACTCGGTGCGACCTGCAGGCCGATCGCCATGATGACACCAAGAACCGCATTGATCGCCGCCTGAATCAGCACCGCCCGGTACGAACTCATGGGCTTCGTCGTCGACAAGAGGCTGTAAATTCCGATGAAACATCCCGCGTGGGCCACGGACCCGAAGAGGAACACGAGGAACTGATGCCACGAGCGCGTGACCATGAAATACGCGCCTACCTGGCCGGACGCATGCCCCACTAGCGTCTTGACCAGTCCCCCGACCCCTATCACACCGCCAGAGAGACTATCTTGCAATAGACCACCCACAGCGCCTGTCCACATGCCCGCCAACGGCCCCCCGGTAATCGCCACGCTGATCACAACGACGAGCACCAAATCTACCGGCGCTCCGGCTCCTCCTACTTCCGGCACGAGGGTCGTCTGACATACCAAGGCAAGTATGAGCCCTGCCCCGACCCATACCCCCTTCATTCCCCTCCTGCCGCCATCGCGGCCGACGCCGACTCTGACACGATAACCAATACGTCCTCGAGATCGCTAAAATCCACCACCGGCCGTACTGCGATCATGCGATACAGGCCCGAACCCCGACGTACCGTGGACACTTCACCGATCGGAAATCCTTTCGGGTAAATGCCGTCCGTACCTGAAGTTACAACCATATCGCCGATCTTGACGTCTTCAAGATTCGAGACATACTCCATCCGGAGTTCGCCCTCAGTGGCATCACCCATCACGAGTCCAGCCACCCGCGTGCGCTCAATTAGCGCACCGGCCGCAGCACTCCGGTCGATAAGGAGTTGCACGCGGGAGGCCCGTGGACCAGGCTCACTAAACACCCGTCCGACCACGCCGCTGGGCGAGACAACGGCCAAATCACGCCGCAGCCCATCACGCGTGCCACGATCGATGGTCACGGTTCGAAAATAGGGAGTCGCGTCACCCGCAATGACTCTCGCGCTCAGCGTCGGGAATTCGATTTCTCGACGTAGACCGAGCAACTCCTCAAGACCACGCACCCGCTGTGCGAGCGCCCGTTCCCGTTGCAACCGAAAACGCAATACGGCCAGATCCCGCCGTAACTCGTCATTCTCAGCCCCAGTAGAGCGTAACTCCACATAGCCCGCCCAGAACTCTGCAACGGAGCCGGCCAGTCCGCTGACACCACGCTGCACTTCTGAAAACGCACCGAAGGTCACACCCTCAAAGAGGCGTACGCCAGACTTCGTGTTGATTTGGAGGGAAATCAGCACCACCTGGCCAAGCACAACGGCCAGGAGCATCGCGGCGGTTCGACGGCTGAAATCAAGCAATCGAAATCTTTCGTAGCAATCCGAAATCTAGCAGCATCTTGCCTGCCCCCAACACGACGGACGACAGTGGGTCCTCAGCCATCGCCAACGGAAGGCCGGTCTCTTCTCGGAGTCGCTTATCGAGGTTCTTGAGTAATGCTCCTCCCCCCGTGAGCACAATACCTCGATCAACGATGTCGGCCGACAATTCCGGGGGGGTACGTTCAAGGGCCACGCGCACCGCGTCCACGATGACATTGACCGTCTCGGCTAACGCTTCACGAATTTCCTCGTCAGTGATGGTAATGGTTTTCGGAACGCCTTCAATCAGGTGGCGCCCCTTGATCTCCATCGTAATCCTCGCATCCAACCCATACGCAGAACCCACGTTCATCTTGATCGCTTCTGAGGTTCGTTCGCCGATCAGCAAATTGTAAGTTTTCTTGATGTATTGCGTGATTGCCTCATCCATCTCGTTGCCTGCCACACGCACCGCTTTGCTATAGACGATGCCTGCCAACGAGATGACGGCGATATCAGTCGTGCCTCCCCCGATATCGACAATCATGTTGCCGCACGGCTCGGTAATCGGCATCCCGGCACCAATGGCCGCGGCCATAGCCTCCTCCACCAAGTGCACCTCACTCGCCTTGGCCCGATATGCGCTGTCCTTGACCGCACGCTTCTCCACCTGCGTGATCTCTGACGGCACCCCAATGACGATCCTCGGCCTCACCCAGACGGTACGGTCGTGCGCCTTCTTGATGAAGTAATTCAACATCTTCTCGGTGATGTCGAAATCAGCGATCACCCCATCCCTCATCGGCCTGATAGCCACGATGTTTCCCGGCGTACGTCCGACCATCTCCTTCGCTTCGCGTCCTACGGCCTCGACGCGACCAGTCACCTTGTTGATGGCGACGATAGAAGGTTCGTTGACGACAATCCCTTTGCCACGGGCGTACACGCAGGTATTGGCCGTGCCAAGATCGATGGCCAGATCACTGGAAAACAACGCAAATACGGAGCGGATACTCAACGACTGGAATCCTCCTTGATCACAGAGCCAACAGCCGCGGCGGCCAGTCTGACCCCGTGCTTACCATTGTTCTTGATCCAATACATCGCTTCGTCTGCGGTGGCCAGCAACCGATCGACCAACCTGACACTGTCGGGAAGTGTGGCGATACCCGTGGACACCGTGAGCCGCACATGGCAACCCTGATCAATCAGGAACACATATCCGTTGATGCACCGACGGATCCGCTCGGCAACCACCAGTGCCCCATGACTATCAGTCTCTGGCAACACGACAACGAACTCATCGCCGCCGTAACGCGCGACCGTATCGCTTTCCCGCGCACAATCACCAAGCAGCTTCCCGACCTCAGCTAACGCACGGCTGCCGTTGAGATGCCCGTAGCTGTCGTTGACGTCCTTGAATCCGTCTAAATCGAGAAAGAGAACCGAAAGTGGAAGCGCTGAGCGCGCCGCGCGCTTTCCTTCTCGCCGGATGACTTCGTTGAGGTACCGCGCATTGAACAACTGGGTGAGATCATCCGTCACCGTCAGTTCCTGCATACGGCTGAGCCGGATCGCATTATCGAGTGCCAGCGCACCTGGCTCAAGCACCTTCGCGAGGACTTCCGTCAACCGTCGAGACACCTCAGGTCGCCTGGCCGAGGGTGCCTCATCGAGGCCGACCAGCGCACCAACGACACTCCCGCGGCAACGCAACGGAATGGCCAGCGCTGCCGCGGCAGGCCCTGCGACATGGCGACGATCATCACTGAGATCAGCGACGCCATGTGGCGCCTGAGATTTCATTGCCTGCAACCCCAATGCACACGCCACCGGATGGAGCGGGGCAGCGAGCCTCCAGCCTGCGAGCACCCTCGCTGCCGCGGCATCGTCAAGGGCAACCATCGCCCAGCGCGTCCCGGGCAGCCAGGCCGCAGCCCGATGGACCAACGCCTCGGCCACCTCGACAGGGTCAAACCTCTCTGCAGCATCACGGACCAGCTGATTCACTGTATCGAGCCGCCCCAGGAACCGTATCAGCGATGAACGAGCAGTACGCCAACGAATCGCAAGGTCGCCCGGCGCGCCGATCGCCACCTGGTGCGCGACCTCGATCGGTCGCAAGGGCGCCGTCAAATGGGAGCTAAACCCAAACCGTCGTGAGCGCTCCATCACCATAGCCGTGGTATCGGCGGAATACGACACGACGCGGGCACCCTGGGCGACCGCATGAAGCCGCCGCCAGTTCGGGCGACGCCCCGGCGCCAGCTCCCACAGCACAAAACCGGGCAACGTAGCGCCAACCTCGTCGTCAAAAGCACGGGACTGCACGCGGCAAATGACACTGTACTCGGGTAGACGTCGCAACGGTGCGACGTGGGACTGGACGTCAGAATCAGCGCTATGAAAGACAGCTAGCGTCGTCCCAATACGGCGTAACATGCGCCTCGAGGCATGCACAACGGGTAACCACGCAGTCAGAACCGAACGCTGTCAACCTGTTCCGGAGGAGCGAGACAGTACGGCCGGTGCAACACGCCAGACAGGCGAAAGACAGAACTGATCTTGGCCCGTACCATCAGCCTCCCCCTAAGTCCCTCAGTAGCTCGGAAATATACCATATAAGCTGGATCCGACAGCCGTAATCTCCCCGCGCAGAGTCCCAACTCATCGAGCGGAGATTGCCTGAACAAGAAAGTCGTATGGCGCGTTTGCTGGGGGTGAATATCCTGTCGTACAATGAAGGGCTTAGTCCTTGAAGGTAGAGGGCGCTGGACGTAAACACAGGGACATTCCGAACCACAACAGAAAACCGTAATTGCTGGAGCTACACGAACGATGACGATGCTGGATAGCATGCGGCGGCACAAGGGTTGGCTCAAGTGGAGTCTATTTCTGGTCTGTTTGGCCTTCGTCTTTCTCTACGTGCCATCGTTCGTCCAACCAGTGCCCAATACGCCGGTTGGGGCCCTGACCGACGTACTTGCCCAGGTTGGCGACGAAGAAATCACGGTCGGGGAATTTCGCCAGGTCTATCTCCGGCAGCTTCAAAGTTATCAGGCGCAGTCTGGTGGCCAGATCACCCCAGAGATCCTTCGCTCGATGGGCATCGACCGGCAACTGCTCCAACAGACCATCGACGAATACGCGGCCTTACAGGAAGCCCAACGCGTCGGCGTGACCGTTACCGATGCGGAAGTACGGGAAAGCATCGTCACGATGGCGCCATTCCAGCAGAACGGACAATTCATCGGGGAAGCGGCCTATCTCCAGGTCCTCCGAAGTCAACAACCGCCGATCGCCCCCGGTCAATTCGAAGAAGACGTACGCCGGTCTCTCATGCTCCAACGCCTCCAGACCGCAGTGACGGACTGGATCACCGTGACCGATGAAGACGTCAAACAAGAGCATATCCGCCGCAACGAACGCGTCCGCATGAGTGCGATATCGTTTCGCGCCGACGACTTTCGGGAAGGCGTCGAGGCTACCGACGAGGACGTGTCGGCTCTGTACGAGCAAAACGCCAACGATTACCTCGTGCCGGAAAAGCGGCGCCTACGATTCGTCCTCATCGACATCCCCGAACTCAAGGAGTCCTTCGCACCCAGCGACGCGGACGTGCAGGGATACTACGACAGTAATCTCGACCGATACTCGGAACCAGTCACACTCCGGGCGAGTCACATCTTGCTACGTGCTGACGAGGAGAACGCGGAAGACATTCAGGCGCGAGCTGAATCGATTATCGCCGAAGCTCGAGCCGGCGCGGACTTCGCCGAACTCGCCCAGCAGCACTCCGAGGATGACACGACCAAAGAAGTTGGCGGCGATCTTGGACTGATCGCTCGAGGCCAGATGGTACCGGAGTTCGAAGGGGCCGCCTTCGAGCTAGAGCAAGATGAAATCAGCGATCCGGTAACCAGCATGTTCGGAGTGCACATCATCAAAGCCACCGAAAAAAGCGGCGGGGCAATCCAGGCGATTGACGAGGTGCGCGGCACGATCGTTGATCTGTTGAAACAAGAACGTGCCGAAGCCAGGGCCTCAGCTCTGGCTCAGGCCATGGCGGCTGAGGTCACCGAGGCGGCCGAACTCGATACGGCAGCCCGTCGGCGTGGTCTTGAGCCACAGGAAAGTGGTTTCGCGGGACCCGGTGAGCCGATTCTCGGTCTGGGTTTTTCGCCACAGATCAGCTCGCAAGCATTTCAACTCGAGGAAGGTGAAGTCGCCGGCCCCATCGAAACCCAGTCTGGCCCGGCCTTTCTGACCATCACTGGCATCCAGGATCCATACGTGCCTCCATTGGAAGAGGTCGAGGCTCGCGTGCGCGACGATGTGATTCGGCGCAAGGCATTCGTGACCGCCCAGGAACGAGCGAACGAGATCGCCACGACGCTCCAGGACGCAGACGACTTTACGGCTGCCGCTGAAGGTGAGGAACTGATCGTCAACAGCAGCGACCTCATTGCGCGCGGTGCAGCCGTCCCCGGGGTGGGACTGAACGCCGATGTAGAGGCAATGGCCTTTTCCATGAACGTCGGTGAAACCAGCGACCCGGTACTGACCGGGAACTCCGCCGTCATCCTCCACGTGCACGAACGGCAGGAAGCTGACGACGAGGACTTCGAGACAACTCGTGAGTCACTCCACCAGGAACTCGTGGCCGAACGCCAGAGCCAATTCTTCTCTGCCTACATGGAGAACGCCAAGGCCCGCATCACCATTAGCATCGATCTAGCCGCCCTTGCTCAGGCGACAACGTAGAAGCCTGACCGTCGTCCGTCGCGGAAATCACGGCACTAGCGCGCCTGGCATGATCGCCAAGGGTTCCCCGGCCCGGAACATCCGCCACGGGGCCATTGCCGCGCCCAATGCACGGGGTTCCCGTGGGAAGAATCCAATGAATCTGCCCATGACCTCGGTCATGGTGAACCCCCCGTCCAGCAGTTCAAACAGGCTTCTCGCGCGCGGGTAAACGACCAATTCCACCTCTTGAGCCTCATCGAGGCCAACCCGTTCCTTCGCGATAGCGATGGCACGGCTAAGTCCCCCCACTTCGTCGATCAATCCGTTTTCTCTCGCCTGACGTCCGGTCCAGACACGCCCCTGCGCCACGGCATGCATCGCATCGCGCGTCGTCTCCCGCCCATCCGCGGCCTTGAGCAAAAATTGCTCATAGATCGCGTCAATGTGCTCCTGCATCTTCGCCCGCTCGTCATCGGAGAAACGCGTCGCCGGTGAATACAACTCCGCGAACCGCCCATCACTGACCGGCTCAATCGTGACACCCAGCTTCTCGTAGGCTCCGCCGGTGGCGATCTTGCCAGCGACGACCCCAATCGATCCCGTCAAGGTCGCTGGCTGCGCCACAATAGTGTCGGCCCCCATCGCGATGTAGTATCCCCCTGACGCGCCCAGATCAGACAGGGACGCGATCACGGGCTTCTCCTCACGCGCCAACGTGATCTCTCGCCAGATCACATCGGACGCAATCGCTGATCCGCCAGGACTGTCGACACGTAGGATGATGGCCCGCACCGAATCATCATCGCGCGCCGTTCGAATCGCCTCCACGAGTGAGTCCGACCCGAGTACCTCCCCCCCCATGACATCAAACCCGCTGCTGCCCGAGCGAATTGCCCCAACGGCATAGATCAATGCGATGCGCCGCCCCTGGTTCAGCCCAACCGACCGCGCACTAATCTGACGGTAGTCACGATCAGTGATCTCCCGCCAGTTCACCTCGTCAAATGGTTCCTTTCTCCTCAACTCATCCCAATACGCCAAACCATCGACCAATCCGGCTGCCACAGCGTCACCAGGTAGGAACGGTCCTTCGTCGACCAACTCACGAACCACCTCGGCACTCAAACCTCGGCTGTCCGCGATGCCTTCAACAACTTGCTCGTAGAGATCACGATTCAACGATTCCGCCATCTCGCGATGCTCCGGCGTCATCGCTGTCTCGGTGTACTGATTCGCGGCTGTCTTATAGTCCCCGGCATGAAGCATGTCCGGATACGCGCCAACCTTGTCCAGGGCGCCACGTAGAAACGCCTCATACCGCGCCACCCCCACGAGATCCAGTGGGCTCCCTGGAGCCAAATACACCTTGTCGGCCACCGCCGCCAGGTAGTACTCCTGTGTTCCACCGTATTCGAGAAAGGCCACTATGGGCTTCCCCGATTCACGGTAGTCGAGCACCGCGTCGCGTATCTCCTGCGTCTTCCCCCACAATAGCTGGGGACCGCGTGGACGAAGAATGACACCGCGAACCCGTTCGTCCACCTTGGCCTTCCGGAGACTCTCGATCAGCGATCGCACCGTCGGCCTGTTCCCCGAGTACGACGCGAACAACGGATTCGCCTGCCGCTCCGCCACATCACCAGGTACTGACAGTATCAACACGGAGTTCGTTGCGACGGCCGGCGCGCGCGATACCAGAAAATACAACGCACCTAGGCCAGTCATCGACATCACCACTACGAACACGAGAAACAAGATGATGAACTTGGCACCGCGCTGAACACTCACGTCGACCTCCTTCTAACAACCTGTGGGTTCACAAGCCATGAACCGCTCTCTTTCCGGAGTATACGTTAGGCCTCGCTTACTGGCGTCCAGGCGATGGTCTTGGGTATACTGAGCGCTCGACCTACCGATTGTTCGCCCCAACGCGGAAGTGGCGGAATTGGCAGACGCGCAGGCCTCAGGAGCCTGTGGGACCTAGTCCCATGGGGGTTCAAGTCCCCCCTTCCGCACCAGCTTTCACGGCAACAACCAGTCAAGAAGTGACAAGAATAGTACGCTGATCATGGCGACGGTCTGATCGGTCGAGCCCGACGGACCGGGTTGGTCCAGATGCACCCGTGCAGCTGAGCCACAGGCGATCCAAATCGTGAGGGTTTGATAGAGTCGCCTGCGTTTGACCCAGGGCGCAAGCACCTGGTGCTGGGAGCGGACCTCGAGGTTGGCAAAGGGTTGCATGCTGTCGGCATGACGTCCTACGCCGCTCACGAGTCCGGGCGCCGGGGATCACCACTGCCGCGATAGTTGACCGCGTTCGTTCTGAGGTTGAAGGTCCAACGGCGGCTCTGTAGCTGCCGCGCCTATTCTGAAGGCGGCCTCATGCGGCCGATCTGTCCCCCAAGGGCGCCAGCCCAGAATACCTTCCGACGACCACGGTGCGCCATTGCGTACCAGACGACTGTCACATGGGTCATTCCGCGATTCCTGGCATCGCACGACGCTGGAGCACCTCCTGCACGGCCCGATGAGCTTCAAGAATCGCGGCATCGGTGTGTGGACTGGCTGCCGCATCCGAGTTGGCGATCGTGATCTGTCCGTGGGGTTGCCGAGCAATCACACAGGGGCGCGAATTCGTCGACGTGAACACCCACTCAAGAGGATCGTACAAGCTGTTGTAGGTATACGCGTACCCGTGAGGCCACCGATTTACGGAGATGGCCACAATGTCTCGCGCCGGGTCGAAACCACCAGCCCCCAACACACGGCCCAGCTGATCGCGCAAACTGCGCTCGAAGGTGTCGAACGATGTCGCAAGTAATTCCTGGCGTCCCAGCCGGTGCTGCTCCTTGCGCGGCTTTCCAGGTGCCTGTGGGTATCGGGCGAGGCTCAGCACGACGGGCTCATCAGGAGATTCGGCGTGCCGTAGTGCCCCCAGGCTCACTGCCTCGTCCAGCGCCACCCGCGTGTGATACATCGTCGGCGTGCTGACGCGGCTCACTCCCAAACGCTCAAAGGCCGTCCAATTACGAACCGCCACGCTCGTGTAGACGAGCGGCGCCTTGACGCCGAAGGCCAGGGCCTCTTTCTGTTGCCTCGGAAGTTCCGGAACAAGATATGGAATTACCGTATTCCAACACGCCATCACACAGGCCCGCCCCGTGACGGCGTAGGTCCGCCCATTCTGAACGTAGTGCACCTCAACGTCGCGCCCCGATCCTGCCCCGCGATGTCGGACATGCACGACCGTACTGTTCAGACGAATGCGTGTACGGTGCGCCGGTCTGTCGAGCTGGCTGTAATCGACCCGTGCCGCACCAACATCTTCCTGGGAGGTGCCGGGTACCGCATCAGGCAAAAGCCAGCGAACCAGTAAACGGGTAATGGTCGCGTTCCCGTCCGGAAAATGTACCGCCTCCCGTCCTGGCCGCTGGCGACCGTGGTGCCCGCCTGGCAAATCGGCCAACACTCCGTCCGAGGTGGGTTCCAACCCGAGACCACTGAAGCCGGGCAATCCCATCTCCCAGGCAAAAAGTGCCGGCAACGCATCAGCACCGACTGAGAAGCTGCCGTTCCCGGTGTTCTGAAAAAACCACATTACCTGGGAGTCGACCTTCACGATGTTGAGCATGAAGTCCGTGTAGCTCATCTTCGCCAGTCGCAGTTTCTTATCAGCAGACGAGAGACCGGGAAAGTAGTCTGGAAGCACGCCGTCATACAGCCTCAGGAGGTCACGCTGCGCAACACCTGAGAGAGGTGTCTTGGCTACAAAGTCCGCCGTGTAGCCACCCCTCTCCTCATGCTTGACCAGTCGGTCGGTTCCCCAGGTCTCCCGGTCGAAAAAATGAGCCCGTCCCAGCCCCAGACGCCGATACAGCTGCCCCAGCTCGGCGTTGTTTGTTTTAAACCGCTCCAGATCAACCCCAATCGCCTCAAGCAGATTCCGTGAGGGGGCGTTGTAGCGCTCCGGAGACTCGATATTCAACGTACCGCCGTTCAAGGCCAACATCCGCCCGCCGTAGTGGAACTCGTTCCGCTTGGCATGACCACCGAAGTCATCGTGGTTGTCCAGGACGAGTACCCGTACATCTCGGCCAGCCTGCGTGATGAAAAAATGCGCCGCGGCGAGACCGCTGATCCCTCCCCCTACAACTACCAGGTCATAATGCTCGCCCACGTCGACCGCACCCGACAGATCCCAACCTCGCTGATCGCGCATCTGATGAGCGACTTCCCACGAGCCGTCGTGGCTGCCCCGCATGCCGGTCGCGGTCGGTGGATACATCGCATTCGACGCTTCGGCCTCCGAAGCCTGTCGCCCACCGCGCACCGATGCCGGTCTCGCTAATGAGGCACCGATCGGCACGGCCACTCCATTGAGGAAGTCGCGTCGAGTAATCCCCTGATCCATACCAAGCTTGTGGTCCCGCCGGTCTGACATCATCACCTACCAAGTCGTGTGCATGCTGCGAGTCCGTATACTAGCTGACAACGATCATGCCAACGAGCAAGACACCGACGCCATTCGGATGGCGATACTACGGGCAGGAACGACCGGCGTTCGCCATTCCCCCCGGCCCTGGCCAAGAATCAGTGTGGGACTATCCCCGGCCACCACGCATCGAAGCGGATACGCGCGAGATCATCGTCAGCGCTCAGGGCACGGAAATCGCCAGAACCACCAGGGCTGTCCGGGTTCTGGAGACGGCCAGCCCCCCGACGTTCTACCTCCCCCTGACCGACGTCACGCGCGGCGCACTCATTCCAGGCTCGGGATCATCCACGTGCGAGTGGAAAGGAAACGCTCGCTATTGGTCTGTGCGCACCACCCACAGTGTTATGGCTCACGCTGCGTGGATGTATCCAGACCCATATCCTGCATTTCGCGAACTCCGAGAGCACGTGAGTTTCTATCCTGGACAGTTACACTGCACCGTCGGCGGTGAGCAGGTACGTCGCCAACCAGGAAGCTTCTACGGCGGCTGGCTTACCCCCGACATCGTCGGCCCCGTCAAAGGCACACCAGACACGAGCTGGTGGTAACAAAAACGGAACAAACCACTTAGCGCTGCCTGGCACCACCGCGTCCACGAACCCCAGAATGATACGTCCCTTCGAGATGGCTAATGCCCCCCCTGCTTCGTGAGCGGGATATCGAACGAACCGCGGGCCGTCGTCACGGAAATCGTGAAAGTGTCGCCATCCAGACTGTAGGCCAAGTGTTGAATGCCACCCTCGCCAGAATTCCTGAAGGCCACCCTCCTGTCGCCGATCTCCGCCAGTCGCATCACCTGAAAGCCCTCTGCGCGAGGTTCCATCCCCGGGTTCCATTGCTTCAGGCGCAAGGTCAGGGAATTTCCCTCTTCCTCGACGACAATGAGCTCGATCATGTTGGTAGCCCCGTCGCCGATGCCCCTGACAAGCGAAGCGAGAGAACCCCCCTTCGGGTGAGCCCAATTCTCTTCGAGCGTATCGTTCGCATAATGCCCCGTCATCCAGGCAAGGTCCGCCACCGTAGCCGAAGGCGCCTGCGCAAGCACCGGGCCCGCACCAAGTAGGACAACGAGCGTGACACTGAAAATACGTAACATGGTCTCTCCCTTATTCCGTCGGTGCAGCCCCTCGCGAAACAACACGCCAGACCACGCAACGAGGTTCCACCGCAGTACAAAGATACGAAGTGAACGTTAGCGCTCCACGACCCTGGTCGCTCTCTTCGTCACACGTCGATGAGATCGCCTGGGCGAACGTGCAATCACGACCAGCCCTATCGGCCGCCGGTGCCTCGGTTGAACGCAGGTCAGGATGGCCGAACACTGCTTCGTGGTCAAGGCAGGCAATTCTGTCACCCGAGTGCCATCGATATTTCCACGACAGACCGGGCTCTCCCATGTACCGCTCCCCACGCCGTCCGACCTCCACCGCAACCGCGACGGCAACCCGGCGGAAACGGCGAAAGGTCGTCCTCACAACCGTCCAGAGCGTGTAAACTTGGCGTGATGGCAGACTCTAGCGCTCCTCGGCCCAGAAATCCATTCATCCGGCAAGCCGTGATCATCGGCATCCTGGCCTCAACCGCTGGCTTTGGCCTTGTGACCGGTGCACTGCTCGCCTACGCCCCGGATCTGCCGATCATTTCGGACCTCGACGACTACGCTCCTGGCACGATTACCCGGATCCACGCGCGTGGCGGCGAGTTGATCGGCGAGTACGCAACGCAGCGCAGACTGATTCTGACCTACGATGAAATTCCCGACGTTCTGCGGAACGCCATCATTTCCGCCGAAGACGGTGATTTCTTCGGCCACGTCGGATTCAACATCCCCCGCGCCGTCATGACGATCCTGTCCAACATCAGACAGGGGGACTTGACCGCCGCCGGCGCCAGTACTATCACGATGCAACTCGCCCGCAACGTCACACTGCGAGGCGAGAGCCTTGGGCTCGAAAAGACCTGGCAACGGAAACTGCGCGAAATCTACTACGCCTTCCACATCGAGAAACGCTACACCAAGCGCGAGATTCTTACGCTCTACGCCAATCAGATGTGGCTCGGCACCGTAAACTACAGCGCCTACGGTGTCGAGGCCGCCTCACGACTGTATTTCGGCAAATCGGCCCGTGACCTCACTCTGGGCGAGGCTGCCACGATCGCCGGCATCATCCAGGGGCCGGCGCGCCTGAGCCCGCTGGTCAACATGGAACTGGCTCGGAACCGACGAGACTACGCCCTCCAGCGCATGGTGGACGAAGAGTTCATCACCCAGGCCGAAGCCGATACCGTCAAGGTGGAACCCATCGTCGTCGCTGAGCGGAGGGCACGAAGCAACTCCGTCGCTCCCTATTTCATCGAGGAAATCCGTCAGCACCTTGAGCAAGAGTACGGTGTGGCGCGACTCTATGAAGAAGGGTTAACGGTCCACACCACACTGGACGCGCGTCTCCAGGAAGCCGCGAATCGTGCGGTACAAGCCGGTCTCCGAGCTCATGACAAGCGACAGGGATTCAGGACTCCAGCCCGAAACCTGCTTGCAGAGGCGGCCACCGACGAAAGTGACACCCGGAGCCCAGCCGAAATACTCGCTGCATACGGACACAGTCGCTGGGTCATGACCATGGAAGTCGGCGACATCGTCCCGGCCGTCGTGACTGCGGTCGACGCAGAAGCGATGCAGGTGCGATTCGGCTCACACACTGCCCAAGTCGAGCCAAAAGGTCTGCGCTTACTGCCCTCAGGCGAAACCGAGGGATTCCGCGGGATCGGTAATACGGCAGCGAACGACCTCGTCCGTCCGGGTGATCTGATCGAGATCAAGATTACGAGACTCGACAGAAAGGATGAGGTCGGCAAACCACTGACCTCCCCCGTCGTCGAGGCAGATCTCGAACAAGAACCGCTGGCAGAAGGCGCGCTCGTCGCCATCGAGAACCGTACGGGACGTATCCTGTCCATGGTCGGGGGATACAGCTTCGATCGGAGTAAGTTCAATCGGTCCACCCAGGCCCAGCGCCAACTTGGTTCCCTTTTCAAGGGTGTCCTCTACGCGGCCGCTATCGATCAAGGCTATACCACAACGTCGCTCGTCCAGGATTCGCCGATTAGCTACGACGTCGGGCCGCTGCAGGACCCCTATCAACCGACGAACTACGACCATACGTACGAAGGCCCGATCACCCTGCGGCGCGCTCTGGAAAAATCCCGGAACGTTCCTGCCGTCTGGATGATGAACGAAGTCGGCCCCCAGACGGTCGTCGACTTCGCCCGCCGCCTCGGATTCACTTCACCGATCCCCCCATTTCTGTCAGTGGCTCTGGGCTCGGCCGAATCAACGCTCCTTGAGGTCACGAGCGCCTACTCTGTATTTCCCAACCGCGGGGTGCGCATGACACCGTATCAGATCGACCGGATCCTCGACCGACAGGGAAACGCGCTTGAGGAGGGGCACTCGGAACCGCAGAACGCTCTTCGGCCGGATACGGCATATGTGATCGTCAGCTTGATGGAGGGAGTCGTTCAGCGGGGTACCGGAATCAGAGCCAGCCGACTGGGTTGGCCGCTCGCTGGCAAGACTGGCACGATGGACGACTACACCGACGCGTGGTTCGTCGGCTTTGATCCGGATATCACGGTCGGGGTCTGGGTCGGCTACGACGAAAAAGTCACGCTCGGCTACGCCGAAGAGGGGGCACGCGTTGCTCTACCAATCTGGATCGATTTCATGCGTGCCCACATCAATGGTCGCGAAGAAGCCCCCGCGTTCGCGCAACCTGACAATGTCGTGTTCAGCATGGTGAACCCCAGCACGGGTCAGGTCACAGCCTCCCGGACCCCCGGTGCGATCCGAGAGGTCTTCATTGCCGGCACGGCGCCTGGCACAGCCTTTCGTCCCTAACGCCCGACACACCCGTCCGGCATACGACCGACGGATGAACTCCAGGTGACTACGATCTTCGGGTGGAACGGCATCCAGAGGGACGGGGCAGGCCGTCCATCCCCCCTTCCCACGGAGACTGTCACGCGGTCGACCATTCTCCCAAAATTTCTCACGATAGTCGGTACTCACGCGAATCCACTGCTGGTCGACCTCGGTCCGGCGATCGGTTGCAATGTCAGCCTCTTCACCGAGCAGCTGGGTTGCAAGATCGTTGTCGAAGACCTCTTCGCCACGATCGAAGCTCGAGCCAATCGCGAGCAACATGATCAGGAAGCAGCCCCGATCGACCTCTGCGCGCAGTTAACGCACGAACGCGGATCGGTAGACGGCGTACTCTGCTGGGACCTCTTTGATTATCTCGACCACGAGTCGAGTCTGAGTCTGGCCGAGACGCTAGGGCGCATCATCCGTCCGGGTGGCGTGTTACACGGCCTGTTCAGTACGACCCCAGCCATCACGTCGCACTACACACAATTCTTGCTGGACGGGGAGACCGTGCGACAACGCCCTTACCCCGCAACACCGACCCGCCGCCAAGTCATTGAGACAGGCACTCTTCTCCGAATGTTTACCTACTTCGAGAATCCCGATCTGGTCCTGCTCAAGCGCGGAGCGCGCGAACTCATGCTGCGCCGACGTTGATCCCTCCCGCCCAGACGCGGCACCAGAAACGCAGTTCCACAGACCCACTCATTCGATTACTCGCGCACAACCACTGACCAGTGGCAGGGAGAACTAAGAGACCATACAATCAGAATGATGAGCGCATCCGATCCGGTTATCCGTGAAATTGCTGACGCCCAGACCCTTGAAGATGCGTTGGGACGCTCCCGCGCCGTTCTCCTCAAGCACAGCACGACCTGCAGCATTTCAACTGTAGCACTCGATGAATTGATGCGCTTTGCTGGTACGCACCCAGATTGGGAGATCTATGTTCTCAAGGTCCTTGAAGCGAGAGAGCTTTCAGACACGCTCTCCCAGCGGCTCGGAGTGCGTCACGAATCACCCCAGGTCTTCGTCGTGAAAGACGGCTGCTCCGTGTGGCACGCATCCCATTTCGATATCACGGCGCGGAAACTGACCGAGCACGTCGACTGATTCCAAGGCCCCGCGCGCCGATGGTCTCATCCGGCACGGTCCGTCACTGTTGCCCCTCGGTAACGACAGCGCGCTCCTCCGCCCGTGCCCCGCCCAGAATCCCCGGCATGGCGTAATTTCCCTCGTGGCAGGCATACTCGAAGATCGCCTCGTTACTCTGGTCGAGCAATAATTCTACCGTCCACGGCACCGTCCAGGTGTTCGGATCACTCAGCGTGATCTCCTGCCGAAGCACGTTCGGAGCGACACGCGTGAACCGCTCCGTCAAGACCAGCGACTCCGAGCCACCGCTAAAACGGCTCTTCGGATCATAATTTCGCGTCTCAACAATCAAGGTCTCACCTTCCCAGCGCCCTCGAGCGCTCCCAATCCATTGCGGGATTTTCTCGTCAAGGTGAGGTCTTCCGTCGAGCGGAATGGTGCGAACGAGGTGCCCCATCTCCTGAATGATCGTGACCTGGTTCGGAGTCTGAAATAGCTGAAAGTAGCTGTTGTATCCTGAGCCCATATTGGGCACAGCAAAATGCAGACAGCGGTCGCCTAAGGTGCGATCTTCAGGGCCATCCGACGGCCCACGATCACCCCGAGCCGCGGTACGCATACTTGCACGCTCTCTGGCTGCATCCGTCTGCTCTGGTCGGCGTCCGTTAACCGGATCGATAATGAGCGACGTTCTATTGTCTAGCTGTCTATCGACCAACCAGAACGCGTTGTAGTTGCCCGTCACCTCATCAAAATCCTGAAACGTCGCATTACCCAACGCTTGCTGAATGAGTCGATCTCCGAGCAGGTCACCGGCTTGCTCAGCATCTCGAAACGCCGCGATCTGTCCCCGGAGTTCGGCCAGCTCCTCGTCGGTCAGACGGGCCTTGTTCCCAAATTGCTCCGGACGCTCCATCGGTGTGGCGCGGTTATTGGACCAGATTCCCTGCAGATCCGGGTGACCATCGGCCGCCCGTGGAGCCACCCATTCTCCCGGGGATTGCCCCTGCGCCCCAGCTGATACGGCCCCCCACAACACCAACGCCGCCAATACTGCCAGCCCGCGTAATCGCCCCATCGTCCCCTCCTCGCCTCACATCAGGCACCTGCCGCCCGCATGACCCCTGAGGCGCTCGACACGCCTGCAGTATCACTCCGCCCAAGACTCCCAGTACGGAAATTAGTCAGAGTTCCCGAAATTTCTTCTCTTTGTACTCTGGCCAGGGTACCCAACCTCCCACCGTTTTGAACCCCCAGCGGCGGATACGCGGTCCTCTCAGCACCATGGTCACGGGAAGGCATACGGGATCGACCTCGACTCGATGTAGCCATCGCGCTGGGCGGAACCGCAGCGCCAGCGGCGGATGCCAGCGGCGAACCTCATCCCCTGTCTCGGCGATCGTGTATTCCCAGTAGCCACCCTTGAGGATGAGGGTGGCAAACGGCCAGGGGTGATCGTGTAAGCAGTCATCGTCACTTGCGTGGAACCAATGAATGTACAGACCAAACCAGCGGCAGGACACGACGCGGAGCCGTTGCAGGTACACCTCACCCTCGTGACGATGAATCGGCTCCCACTCCCAAATCCGCAGTCCAGCCCCCTCAGACGGTTCATCCAGCGTGTGCATCGTCACTGACGGCGCCGACCCGGTCGCCGCATCGATTGTCAGTCAGCGGCAGCTTCGACGAAGAGCCGAAACACCTCTCGGACAACTCCATTGGCCGCCTGTGAGAGATTGATAAGCCCAACCACCACAACCTCGGACTCCGGCTCCATAATCATGAGGGACGTTCCTCCAACCGAACCTCCGGAATGAGACAGAAGCCGACGCCCCTCATCGTCTCGACGTACAAACCAACCGAACCCGTAGCCGACCCCCTCCCCATCGCCGGTCACCTGCTCCGTGAACAGGAGGCGCCGTGACGCCGATGACAAGAACCCGTCGACCAGATGGGCATTCGCGAACCGCAGGACATCCTCAGTAGTCGACAGAAATCCCCCACCTGCCCACTTGTAGCTATTGTTCACGAAAGGAGCATTCACAATCCGCCCGGCATCATCACGCACGTAGTAACTCGTCCGTTGCGGAATGATGCGAGTGACGTGATCCGCAACGGTGTCGTGCATGCCCAGCACACCAAAGACCGTCTCCCGCATGAACGAGAGAAAATCGGTGCCGGCTGCTCCCTCGATAACAGCGCTGAGCAGATTGAATCCATGGCTCGTATATGCGTAGGCCGTACCGGGTTGATGCAGCAGCGGATCCTTGGCAAAAATGGACAAGGCCTCGGTGACCGACGGGTAGGGATCGCGGATGAAATTCTCGTTTCCTC
>CAZPZZ010000001.1:59845-88687 GCA_964591245.1 uncultured Vicinamibacteraceae bacterium | reverse complement strand
TGTTGTAGAACGGAGTCACATCGAAACGGCGAGGCGATGGCGGGCCATACTCGCCGTCGACACAGCCACCTGCGCTAATGCGGCAGGTTTCCGTGTTGCGCAGGAGCATGAGGCGCCATGCGCGTTCGAGGGCGATACGCTGTTCTGCCTCGTCGGTCAGGGGCGGAAGTTGGCCGGTCGGAGGATCCACGACGAGTGATGTCCGTGGACCGGCGGGTTTGGCCGACGTATAGACCGCATTGTAGGCCCCGGCAACATCGCGGCGGCCATCGTCGCCGCGAAGGTTTCGTCCCGGGTTGCCCATGCGAGCCTGGTCTCGTGCCGCGCGCTCGTCATCGGAAAAGAACTCGCGATCGGCGAATTCGATGGGCCGTTCGAAGGGCGTCGTGTAGACATCCAACCAGATGCCTTCAAGGTTCGGATGCCCCCAAGGGTTCGTGCTTGGCGCCTGGCCTGCTACTGGGGCGGTTGTGCTCTGCAGCAGCCCTATAACGACGGCCAGTGCCGTCGCGACGCCGAGCGACTCAAGTAATCGTCGCTTCATGATTCTTCTCCTGGATTCACCTGACTATACGATCGGCGTGGCACCGTGTCAAAGTGTCCGAGGGGGACGCGAGGCGGTCTATTGAGTGTCGGTCATGCTAGTTGGGTGCTGGGCGTGTCCCGGTCCCGCAGGTGTCTGGCCACCCTTGTCGGCATGCCAACGCGAAAAGGACGTCAGGTGCTTGTGTCGTGATGGGGCGTTTTGTGCCGCGAAGGAGGATCGGGTAGTCGTCGAGCGTGGGTGTGCCAGAGGTCGGGACTCGCCGTGTTTCTTGTGACCGAGTGAGGGGCGCCTGGTTCTGACAGGCCGGTGTGAACCCGAGGGCACATCCCCGATCAAAGAGTCCCCCCGCGCCATTGAAGTCAGATGAGGGCTGAGCCAGGCGTGAAGAAGAGGTCTGCCTGATACCCGCTTCGTTACAGGCCCATCCAGACCCAGCCCGGCAGAGTCGTAGCTGCGTGTTGGTGAGATATGCACAGGCGTGCGGGCGCTCGGCGCGACAGGCCTGTTGCCAGAACGGGATGAATTGTCCGGGGTGGTGGTCGCCCACGCTATGTGTTGCGCTCAAGACACTGAAGACCAGCAGCCAGGCCATCACATAGGCGAGATGGCGTTGACGGGGGCGGAGGGCCGAGCTCGATGAGACTGGCGTGATGGTTCGGAGCCATTTGGCGGCAGCCAGACGGTCCAATAGTCGAATTGAAAGATTCAGGAGCGGCACCTGTAGCAACTTGTCGTAGAAGGGCGGAACGCCGGCCCGCAGCAGCAGTGCATACAGAACCATGGTGCTCAGCCCGTAAAGTGCCCCGAAGCAAATACGCCCCAGTTCGGTGCGCGGTGCGGTGGAGGGGTCGGTGAAGAGCAGGTGCATCCCGAGGAAGACGGCGATCGGGATATAGGAGTCGTAGAAAAAGTAGACGCCGGTAATGCCGTAGTAGAGCAAGCCACAGAGATACGTGACCACGACTGCGGACATGGTCATCGAGGTCACGCCGAAGAGTAGCTGACCGGGAAGCCCGATGAGAAACAGGACGAGATAGACGTGAGGTGGGTAGAACTGGGTCGTGGCGATGTCTTGTCCCCACGTGAGATCGCTGGTGCCGGTGAGGATCAACGCGAGCGAGAAAACGGCGAGTGGAAACGAGGACGGGTTGAAGATGTGGACTAACCGCCCACGGTGCTTCCAGCGAATCAGCGCTTTGACGGCAAAGCCCAGTGCCACGAGTAAGAACTGCAGGTAGAACCAGTCGCGTTCGAACCAGAGGAAGAGATTGATGCTGAAGATGACGGGGAACGGACCGAAACCGAGATGGTAGGTGTGTTGTCGTGACCAGCAGAACAACAGCTCGAATGCGTAGGCAAAGATCAGCTGGGCGGTGATGAGCCAGACCATGTCGTACACGGGCCGCCAAAACCAACCCCAATACAAGAGGAAGACGACTTGGGTGAGTGCCTGTATGTAGTGCTGCGGGCGTACGGAAACAACCACGTTGAGCGTACGGCCAGTTCTGGGCGCCAACCAGCACAGGGCTGCTCCCCATAGGGAGAGCAGGCTCGCTGGTGCGATGAAGGACAGGGTAAACGTCGGACTGAAGCGAGCATGGTCCAGTAGGCCACAGACCAACAGCGCCCCAGCTAGGCCCAACACGACGCCGGTGGCGGTGACGGGCGAGATCCGCCGTGTTTGAGGTGTGGGCCGCGTGGTCGACGTGAGAGCCGGAAGCACCGTCATCATTACCAGCTGCATTGTAGAACCTGGAGATACGAATGATGGTGTCTGTTGTCCCAGGTCACACGGAGCACTATCATTGACGCAACATCCATTGAGAATCATCACCAGGATGCTGGTAACCCAATCGACTGGCTCAGGAAGGTTGAGACGATGAAGAGACGACTGGCCGAGTCGTTCGGTGTAGCTGTTGCGTTTGCGACACTTGTAGTGGTGCTTCAACTCAGCGCTGTGCCGGTCAAGGGCCAAGCCGAGAGCACGACACCTTGGGGACACCCGAATCTGGAAGGCATCTGGCTCGACGTCTATGCGACGCCGCTTCAGCGGGATCCTGCTTTGGGTGACCGGGAATTTGCAACAGCGGAAGAACGAGCCGCACTCGATCAGGCGAGGACGGGGGACACCGGGCGGGACCGACGGGGCCCACCAGGGAGTCCTCAGGACGTCTCCGGGGCGTACAACGCCGTCTATACATCTGTGAAGCCGGCGGGTCCCCGGACGTCATTGGTCGTAGACCCGCCCAATGGTCGGATCCCCTCATTCACCCGGGCGGCCCAGGCAGCGCAGGCGCTCCGCCGTGATTGGCGGACCATGCTCATGCGGAACACGCCCACGTGCGAACAGGGGGCAGCCGCGTGCGAAGGTGGAGAATTTGGGGCGGTCTCCCCGCGTCGGTTTGACGTTGCTCCCTTCTACAACACCCTTCGGATGAATCGTCACGATGGGCCCGAGGATCAGAGTTTGGGAGACCGGTGCATGTTGGGCACGACGCCTGATTTGAACGGGTTCCGGCGCATCGTGCAAGGCGAAGATTCAGTGGCTATCGCCTTTGATACTGGCCAGGGGCAGGGGTTCCAGCGTCTTGTTAATCTCAACGGAGACCACCCCTCCGCCCTGGTGCAGCTACGCCATGGAGATTCACGTGGCCATTGGGAAGGAGAGACGCTGGTCATTGAGACCACGAATTTTTCTCCGAAATTTCCTTTCAGGGCGGCAAGTGAGCATCGTCGATTGCTTGAGCGCTATACCCGGATTGACGATGAAACCCTCGCCTACGAAGTGACGATCGAAGACGACACCGTGTGGACGGCACCATGGACTGTCCGGCAAGAACTCAAACGGCAAAGCGACGAGCAGAATCGGATCTACTACGAGCCACGGTGCCATGAAGGGAACTATGGACTGGCGGCAATGTTCATCGGAGCCCGCCTTCTTGAGCAGGATTTTGCTGCAGGAAACGGTCCGGATCCTTTCTCGTTGGACACAACCACTGGTGGCGGCGGTGCCAGATAGCGCGTTGGGGGGCACGCGGCGAGTGGCAGGACCGGATTGACGCCGGAGGAAGAGCGAATGAATTTTTCGGTCGTCTCTTGCCCATGAGTCGAGAGCGTGGAGAGCCTGTGCGGCGCGAATGCAGGAATGAGGCGATGGGCATGAGGCAGCACTGCATTACGGGGAGTATGGTAGCCGTTCCCCTCAAGACACAGGTGCGACTGATATTGGGCATCATCATCACGCTGGTATGCCTTGCCGGGGGCGGGCTGCTGTCGGCCGATCTCTTGGCGCAGCCGCGGCGGGAGCCCGCAAGCTACACTGCGGAGCAAGCCGACGCTGGTTTCAGGCTTTATGCCCAGGAGTGTGCCTCCTGTCATGGCGTGAACTTGGACGATGGCCCATTTGCGCCCCCGCTGAAGGGAGTCGTATTTCGCGAGACGTGGCTTCCACGTTCTCTCGAGGCGCTCTTCACGGTGACGGCGACCACCATGCCGCAGGACCGGCCTGGGACGCTCGGGGATGATGCGGTGGCACAGCTCGTGGCGCTGATCCTTCAAGAGAACGGTGTCGAACCCGGCCAGACGGTGTTGCCAGCCGATCCTGAGCAACTCGTGAGTCTGTCGCCTGGATGGATCTCGCAAGGCGGCGGATTGTCTCCGGGGGCGTCACTGCCTCCATGGCCGGTCCGGTCTACCCCCCTGACAGCGATTGCCCCTGTGACGGATGCGATGCTGATCGATCCACCGGAGGAAGATTGGTTGCTCTGGCGCCGTACGTACGACGCGTCTGGTTTCAGTCCGCTTCAGCAGATTACCGCGGACAATGTTGATGACCTACGGATGGTCTGGTCGTGGGCGCTGCCGCTGGGCCCGAACGAGTCGACACCGATCGTTCACGATGGCGTACTTTTCGTG
Organism: uncultured Vicinamibacteraceae bacterium; assembly: GCA_964591245.1. GTDB lineage: Bacteria > Acidobacteriota > Vicinamibacteria > Vicinamibacterales > UBA8438 > CAZPZZ01. Next base: position 84,225 of record CAZPZZ010000001.1, on the reverse strand, counting down.
CATGGCTATGGTGACAAGGTGCAGGCACTTGATGCCGCGAGTGGCGATCTACTCTGGCAGTACACCCGTCGTCTCCCGCGGACTGTGTCACCAAGTCTCAAGCGTGGCATGTCGATCTATGGCGAGCGCCTCTATGTTCCGACTTCCGATGCGCATGTCGTCTCTCTCGATGTGAAGACAGGGGACCTGATCTGGGATCAACAAGTTGGTGACCTCGAGGCGGGGCTGAGGATGACGGGAGGCACGTTGGTCGCGCGCGGCATGGTCATGGTGGGTACGACCGGCCGGCACGGCGGGGGCAACTATGTCGTCGGGTTGGATGCTGAGACTGGGGATGAGGCGTGGCGTTTTGGCACCATTCCTGGTCCAGAAGAACCTGGCGGACATACCTGGAACGGAATCCCCCACGCGGCACGTAACGGCGGGTCTGTCTGGGTGCCAGGGAGTTATGACCCCGTACACAACTTGGCGTTTTTCGGGCCAGGGAACACCTACGACACGGCGCCACTTCGCGATCTGGTGATACATCCCGAGATCAACAACGATGGCTTGTACCTCGATACTACGCTCGCCCTGAGCCCAGAGACCGGAGAACTGGTCTGGCACTTTCAGCACCAGGCAAATGGGCAATGGGACCTTGATTGGGCGTTTGAGCGTCAGATCGTGGAGTTGCCGGTCAACGGCGAGCCGACCAGCGTTGTTGTGACGATGGGGAAGCAGGCCATTTTCGATATTGTGGAAACCAGGACCGGACGCTATGTCTCGTCGCTGGACCTGGGACTCCAGACGGGGATCACTGCGATTGATCCGGTCACTGGACGGAAGACTCAGGATCCGACACTCATTCCCGGAGATGGGGAAACCAAGACGCTCTGTCCCCATGTTGGAGGAGGGCGGAGCTGGTCGCCCACGGCCTATGACCCCGGGACACATATTGCCTATGTCCCGATCATTGAAGCCTGTATGGATCTCGTTCCTGTGGCAGAGGGAGAGCGCGGTAGCCTGACGACCGGGGTGCGCTGGACGGTACGTCCGCGCCCTGAAAGCGATGGACAGTATGGTCGTCTCGAGGCCATCAATCTGGAGACCCAGGAGACTGTTTGGATTGCGAGACAGCGGGCGCCCCAAAGCACAGGTGCGTTGGTAACGGCTGGTGGGGTCGTGTTTGCGGGTTCTCTCGATCGACGGATCAACGCGTATCATGCCGGAACAGGCGACCGGTTGTGGGGGACCCGGCTCAGCGAGGTGCCCAATGCACCACCCATCAGCTACGCGGTTGGTGGCCGGCAATTTCTCGCTGTTATCGTCGGCAGCGGTGGGTACCTCACCAGGGCGTATTCGGTACTTGCACCGGAGATCCAGAATCCACCAGATCGTGGCGCCTCTCTGTGGGTCTTTGCGTTGGGTGATAACTAGGTGCGAGTTTTGCTTCGGCCGGTGGTTTACCAGAGCCCGAGTAGACGCCACCAGAGACTGCCGACACCCAACCAAATCACGATGTTGACGACACTGACGATAGCGCCGAGTGTCCACCATGCGCCGATCTCGACGTTGCCCGATCCGAACAGGATGGGAGCGGGCGCCGTACCGTAGTGCGTTAAGCCGGCGAAGAGATTGCTGAAGAACGCGAGCACCAGAGCGGCCAGGCCAGTGGGCGTCCCAACGGCTAAGGCCAAGGCCAAAAATGGCGCATACATGGCACTGACATGTGCTGTGGCGGACGCAAAAAAATAGTGGGCGTAGAAGTAGATCAGGCTGAGGCTGAGGAACGCCGGGATCCAGTGTTCCGTTCCAAGCACGCCCGACACGCGTCCGCTGAACCAGTCGAGCACCCCGAGTTCGTTGAGCTGGCTTGCCATCATGACGAGCACAGCGAACCAGATCAGCGTATCCCAGCCGCTCCGCTCTTGCAGGATGTCGTCCCATTCCAGGACGCCCGTGAGCAGCATGGCTGCGACGCCGGCGATGGCTGTCGCGGTGGCGTGCACGCCTAGTACCCCACCGAAGATCCATAAGCTCAGCAGCAGTACGAAGACTGCGAGGAGTATGCGCTCCTCTCGCGACATCGGTCCCATGGCCCGTAATTGTTCTCGTGCAAGGGTGGGAGCCTCCGGAGTATGGGTGATCTCGGGAGGGTACAGCCTGTATATCAGCGCGGGGACGACAATGAGACTTACGAGGCCAGGGGCGAGAGCGGCCAGCGCCCACCCTTGCCAGGTCACCGCAACGCCTTGCAGGCCCGCGAGTTCGGCCGCGAGCGGATTCGCCGCCATGGCTGTCAGAAACATGGCGCTCGTGACCACCACACCTTGATAGGCGGTTACGGTGAGGAAGCTGGCAATACGGCGTTCGGTCCCCCTGGTGGCGTCGCTGCCGAGTGAGGTGCATAAGGATTTGAGAATCGGATAGATAACTCCACCAGCACGGGCCGTGTTACTTGGGATCGCGGGCGCCAACACTAAATCTGTGGCGATGAGCCCATAGGCCAGACCCAGACTTCGGCTTCCAAGAAGGCGCATGAAGTGATAGGCGATGCGGGTGCCGAGGCCGGTTTTGACAAACGCGCCGGCGATGAAAAAAGCGGCCACGACCAGCCAGACGACCGTGCTGCCGAATCCGCCGGTTGCCTCTGTGATGGTGAGCGTGCCGGACAGTACAGCAAATGCGGTGGCGACGAAGGCCATGGCTCCCATCGGCAGTGGACGGAGGATGACACCGACGATTGTCGCGACGAAAACCGCAAGAAGGTGCCAGGCACGCGGTTGGACGTCGGCAGGAATCGGGACCATCCAGAGCGTTGCGCCCACAAGGATAACCACGGTGAAGCGGGTAGCGGCGCGGCTGCCAAACGTAGGGGTATCGGGAGACACTGGGGGCAGTGTAACAGTTCGGAAACGAGCGGGTCCGATTCCGATTGCTGCGAATTGAGGCCGATCAGGACGTCGCGTCGGAGCGTGTCTGCTTCTGGCGATACAACCGCTCGTCGGCCCGCCCGATGAGAGATTCAGGGGTGTCGTGCACCTGGTACCGTGCCAGGCCACTCGAGCATGACACGGCGATCCTCTGATTTTCGAAATAAAGTTCGAATCTGGTCGACTTCGAGAGAATTTCGTCCACTCGACCGGGGGGACAATCCGGCAGGAGAACAAGGAACTCGTCGCCGCCGACTCGGATTGGCACGTCGCAGGAGCGGATGGATTGTCGCAGGCGGCGCGCGAACTCTTTCAACGCCATATCTCCGACGGCGTGACCATGTTGGTCGTTGATGATTTTGAAGTGGTCGAAGTCGAGCGCCACGAGGTGCAAGGCGTCCCCGGTGGCGGCTGCGTGCGTAAGCGCTTCTTTTAGGCGCGTCTCGCCATATCTCCGGTTGTACAAGCCGGTAAGCGGATCAAGAACCGACAGGCCATAGAGGTGATCTGCTTGTACCCGCTGCTGCGTGGCCGTTGCCATCTGGGATACGAATAGCGTGCGAAGGTGCCTCAGGTGAAATTGGGTCCAGAGCGTGACGAGGGCGATTGCGAAGGAGAGCGCCACAAGCCCCTGTCCGAGATACAGCAAGGTAGAGTCGACCCGGATGTTGAGGTACATGCGTGTCGGCGCATGGAGCAGGATGGCCGGAACTGGCAGAACGATGAGGAGGATGAGGCTACTCCAGGTTAGCCAGGAAACGCTCCGTTTGAGGGTGGAGAGCCCACGCTGTAGCTCCTCTCGCCGGTTGGGAGCATCCATTGCACGCCGGAGTGACAAACGTTGTGGGCCTCCGGGAACTGGATGTCGGTCGTCGGATTGGGTCATGGCGAGGCTGGAGTCGCACTTGCTGACCAGAATACAGAGTAACTGAGTCTACTAGAGATTGTGGAATGTCCATGCCGATCGGTGTTTTCTGGTCCCCACACGTTCAGAGGCGGAATCGGTCCGTTCGTGCTGAGACAGACTTGGCTCTCGGGCATCGTGGTGACCGGGATACTGTCCAGACGTGTTCTGTCGGGCGGAAATTGACAAGACGCCTCCGTATACCGGCCGTCGGTGAACGTTGCAGGTGAAAAGGTCTTACGTCTAGGCTTGGTCAGCGGCCTCGAGTGTGACAGGATCCCCGATGGCCCGGCTCGTCAGCCGGTGTCTCGGTGCGAGTATGAGGCGTCTGAGAGGAGTTCCACGTGGCCGACTATAAACTGCTTGGTAAGAATTACACACTTCCTGATTTGTATGCGAAGGTCACGGGGCGCTCCCGGTATGCGGAGGATCACCGTGCCGAGGGAATGGTGTTTTGCAAGCTACTGGTAAGCCCGATGCCGCATGCGCGTGTGCGTTCGGTGGATGCCAGTGCCGCCGAGGCGCTTCCCGGTTTTGTGGGGATGTTGCGCGCGGACGAATTGCCAGCTGTTGAGGCTCCAAACGAGGCGGCGTTGACGGATGAGCCTCGCTACGAAGGCGAGCCGATTTTGGCCGTGGCTGCGATCGACGAAGAGACTGCGGCCGAGGCTATTGAACGCATTCAGATCGATCTCGAACCACTGGAGTTCGTACTCGATCCGCTCGAAAGTCTTCGCCCCGGTGGGCCGAACGCGCGTACCGAGGGGAATACGATGGTCGGCCGTGAACTGGGTGCCCTGAAGTGGACGGAGGCCGATGTTGCCGGGGTCGAGCCCGGAGAAATTCCCATGCATGCCACCTCTGAAGCTGAGTGGTCGTATGGGGATCTGGAGGCCGGGTTCGCAGAGGCCGACGTGGTCGTCGAGGAGCATTCGTACCATCAATCCTTGTCTCACCAACCGCTAGAGAGCCGTACCACGTTGGCCTATTGGGAAGGTGGAAAGCTCTATGTCTATCCGTCGGTTCAGAGCACGGCGCGTTCCGTAGGTCCGATGGCGCGTTGGGCGGGTGTGGAGCCGTCAGATGTCGTGCTCATCAACGAATTCACCGGCGGCGGGTTTGGAAGTAAGGCCACGGGTTATGTGCAGGCGCAGATTCCGATCCTGCTTTCGAAAAAGCTTGGCAAGCCGGTCATGATGCGTGTGACTCGGCGCGACGAGACCTCGTTCGGCAAGGCCCGCCCTGGGGTGCAAGCTCGCATCAAGCTGGGGATGCGCCGTGATGGTCGAATCACGGCGGGCGATATCCATGCTGTCGGGGATTCGGGGCCCTATGGGCGTTCTGGCGACCATATGAACGTTGGGGTCATTGGTTCTCTCGCGTACCAACCGTTGGCGATGCGGATGCGAGGGACCGGGGTGTACACCAATACACCGCCGCGAGGAGCGCAGCGGGCCCCAGGTGGCGAGCAGTCGATGACCATGCTTTCTCCGGTGATTCAGAAAGCAGCCAAGCAACTTGACCTCGATCAGGTCGAAGTCCTGCGCGTCAACGCTCCCGCAGGGCAAGCGGTGTATGGGCCACCGGGACTGGGCGGAGAACGGAGTCATGTGTCGAGCGCTTTCGCTCGAGAGGCCATTGAGAAAGGGGCCGAGATCTTCAATTGGCAAGAACGCGTGGCCAGGAGTGGCGAGCGGAAGGGGACAAAGGTAACGGGGGTTGGCGTCGCGTTGAGTACCTTTGCTGCAGGGGCCTCAGGGGTAGACGGGTTGTTTGTCCTGAAACCGGATGGGCGTCTGTATATTCAGTCAGGAATCGGGAATCTGGGTACCGGTTCTACCTTCGACATGCCGCGGGCGGTCGCCGAAGGTATGGATATGCCGTGGGAGCGGTGTGAGGTCGCGTGGGGAGATTCCAGCCGCCATCTACCCTGGAGCTGTGTTCAGGGAGGCAGTTCGACGACCCATGCCCATACACGGGCGAATTGGGCCGCCGTGCTCGATGCTCGTCAGAAGATGCAGGAGATCGCGGCCAATGACCTCGGTGGTGTTCCAGAGGATTACGAGATCGGTGGCCAGCGTGTCTATCGCCGTGGAAACCGTTCCCAGGGATTGAGTTTCGCGCAGGTCGCCGACCGAGCCATTGCACTCGGTGGGAAATTTGATGGGCATGAACTGCCGGAGGACATCAACCGCATGACCGTGGCATCGGCGACTGCCCTCGCAGGGCAAGGGTTGATGGGCGTGGCGCGGGACAATTTCGAAGAAGGTGGGGGGCGGATGTCCTTCGTTGCCGGATTCGCCGAGGTCGAAGTGGATACGGAGACCGGCGATATCCGTCTCGTTGATTATGCTGCCGGGTGTGATGCTGGGACGATTATCCATCCCACCACGTTCGGTGCGCAGGTGTGTGGTGGGGCAATTCAGGGTTTCTCGGTGGCGCTGAGTCAAAAATGGGTATATGACCGCCGATGGGGGCTATTGGTTGCCAAGCGCTTCTACAATAACCGCCCGCCAGGAATTCTCGATGTTCCGCATGAGCAGCCGATGCGGTGGGCTTCGGCGGACCTGCCCGATCCGTTCAATCCGCTCGGTGCCAAGGGTATCGGCGAGGCGGCCCAGGGGGCTGGCTCTGGGGCGGTGGTCAATGCGATCGCTGATGCGCTCGGGCGAGAGAACGGAGATTTCTTCCGCTCGCCGGTGACGAGGGACATGATCCTGACCACATTGGAACAGGCGCCGACTGGTCACGATCGATTGATGGCGCACATTTAGTGGGCTGGTGATGTGACGTGGGCCCACCGGGTTCTTCCGTTCGGTAGGCTGCGGCGGTCGCGCGCGACCGCCGCAGTCAGCATGTTGACCTAGTCCGGTAACGCGAAAGCCACCATTCTGGGGCCGCCGCCAATGCCCAGGGCAATGTACTGTTTCCCTCCGGCCAGGTAGGTCATGGGAGTGCCGATGGCTCCAGAGGGTAAATCGACGGAGCCTACCTCCGCACCGGTCGCCTTGTCATAGGCAACCAGCCGCGGTCCACTATTTGTTCCGCCGGCCGCCAAACAATAAATCAACAACGTCTCCGTGAGTACCGGACCAGTGCGAGTGCCATCGCCTCCCAGTGGCGGGAGGTCCAGGTCGCGCAGCCGCGGATGTCGGCGAAACCGATCTCCGTTGCCCGTTGGGACCTGCCAGGCAAATTCGCCGGTATTGAGGTCGATCGCGGTCATTCGGGAGTAGGGTGGTTTGACCAGCGGCAACCCCTGCGGCATCTGGGCGCCTCTGCGTCGGCCAGCCTGGATGTTAGCGAGTCGTTCATTTTCCGGGGCTCCGTGGGTGTAGGCGACCGTGGCCCCCAGCGCCGGATCTGGTTGGTACAGTGAGACAACGGCGGGCTGATTTATCGAGGGGACGTACAGCATACCGGTGTCTGGGTCGATCGCGGCGCCAGACCACCCGGCGGTGCCAGACGGTGGAGGTCGCATGACGGTGCCGCGGGTTACCCCTTCGATGGGGCGGTCCAGCGGGGTAAAGAGCGGTCCGAGCCGGAATCCCTCCACCGCGTCCAGGGCCATCTGGCGGATTTCTGGCGTGAAGTCGACCAGATCGTCGATGGTCACACCTTGGTAATCGAATGGGGCTGGTTTGGTAGGGAAGGGTTGCGTGGGAGAGAGCACCTCGCCGGGCATATTACTGTTTTGCGGAACTGGGCGTTCTTCGATGGGCCAGACCGGATCGCCTGTCACCCGGTCGAAGACGTAGACAAAGCCCTGTTTGCTGACCTGAGCGAGGGCCTTGATCTCCCGGCCGTCCACCGTGATGTCAACGAGGTTTGCATGGGTGGCGAAGTCGTAGTCCCAGAGTCCGTGGTGGACTGCCTGGAAATGCCAGAGCCGTTGACCCGTCTCGACATCCACTGCGATGATCGATTCGGAGAACAGGTTGTCGCCGGGGCGGTCCGCTCCGTAATAGTCGTTGGTGACGGTGCCCGTCGGCAGATACACATGGCCAAGTTCGTTGTCGCCGGCCAGCATTGACCACACGTTGCCGTTCCCGGAGTAGCGCCACGAATCGTTGAGCCACGTGTCGACGCCGAATTCGTCGGTGCCGTTCGGGACGGTATGGAAATCCCAGGAGTGCTCGCCAGTTCGTACATCCCATGCTCGTACCCACCCGGGAATTGCTTCCTTGGTGATACGCCGATCGGCAACGTGCGAGCCGTGGATCACACGGTCGCGAACCACGATCGGGGGCGAATGAATTCCCCAGGGTAGTGCGTTCAGATAGTCGCGCTCGCCGCGAACCGCGCGGGGGACGCCGACCATAGCGTCGACCATGCCGCTCCCGTTGGTTCCGAAATCGAGGCATGGTTGTCCGGTCTTGGCGTTTACGCAGACAAGATATCCATTTCCGGTTCCCCAGAAGATGCGTTCGTCGTCAGCGCCGTCGGTCCAATACGCCACTCCGCGTTGCGACCACGGTGCGCTCATCGTGGGGGTGCCCTCTTCGTAGCTTTTGGGATTGAAGACCCACAAGGTCTCCCCGGTGATTGCGTCGACGGCGACGCCTTGAGAGAGCGGCGTGTTGAAGTACAGCACGTCGTCGATCATGAGCGGCGTGGCTTGGAGGCGCGACCCGTTGGGAGGCTGGCTTGCGCGATAGAGATCTGGTGTTTCCGCGACGAGCTCATCGACGATGACGTCGAGGGGACCCCACCATTCGCCGCCCTCGGGCGTACTACGGCTGACGAAGTTGTCGACCGTTCGCCACTCCCACGCGACCTGGAGGTCGCTGAAATTACTGGCGTCGATCTGGGCCAGCGGCGAGTATTTGGTGCCACGGATGTCGCCCGCGTAGCTGCGCCACTCGCCGTTTGATGTGTCGTAGGTTTGCCAGGGGCTCCCGTTCTCCGTCGTTTGCGCCGGAGCGATGGTGGTCGAGAGTAAGAGAAGCATAGTAGAAAACGCGGCCGATCGGTACATGACAACCCTCCGAGAAGATAAGCGTTTTATGGGTGTTCACGCCGAGATGATAGCGTAAGCACGGTGGGCTTCGTCCCACACTGAATGCGGGGGGCGGGGGAGAGGGGCGTATCTTGGGGTGATCCGTCGATGCGGAAGGTCTGGCCAGGGGGAAGCCTGGTGCGTTCGAGATCTCGATCAAAAAGCGCTGCTTTGGGGGCCTGGAGCGAATCGGATGGCGCTAGCGTGTCCCCCCCACGAGGGTAGCCCCATGAAGAAAGGAAAAGTGTAATGGACCAGCCGACCGTAGGGATGGTCGCATGCCTGATTGCGACCGTGCCGATCCGAGCCATCGCCGTGTCGTTGTTGACGGCACTCGTACTGGTGGTGACCTCTCCGTTGCGGGCACAGGAGCGTAATGGCGTCGATGCGCCGGACACGCGGCGAGGCGGCCAGGTCGACGATTTCTTCGGTACGGCTGTCGCCGATCCGTATCGCTGGCTCGAAAAGCTGGACGGGGCAGAGACAGCTGCGTGGGTTGAGGCACAGAACAAAGTGTCGGTCGCCTACTTGGAGAATCTGCCCCTGCGTGAAGGATTCAAGACGCGGCTGGCCGAACTCTGGAACTACGAACGTTATGGCACGCCGTTCAAGGCTGGTGACCGATATTTTTTTCTCCGGAATGACGGGCTCCAGGATCAGAGTGTGCTGTATGTGACAGAAGCTCTCGACGCCGAGCCCCGCATATTGATCGATCCGAACGGGTTTAGTGAAGATGGCACCGTGTCGCTGGCCCGATTCAACCTGAGTCACGACGGCACGCTGATCGCCTATGCACAGTCGGATGGGGGAACGGATTGGACGACGTGGCGAGTTCGCGATGTTGCGACCGGGAAGGATCTAGACGACTACATCGAGCATACCAAGTTCACCAGTGTCTCCTGGGCACCAGGTGCACAAGGATTCTTCTACAGCCGGTACCCGTTGGATGAGAACGGTGATGCCAACGACGATGCACCCGTGTCTAGCTATTTTCACCGTGTCGGAAGTGTCCAGAGTGCTGACCGGGAAGTTTTGGCGCTGGAGCATCCCACGAGGAACCCGTACGCTACGGTGACGGAGGATGGGCGTCACTTGGTCATCGAGATCCAGGAGGGCTTTTCTGCCAATGCGATCGCCTGGCGACCGCTTGCAGACGACACCGTAGCTGTGGTGCCGCTTTTTGATGCATGGGACGGTTTCTACACACTGGTGGGCAGTGACGGCGATCGGCTCTTCTTTACCACAAGTGCCGATGCGCCACGGGGGCGCCTGATTGCGATAGACGTGGAGAGTCGTGAGAGAGAGGTCGTGATTCCAGAGTCGGAGCACCGGCTCCAGGGTATAGCGCTGATTGGCGGTCGGTTTGTTGCGTCGTACTTGCAAGATGCGCACAGTACGGTTCGCGTCTTCGAGCTAGACGGGCGGTTCGTTCACGAGATCAAACTTCCTGGTATCGGAACGGCGGATGGCTTTCTTGGTCGCTACGGCGATCCTGAGACATTCTACAGTCTGTCTGGATTTACGATGCCGGGGCAGGTCTATCACTACGACGTGTCGACGAATCGCTCGACGCTCTTTCGTGAACCGGTGATTGCGGCCGACCTCCACGATTTGGTCACGACCCAGGTGTTCTTCGAGAGCGGTGATGGAACCACAGTGCCGATGTTTGTCACGCATCGCACCGACATCGAACTCGACGGTAACAATCCGACGCTACTCTACGGCTACGGAGGGTTCGACGTCTCTGTCACACCCCGATTCGGAGTCAGTACGTTGGTCTGGATGGAGCGTGGGGGAGTGTATGCGGTCGCGAACCTTCGCGGAGGTGGCGAGTATGGAGAAGAATGGCACCTCGCCGGTACGAAGGAGCGTAAGCAGAACGTTTTTGATGATTTCATCGGAGCCGCCGAGTTCCTGATCTCGGCGGGGTACACCTCGAGCGAGCGGTTGGCCATTCAGGGCGGCTCGAACGGTGGGCTGCTGGTGGGCGCGGTCTTGAATCAGCGTCCAGATCTATTCGGGGCAGCGTTGCCGGCGGTTGGTGTGATGGATATGTTGCGCTATCACTTGGCGTCGGCGAACGCGCGCGCCTGGTCTAGCGATTACGGCTTGGTGGAGACCGAGGCGGAGTTTGAATTTCTCTACGCCTATTCGCCACTGCACAATGTCGCGGATGGGGTGTGCTATCCACCCACGCTCGTGACAACGGCAGACCACGACGATCGCGTCGTGCCGTGGCACAGTTTCAAGTACGGCGCGCGGTTACAGGCGGCACAAGGCTGTACGAATCCGATCCTGGTGCGGGTCGAGACCCGCGCCGGACACGGCGCCGGCAAGCCGACGTGGATGCGCATCGAGGAGGTCGCCGACGCCTGGGCGTTTCTGGCGGAGGCGTTGGGGATGTGATGGGAAGGGTGTGCGAAGAGCGACCACCGATCGATGGTCGCTCTCCACACGTTGTCCGGTACGGCGTGGGCCCTGGTCTACCGGGCGTCGAGCGAGAGACCGCCGTCGGTCGCAATTTCGCGGATCCGCGCGGCCTGGCCCGGGTTATTCGCCATGATGTCACGGAGACGCGATGCCACCTGGCCCTGCTCGCCTGCTGAGAGGGAGCTGGCTGCTTCGGCGGCATCTCCTACGGCGGCGTAGCAGTCAGCCTCGTAGGTGATTGAACCGCACTCTGCGGTGATGTTGGCCAGAATGCCGGCGGCTCCAGGCCGGGTTGTCGCGGTCCCGCCTGAACCAGTATTGCCAAAGCGCTGCTCAGCCTGCTGAATCTCGGCCTGGGCGCCCCGTCTGATGTTAGCGGCCTCGGTGCCTGCCTGGAAGCACGTAAACGCGCCACGGTCGGCCCAGCGGAGCGGAGCACAGGCGTGGATGCCGGCTTCTAGTGCGGCCTCTGAGACTTCTGTAATCAATGCGTCATATTCCGTGTCGCCGTCGCCGAAACCCGAGAAATTTCCGAGGTCGCCACTGGCCGCGAACAAGCCGGTGACACCAGGAATCTTGGCGATTTCACGGGCGGCTTCAACACCTTCCAGCGTCTCGATCATCAGAATCAGCACGACGTTGTCGTTCCACGTCTGTCGATATCCGCCGGGCACGTTGTTCCAGATAGCGCTCGCGCCCTGTCCGCCTCCGGAGCTGCGGCGCCCGAGTGGTGGAAAGTAGGTCCAGTTCACCGCTTCTTGTGCTTCTTCTACACTATCGACCGTTGGGACGACGATGACCGCGGCGCCCATGTCGGTTGCGTGCTGTATTTCTCGCTCATCCGCGTAGGCCACGCGGACGCCTGGGGCGGCAGGGCCCGGACAGGTGCGCCAGAAGCGGGCGACCTGTTCCCAGGAGATGGCCTCGTGCTGCATTTCGACCCACACGAAATCGTAGCCGGCCCCAGCCATGGCGCAGTACGTTCGCGGATCTGTTGCTCGGACGGTGCCGCCGATCATGGGACCGCCTGCGATGAGTTTGCGCTTGGCAGGATTCCAGATCTCTGCCTGTGTGCCGTCTGGCATTTCGAAGCGCGAGCCGTACTCAAAGTCGGCAGCGCTAAATCCCTCGCCGCTTTGCTGGGCTGCCGCCGGCAGCGCTGTCGCGGCCAAAACGGCACATGCTGTGAGTGTCATCAGTGTCAGGATCCGCTTCATACTCATCGTCTCTCCTTTTAGGTTTGGCGGTTGGTGTCTCGTTCTTCGGCCGCCGGCGAGCAGCGCTCGCCAGAGGTCGGATGATCAAGAATCGATGTCATCATTGCCGGAAAGCGTAAGCATACGCCATACATACCCCCTGCCGATACCGGATGTGCCGCATGGTGAGTTGCAGAAGGCGGCGGCAAGAGCGATTCGTCGTCTCCGGGAAGTAGTGGCACGTCGAGCGCGGGCAAAATCGGTGGCCCCCGGGTCAGCCGATGACGGCCTGACATCGGGGGAGGCACGCTGGTACGAGAACTCGTTTTCGACGTCTCACCGATCGGTCAGAAATCGCGTTTGTAATGTGGCCGTGTTCCACTGGAGTACTTAGCCGCGTTCCAAGGCGGCGAGTAGTGCCCGCTTCGTGAATACCGGTACCATTGCCCGTCGGTACGCCTCGCTGGCATGGATGTCGGCGTTTACTCCGTCGAGAGTGGTGTTGCTCACTTTCTCGGCAGCGTGCTCTACGGACGCCGCGGTGGCATCGCAGCCCACGAGTGCTTCCTCCACCTGAGTCAGCCGAACCGCATGGGAGATGGCACCTGTCAACCCGATCCGGGCTGAGAAGACGCGTCCATCGGCGATGTCGAGTGATGCTGCAACCCCGACGATGGCGAAGCGAGAGGCCCGTTGATAGAGCTTGGCGTAGGCTGCCGTTTGCTTAGGGGCGAACCGGACTTCCGTGATGATCTCCTCCGCGGCCAGATCTACGGTAAAAAGATCTTGGAAGAAATCATTCGCGGCTACGACCCGTGCGCCCGCTGGGCCTTGTAGGCAGATCCGTGCATCGACAGCTAGCATTGCCGCCGGATAGTCTGCCGCCGGGTCTGCGTGGGCGAGGCTGCCCCCCAGTGTGCCGCGATTTCGCACCTGGGGATCCCCGATCGTGGCCGCAGTCTCTGCCATGATGGGGCAGTGATCACGAAGTAAGGTCGAGGTGGCGACATCGTGGTGTACGGTTCCTGCGCCGATGACGAGGTCACCACCATCGTCGCGGATACCGGATAGGCCTGGAATACGGGCGATATCGATCAGTGTCGTCGGTTCGTTGAGCCGGAGCTTCATGAGCGGAACCAGACTATGCCCTCCCGCAATCACCTTGCCCTCCCCCTTGGTAGCCGAGAGTTTGGCCAATGCGTCGTCGACGGACGTTGCGCGCTGATAGTCGAAGGTGGACGGAATCACGACTGGCCTCCGTGAATGATCTGCCACAGCTTTTCGGGCCGTAGCATCATGTCAATGTGGGTGACGCCAAACTGGCTCAGCGCGTCGACAGCCGCGGACACGACGCACGGGGTCGACCCCAGCGTGCCGGCTTCTCCGACGCCCTTTGCACCGAGGGGATTCACGGGAGTCGGCGTTACGGTATTGTCCAGTTCGAACCGGGGAAGATCGGCGGCACGCGGAAACGCGTAGTCCATGAACGTGCCGGTTAGCGGCTGCCCATCGTCGCTATATCGGACTTCCTCGATCATGGCCTGTCCGATCCCCTGGGCCAAGCCGCCATGGATCTGGCCTTCGACAATTAACGGGTTTATCAAGTTGCCGGCGTCGTCAACCGCAATCAGTCTTTGCAGCGTCGGTTCGCCGGTGTCTCGGTCAATTTCAATTACCGCGATGTGGCAACCGAAGGGATAGGTGTTGTTGCTCGGTTCGAAAAACGCCTCTTCGCTGAGGCCAGGTTCGAGGCCCTCCGGGAGGGGGACCGGCACGTAGGCATAGGCAGCGATCTCTGCGAAGGTTTTACCGGAATCGGGCACTCCCTTGACCGAGATGCGGCCATTCTCAAAGACAAGGTCGTCTTCATGGGCTTCGATGAGTGCCGCCGCGAACTTTGCCATCTTCTTCTTGACCTTGCCGCCGGCCAAGTGAAGCGCCGCGCCACCCACCGCCTGAGACCGGCTACCGAAGGTGCCGATGCCTTGCTTTGCAATGGCGGTGTCACCGTGATGAATGGTCACGTGGTCGATCGGGACACCGAACTGGTCGGCGAGCATCTGGGCAAACGTGGTTTCGTTGCCCTGGCCGTGAGGCGACGCGCCTGTGGTGGCGTTGATGCGGCCGTCTCGCTCGATAGTGACCTGCGAGTGTTCCCAACCCCCTGTTGGCAACGCGGAGGAGGGGCCAAGCCCACAGACTTCCACATACATCGCGAGTCCGAGGCCGACCAATCGGCCTTCGGCTTGAGCCTGGTCTCGCTCCGCCTTCAGCTTGTCCCAGCCAGCATTTTGCAAAGCGCGGTCGAGCGCCGCGGCATAGTCGCCCGAGTCGTACACTGCGCCCATCTGAGTCGCATAGGGAAATTGATCAGGCTGGATGAAATTCTGGCGCCGCAACTCGGCGGGGTCCATACCCAACTCGCGGGCGAGCATGTCCAGGCCCCGTTCGACGAAATAGGTTGCCTCGGGTCGTCCTGCTCCTCGATAGGCGTCGGTCGGGGTCTTGTTGGTGAAGACCTCATCGATCGTGGTGCGGATGGCCGGGATGTCGTACGTCGCGTTGGCCATCAAGGTGGTGAATGTCGGAATGGCAGCGGTAAACAGTACATTGTAGGCTCCGATGTCTGCGATGAGTCGCAGTTTCATACCGAGAACCTTGCCAGTTTTCATTGCTGCGATGTCGATGTAACCGATGATGCCGCGTCCGTGGGTTGTGGCGAGGAAGGCTTCGGACCGATCTTCAGTCCACTTCAGAGCAATGCCAAGTTTCTTGGACAATCCTGCGACAACGTAGTCTTCCGCGTATGCTTGGATCTTGGCCCCGAACCCACCGCCGACCTCTGGTGCGATTGCGCGCACCTGGTCCTCGCCCATATCGAACATACTGGCCATCGCACCCCGTAAAAGGTGCGGAGCCTGGTTGGACGCCCAAACGGTCATCTTCTTGGGTCCTGGCTCGTAGTGGACGACGATGCCACGGGGTTCCATGGCACTCGGAGCGAGTCGATGGTTCACCATGCGCTGCGACACCACCACCTCAGCATCGGCAAATGCTTGATCGACAGCAGCGTCGTCGACTGTTTGGCCATCCGGTGACACTCCAGTGCCAGACGGAAGAGATGCGACGGACAGGTTGTTCTCGAAGTCGGCGTGCAACTGCGCCGGCTGTCCCGTCATTGCTTTTTCCGGATCTACGACGGCGGGGAGCATTTCGTAGTCCACCACAATCGCGGCTGCTGCGTCGTTGGCGATATAACGGTCAGTCGCGACGACAACGGCGACTGCCTCACCGACGTAGCGCACGGTATCCACAACGACGGCATGATGATCAGGAGAAGGGAACGGGGTGATGATCGGTACGGGTTTCACCATTTCGGCGATTTGCGCGCCGGTGAAAACCGCTGTCACCCCGTCCATGGCCTCGGCGGCGCTGGTGTCAATTGACTTGATTCGCCCGTGCGCAATGTCACTCCGGGCGAACGCGACGTGCTCCATGCCAACGATCTTGATGTCGTCAACGTAGGTGCCCTGGCCTTGTATGAGACGCGGATCCTCGCGTCGTTTGACGCGCTGTCCCACCATTTTTGGGAGTACTGGAGACGCAGCCATAATCTACCCCTTGTTGGCGGCGTGTTGTACCGCGTTAACAATGTGCTGATAGCCGGTGCAGCGACAGAAATTTCCGTCCAATCCTTCTCGGATTTCCTGTTCGCTTGGTGTTGAATTGTCGTTGAGAAGGTTCACGGCCGACATGATCATGCCAGGCGTGCAGTAGCCGCACTGCAGGCCGTGTTCTTCCCAGAAGCCATCCTGCAATGGATGGAGGCGATCGCCGTCGGCTAATCCCTCGATCGTCGTGATCTCAGATCCGTCAGCTTGGACGGCAAAAATGGTACACGACTTGGCGCTGCGGCCGTCGATGAGCACCGTGCAGGCACCGCACTGACTGGTGTCACAGCCAACGTGCGTGCCGGTGAGGTTAAGGTGCTCACGCAAAAAGTGCACGAGTAGTGTTCGCGACTCGACGTCTGCCGTTCGCTGTTTCCCGTTCACGGTAATTGATACTTGGGCCATGTGCTCTCTCGTCGAAGCGTCGGGTGAAGACCGGTTCACGGTGACGATGGGTATTCCGCAAGCCAGTGTGGCTGACAACCGTCGCTATGTTCACTCGGGAGTGCGGATGGGCGCAAGTGGTTCTCGCTGTTTTGTTTGTCTGGCGTGTTTTCGTCCGCGCTCGTCGAGAATGGCGCCCAGGCCGCCGGCGTCTGGTCTTCCTGCTACAATCTGTGGGTTCATAACTTTGGAGGCACCTTCATGAAGCCAACCGTTGCGACCCTGACAGGGTGCGCTGTACTGCTGCTAATGGCGGGTTCGGCCAGGGCTCAACAGGGCGCTCGAGCCGGTGAGTGGTCGACGTATGGCGGCGATCTCGGTCACACGCGGTATGCGCCGCTCGAGCAGATCACGGCCGATAACTTCGATGAACTCGAGGTGGCCTGGCGTTTCAAGACAGACAACCTCGGCCCTGTACCGGAGTTTCGATTCCAGTCGACGCCGCTCATGGTTGATGGGGTGCTTTATTCGACCGGTGGATCGCGACGTGCCGTCATGGCACTCGATGCCGCCACAGGGGAGTTGTTGTGGGTCTATAGCGTGGACGAAGGCCAGCGTGGCGCTGCGGCTCCACGTCAGTTGTCTGGTCGTGGACTGGCGTACTGGCCGGGTGATGGCAACAACGGTGCGAGGGTCGTCTACGTGACACCTGGGTACCGGCTTGTTGCGCTTGACGCCGCGACGGGACGGCCGGTCCCAGTCTTTGGCGACGCCGGCATGGTGGACCTGAAGCAGGGGAACGATCAGGCGGTCGACCTCGTGACGGGTGAGGTGGGGCTACACGCAACGCCGATCGTGGCTGGTGATGTGGTGGTCGTCGGAGCGGCTCATCGTACCGGGGGCAACCCGCGCAGCCGGGCGAACGTTAAGGGGTACGTGCGCGGGTATGACGTGCGGACCGGCGAGCGCTTGTGGATATTCCACACGATTCCCAGGCCGGGGCAGTTCGGGAGGGATACGTGGCTCGCGGACTCGGCGGTGTACACCGGAAATACTGGAGTCTGGGGGCAGATCTCGGTTGATGTGGACCTGGGGTTGGTCTACTTGCCGGTCGAGGCTGCGACCGGGGACTACTTCGGGGCCAATCGTCCGGGGGACAACCTTTTCGCGGAGAGTTTGGTAGCGGTTGACCTCTACACCGGTGAACGCCGCTGGCATTATCAACTCGTGCATCACGGTATCTGGGACCACGATATTCCCTGTGCCCCGATTCTTCTTGATTTGACGATCGACGGTGAGCTCGTGAAGGCTGTCGCTCAGCCGACGAAGCAGGCCTTTTTGTACGTCTTCAATCGTGAGACGGGTGAGCCCATCTGGCCGATCGAAGAACGTCCAGTCCCGGCAGGCGATGTGCCGGGCGAGTGGTATTCGCCGACCCAGCCGTTTCCGACGAAGCCCCCAGCCTATGACCGGCAAGGTGTGACGATCGATGATCTGATCGATTTCACGCCAGAGCTACGTGAGGAAGCCGAGGAACTTGCGTCCCATTACAAACTCGGACCGATGTTTACTCCCCCAGTCGTCAGCCGACTGGAAGGGCCACTCGGGGTGTTGATGGCGCCGGCGCAGGGCGGTGGCACGAATTGGCCGGGTGGTTCCTATGATCCAGAAACCCGGATTCTGTATGTTTCCTCCAACAGCTCGCTCGGAGCGTTAGGGTTGATGCCGCCGTATCCCGGTCAGTCGGACATGGACTACATTCAGGGCAATGCCATCACCGGCCCACGGACATCTGGAGGAGCCGGGTCTTCGGCGGGTGGTGGACGGACCAGCTTTGAGATTCCACCGCGTCCGCGACTGTCCCCGGAAGTGCGCCGCCGGGCGCAGTTGACCATTCAAGGGCTTCCTTTGCTCAAGCCGCCATACGGCGTGATTACCGCTATCGACATGGACCGAGGCGAGATTCTCTGGAAGATCCCTCACGGTGAGACCCCGGATCACATCCGGAATAATCGGGCGCTTGAGGGGCTGGACCTTCCTCGAACGGGGCAGCCTGGCAGCGTTGGGACTCTGGTCACCGGGACGCTGCTGATTGCCGGCGAGGCCCAGGCGCATACGACGGCTTCCGGAGAACGCGGAGCGATGCTGCGTGCGTACGACAAACAATCCGGTGATGAGGTAGGGGCTCTCTTCATGCCGGCGCCGCAAACGGGTTCGCCCATGACCTACGAACTCGAGGGTGTCCAGTATCTGGTGGTCACGGTGAGCGGAGGCGGTTATTCCGGTGAATTACTGGCATTTCGGCTTCCGTAAGGCGCGAGAGATGTGCAATCGACGCGTCGCGTCCGGAGAGGCCAGTTGACAGCAGCGCAAGATCCTGGCATATGTGGCGGTACGAACGAATGTTCGTTTGGCGTCTCAAGCTGGAAAACGACGGTGACTATGCACGCAATCTCTATTTTCCTGATTCCGGTGTTCGTCTGGGGAAGCTTCCTGGTTGGAAGTGGGAATGCATTCGCCGATACCCGGCTCCCCGAGGCGGCGAAAGCCCAAAATACGGCAGCCGTACGCGAGTTGTTGGCGCAGGGCGTGCCCGTCGATGCACCCCTGCCGGATGGGGCGACGGCGCTCCATTGGGCGGCCCACTGGAGCGATGTCGAGGCGTTGAATGCTCTGCTTGGTGCCGGCGCTTCAGTTGACGTGGAGAACGATTACGGGGCAACCGCGCTATGGGTTGCGTGCGCCAACCGAAATAGGCAGGTGGTCCAGCGTCTGTTGGAGGCTGGTGCGAATCCCAACACCACACTGCATTCGGGTGAGACCTCGCTCATGCGTTGCGTCCATACTGGGGATGCGGGAGCCGTAGGTGCCCTGGTCGAGTATGGAGCCGCTGTCGAGGCCCGGGAGCCGTCGAGAGGGCAGACGGCGCTCATGCGAGCGATTGCGGGTGGACATCCAGCTGTGGTCCGGCTACTGGTCGAGCGTGGGGCCGATGTCACAGCCAGGACGGAGGTTGTGCAGCAGCTTCGTGGAACCGGAGAGAGCAGCACGACGAGTCCCCAGGGGTCGACGTATTTTGAGGCCGGTGGTTTCACGCCCCTCTTGTTCGCGGCACGACATGGCCACCGTGAGGCGGCGATGATTTTGCTGGACGCGGGCGCCGAGATCGACGAGGCGGCGGGCGATGGGAATACGCCATTGGTGGTCGCGGCCATGAGTGGCCATGGCGGACTGGCTGAATGGTTGCTCGACCGTGGGGCGGATCCCAACGCGTCTGGAGCTGGATATACCGCATTACACGCTGCGGTGATGCGATCACAGCCTTCACTAATGGCGAGCTTGCTGTCGCATGGGGCGAATCCAGACGTGCCGCTCACAAGGAGCACTCCGGTGCCCCGATGGACCTATCAATACATTTTCACGATGCGAGAGAAGGGTGCGACACCGTTGCTGTTGGCGGCCAAGTATCTCGAGCCGGAAATGGTGGACATGCTGGCCGAGGCGGGCGCCGATCCCTGGTTGGAGTTGGAAGATGGTACAACGGCGCTGATGGCCGCGGTAGGAACGGGATTGAGCCGGTCTACGACTCGCCGAAGTCGACTCATTGCGCCGGAGCTTGTGTCTGCAGAGTGGAATAGTGAAGACCGCGTTTTGGACACCGTGCATGCAGTGATTGCCGCTGGGGCTGTCGGGGCGATCAATCAGCGTGGTCGCGGGGGAAATACGGCGTTGCATGGGGCTGCCAGAAATCGGTTCACCTCGGTGGCCGGACTTCTCGTGGCAGAAGGTGCGGATCTCGACGTTCAGAATGACGCTGAGACGACACCAAGGGAGATGCTGGATCGTCTCTCAAATTCGCAGTGACGGAGGCATAGAACATGTTGCGTTGGGCACTCGTCGGAGTCGGGTTGCTTGCGCTGGTAGCCGCTGGCCAGCGGCATCTGCACGCGCATCCCGCCGTGGAGTCTGTCTCGGTCGCGCCTGTGGAACCGACCTCGGCGACGGTCCGCGCCACACTCGACCGGTACTGTGTGGCGTGCCATAACGATCGGACCCGTGCCGCGGAGTTGACCCTCGAGACGTTAGATCTCGATCACGTCGATGAGGGCGCGGCGGTGTGGGAAAAGGTTGTACGCAAGTTGCGTGCAGACGCGATGCCCCCGCCGGGGCGTCCTCGGCCAGATCGAGAGACCGCACATGCTGTTGTGGCCTGGCTGGAGGATGAACTCGATCATGCGGCGCGATTGAGTCCCGATCCTGGACGGCCGGCCATTCACCGCCTGAATCGAGTCGAGTATGGGAACGCCATTCGTGACTTGTTCGGGCTTGAGGTTGATGTGCGGGGGTTCCTTCCCGCCGACGAGGAGCAGCATGGTTTTGACAACATTGCGGATGTGTTGTCGGTATCGCCAACATTAATCGAACGGTATTTGACCGCGGCTCAGCGGATCAGCCAGCTTGTCGTGGGGGATCTCGGATTGCGGCCAGTGGCAGAGAACTACCCAGTGCATGGAGGGGTGGACCAAGACGAGGCGATGAGTCTGGACCTCCCGTTTGGAGCGCGGGGTGGAGTTGCGATCCAGCACAATTTCCCAGTGGACGGCGAATATGTGATTCGGGTCAGCCTGCGGAAGCAAGAGTATGGCTACGTGCGTGGTCTCGGCCGACCTCATTTACTGGACGTACGACTCGACGGTGCGCGTCTCGGTACGTTTACGGTGGGACGCGAGTGGGAGCAGGGGCAGCTACCGCCCATGGGGTATGCCGGCAAGTTCGACCAGGTGTACGATTCAAGTTCTTTCCCGGAATGGGAAGCCTATGCCTTGAACGCCGATCGTGATTTGGAGCTAAGGGCAACCGTGACCGGTGGGCGGCACGCGGTTGGTGTGTCGTTCGATCGACGTTCTGCGATGTCGGAGGGCATCCTGCAGCTTCCGCCAGACCGTTCCTCGTATTCTCACGGGCAAGATGAGATGCAGCAGGGGAACCCGGCCGTCTCGGGCGTCCAAATTATCGGCCCGTACAACCCTACTGGCGCGTCGGATCTTCCGGGGCGGAAGGCGGTGTTCGTTTGTCAGCCGACGGGAGTTGTTGCTGATGATGAGCAGTGTGCGGGCGATATCTTCTCCACATTGACCCGGCGCGCGTATCGGCGACCCGTGACCTCGGAGGATGTAGAGACGCTCCTGTCGTTCTACCGGGACGGTGCGGCTGAGGGGTTCGACGCGGGCGTGAAGGCCGGAATTGAGCGAATGCTGGTTGACCCTGAGTTTCTGTTTCGGATCGAAACGGATCCAGCTGACGCGATACCAGGGAGCTTAGTATCTGTCAGCGATCTGGAGCTGGCGTCGCGTTTATCCTTCTTTCTCTGGAGCAGCATTCCCGACGACGAACTTCTGGATGTGGCTGCGCGTGGTCACCTTACCGAGCCGGGTGAGTTGAATCGCCAGGTACGTCGCATGCTTGCAGACGAACGATCGACTGCGCTTATTGAAAACTTTGCCGGCCAGTGGTTGCAGCTCCGCAAGCTCAGGAACGCTGTTCCCGACACGGCGACATATACGGCGTTTGACGAGAATCTGCGTGAGGCAATGTGGCAGGAGACACGGTTGTTTCTGCAAGATGAGTTCCGGGAAGACCAGCCACTTGTGCACATGTTGCGGGCTGACCACACGTTTGCCAATGAGCGTCTGGCTCGACACTACGGGATTCCTGACGTGTATGGTCCTCACTTTCGCCGGGTCGCATACCCCGACGCGACGCGCAGTGGGCTGCTCGGGCACGCGAGTATCCTGACGATTACCTCCTACGCGAATCGGACCTCACCGGTTGTGCGGGGAGTGTGGTTGCTCGATAACTTGCTCGGTGCGCCCCCGTCACCGCCGCCACCGGATGTGCCAAGCCTGCCGACTGAGCGGGGCGGCAGCGGGGTGCCTAGTTCGATCCGAGAGCGTCTTGAAGAACACCGGGCGAACGCGGTCTGTGCGACCTGCCATAGCACTATTGATCCGCTCGGATTTGCGCTGGAAGAGTATGATGCGATCGGACGCTGGCGCGCGACGAACGAGGGGGGAACGCCTTTCGATACCGGTATTCCGATCGACGCATCAGGTACGCTGGTTGACGGCACCGAGGTGCACGGGTTGGCCGGTTTGCGAAATCTCATGCTCCAGCGTGAAGATCAATTCGTGGAGACCGTCGCCGAGAAACTTTTGACCTATGCCCTCGGCCGGTCGCTTGAACATACCGATATGCCAGTCGTGAGAGAGATTAGCCGTCAGACGTCGTCAGGCGAACTCACGTGGTCAGCACTGATTTCTGGTATCGTCAACAGTCAACCGTTCCTCATGCGGAGGTCCGAGTCATGATCCTTACAAAGAAAGCGATTTCTCGCCGCACTATGTTGCGTGGCGTTGGTGCCACATTGGCGCTACCGCTCCTCGACGGCATGATTCCCGCGTTTACGGTGCGGGCGAAGACTGCCGCCCGTCCGGTCGCCCGATTCATGACCGTCTATGTACCAAACGGGATCGTGATGGAGCGGTGGACGCCGACCAGTGAAGGAAACGCTTTCGAGTTTACGCCGACGCTCAGGCCTCTCGAGCCGTATCGAGATCGTCTCTTGGTCTTGAGCGGACTCGACAATACCGGAGCTCGTTCTCGCTCGGGTGCTTCGGGCGCCCATGCGAAGCCGGCCGGAGCGTTCATGACCGGCATCGAGCCCTTGCCGACAACTGGTAGTTCCAGTTTGCAGCTCGGGATTTCGATGGATCAGATTCTGGCCAACGCGATTGGGCAAGACACTCCGCTCCCGTCGCTCGAGCTTGGACTTGAAGGTGCCGATACTGTCAACGGTGTTGGAACGTGTGACGTTGGATTCAGCTGCGCCTACCAGAATCGGCTGGCTTGGAGCGGGCCGTCGACGCCGTTGCCGGTGGAGACGAATCCCCGTGTGGTCTTCGATCGGCTTTTCGGAGGGATTGACAGTACCGACCCCACCATCCGTAAGGCGAGGTTGCATCGTCAGGGAAGTATTTTGGACTCCGTGCTCGACAAGGTCGAGCGGTTAGAGGGAGAGCTGGGCGCGCGGGATCGTGCCAAGATCGGCGAGTACCTGGAGTCCGTTCGCGAGATCGAGCGGCGGATCCAGAATGCAGAAGTTCAGGGGCGGGAACTCCCGCTTGTTGAATCGCCAGCCGGAATCCCGGTGAGCTATGACGAGCACGCGCGTCTGATGTTCGACATGCAGACGCTCGCGCTGCAGACCGATACGACGCGCGTCATCACGTTCCAGATTGGTCGCGAGCAGAGTGGCGCGACATATCCGCAGATTGGCGTCTCTGACTCGCATCACCCCATTTCGCACCACGGTGGTGACAAAAACAAGATTGAGAGTCTGGCGAAGATCAACGCGTACCACACGACGTTATTTGCGTATTTTCTGGAGAAACTACGCTCGACACCGGACGGTGAGGGCAATCTCCTGGATCACGTGGTTGCACTGTATGGCAGTGCCATCAGTGAAGGCAATCGGCACGACATTCGGAATCTGCCGATCCTGCTGGCTGGTGGAGGTGCGGGGCTCATCAAGAGCGGGCGTCACGTGAAGTATCCAGATCAGACGCAGCGGCTGACGAACCTGCAGTTGACGTTGCTGAATAGCCTCGGCGTTGAGACAGAGGCGTTTGGCGACAGCACCGGTGAACCGCTTCACGAGCTACACGGTGTGAGAGCCGATACCGCAGTGTGAGCCGATGACGCGTGGAGTGGGCTGGAACGCTGGCCCCGCGCGAGCGTGCACGGTGTGTTTGGCGAAGGGGGCCGGAAGCCTTGTAGGGGAAGGGGTACAGGCCCCCAAACAACGGGAGAGGGAACGGGAGGAGG
>CAZPZZ010000001.1:0-59835 GCA_964591245.1 uncultured Vicinamibacteraceae bacterium | reverse complement strand
CGGTGGGTTGGGCTATGGGGCCCGTATGCTTTGCCCGACAAGGCTTCCGGCCCCCTTCACTCGTTCAGCGCAACGGTCTGAAGAAGGTTCGAAGGTCACCAACCAGTAATTCGGGTTCTTCGATCGCCGGAAAGTGGCCACCCGTATCGAAGACGGACCAGTGTGTGACGTTGTCCGGTAGTTCGCCGATGAATGATCGGGGTGGGCCGGAGCGCGAAGGTATGC
Organism: uncultured Vicinamibacteraceae bacterium; assembly: GCA_964591245.1. GTDB lineage: Bacteria > Acidobacteriota > Vicinamibacteria > Vicinamibacterales > UBA8438 > CAZPZZ01. Next base: position 59,610 of record CAZPZZ010000001.1, on the reverse strand, counting down.
CCACGAATTGTGCAAAGCCCTGCGGGACCTGTACTGGTCCCCGGGTGGCGCGGCGAGGCCTGGAGCTGCCGAGGCCGTTTGCGTGATAGTACCGCACGCTGGTTCCGATCGTAGCGGTGTGCCAGTAGATGGAGACCAGTGTGAGGATCTGGTCCTTGGTGAACCTGGTTTCGACGTTGCCGTCACAGTCACTCCAAGACCGGAGTTTTTCAGTAATCCATGCCGCGAGTCCGACCGGTGAGTCGGTCAGTCCATAGGCAAGGGTTTGTGGTTTTGTGCCCTGGATCCGCTGGTAGCCAGTTTCGTCGACCGACCACAGTTCTGCGCGGTCAAGGTAGTCTCGCTCCTCCTGGGTCGAGGGTTCGCGCTGCTCTCTGGGGGGAGCGCCGGGCGTATGAATGCCCAGGACCCGATCAGGAAATCGTGCTCCAAGCTCCCGCGTGACACCAGCGCCCCAGTCACTGCCGTACGCCCCGAATTGTTCGTATCCGAGGGTATCCATCAAGCCGATCCAGAGTTCTGCGGTACGAGCAATGTCGGTGCCTTCGGCTGGCTCGCCGGAGAAGCCGAAGCCTGGGATAGAGGGAACGACGATGTGGAACGCGTCGTTGGCCTGGCCTCCCCCGGCCGACGGATTACTCAGCGCTCTGACAGACGGCAACATCTCCCAGATCGTGCCCGGCCACCCGTGCGTCATGAGGAGTGGAATGGCCGATGGGTTCTGACTGCGTTGATGTACGAAATGAAGATGTTGTCCCGCGACGGTCGTGGTGTAGTGGTCGAAGGTATTGAGGTTCGCCTCGTGCGTTCGCCAGTCGTATTCATCTCGCCAGTAGGCGATCAGTTCTTCGAGAAACGCGCGGTCCGTGCCATAGGCCCATGGCTCACCGGGTGAATCCTCTGGCCAGCGTGTCCGGATCAGTCGTCGCCGTAAATCGTCGAGGTCGTCGTCGCCGATCCGAATCTCGAAGGGGGTGATACCCGTCTCCTGCGTTGCGGAAGACATGCTGGCATGCGCACGTCGGGCCGAGCCGGTTGCGAGGGAACTCGCTATGCCGGTGGAGCCAAGGAGTGTCAGTAATGTTCGCCGGTTTATTTTGCTGTGCCGTGTGTCCATGGCGTCCTCGTTGTTGAGATGGGTTTCAGCTGACGATTGTTCCAGTCACGTCGCGCTCGCAATTCGCGGTAAGTCTCTCCCGAAACGCACTATGCTTGCGGGACGTCCCCACGATTCTTGGGATGCGCCGGCTGCGGAGTACTTCGCCGAGCGTGGCGCGAGTGTACGTTCGGCCAAGGCGAGCCGGCGCCCCCGAGTATCATAGCCGTTGACGCGGTGGAGGAGGAGTCCCGGGAGCGCGCCAGGTAGGGGTAAACCGAGCACACAGGAAACAGCTTGCGGTCGATGCGAGTCGTCACGAAAATGTGGTTGTCGCGGATTGTGTGAGACGCCTCGTTGTTCCGTATTCTCTCTAGTGCGCGCGGAATGGGAAGTGGTGGACAGGAGGCCTGGAATGCCGTCAATGAGCCATTGGTGCGGGTCTCCTATGGTGGAATGGTAGACGGAAAAATAGTATTGCGACACCGTTGTCTTGGCGCGGATGTGGCACGAACGCCCGTGTGGATGTGAGGACCTGTGTTCGGCGCCACAGTCGTGTCTCGTCAGACCTGGCTAATTCTGTATGCAGTTAGTGGTGATCTTCCGCCGTGGAATACCAGGGGAAGGTGCAGTTGCTCGCCGGGCCATGGTCGATCTCTCCGAAAGTACCCAATGTGTAGAGTGATCTATTTCGATGATCCCTTCTGATGTGTCTGGGGTTGGTCCCGACGATCGGTTGCTCGCTGAGGCCGTGCGTGCGTTCGAGGAGGATGGCGCTCTCCCGGTGAACGAGCCGCCGGCTGAGGCTCTGGCCCGCCGGCTTGGCGGTAGGCTGGAGGCAAGGATCAGCCATCGAGGTGCAGCGCTCTCGGTGGCGAGCGCACTCAGGGACGCACTACATACCGTTCGTCGACTTTTGGGTTGGACCGTGGTTGGCTGGATGGTCGTGGCCTCGTTGACCGGTGCGGGCGCGGTCCGGGCCGTTTTGGGCGGTGCAAGTGGAGAGCCGATTAACGTGTTTTGGGTTCTCTTGAGCCTTTTGGGAATCCAGACTCTCCTGCTGTTCGGCTGGGCGTTCGTGGCGCTGGTTCATCCCGCGTCACTTGGGGCGACGCCCTTGGCCGGAGCCGTGTTGGCCGCTGGGCGATGGCTTACCGTTCGCCTCCACGATAGTCCTCATCACATTGCGGCAATTCAAGCCTATGCGGGTGTCTTCGCGCGTGCGACCGTCGGACGATGGACCCTAAGCGCGATCACGCATGGGCTATGGCTCGCGTTCAATGTGGGCGCGCTCGTTCTGCTTCTCGGATTACTCAGTACCAGGCAGTACGTGTTCAACTGGGAAACGACAATTCTTTCAAGTGGCGCCTATGAGCGGATCACAGGAGTTATTGGGACGTTCCCTGGAGCCATTGGATTTCAGACCCCCACGAGGCAGCAGGTCGTAGAGACTGAGAGCGGAGGGGGAGCAACGAGTCCCGATGCGGCCCGTGCATGGTCGGGGCTGCTGGTTGGGACCTTGCTTGTCTACGGGTTGGTTCCGAGGGGGCTCTTGCTTGGTTTGTCTGTCGTGTTGCGCCGTCGTGCGTGGAACAGTTTTCGGCTTGATACGAGCGCTCCGGGACACCATCGGCTCCGCTCACGGTTGATGCCGGAGGCGGAGTCCAGCGGGGTTGTCGAAGATAGGAAATCGGCTGATCACGCAATCGGTGTGTTGAGGTCCGAGGTGCCAATAACCTCGGTAACGGCCGGAACTGGGCCCCCGGCTATTCTCGGTTTTGAGATTGAGCCACCGGTCGCGTGGCCACCGGAAGTGCCGTCGGTCGACTGGGTTGATCTGGGATTCGTAGATGGCCGTGAGGATCGGCATCACGTGAGGGAGGCACTCGGCGGTATGAGTAATGCGCCACGGATGACCGTGGTCGCATGTTCACTGACGACCACGCCGGATCGTGGAATGGGTGTGTTTCTGGCGCAGGTCGCGACTGCGACATCCGGGCCGATGGCTTTGCTTTTGACGGGTGGGGACCAGATGCGGCATCGAGGTGGACCGGCTCAACTTGTCGAGCGTGTGGCCAGCTGGAGGGATCTGGCGGGGACGGTGGGGATTGATCCAGAACGGGTTCTTGAACTCGACCTTGACTATGTGACGGATGGGAGTCGTGCACGATTCGCAGAGTTGCTTGCGGTGGGTGGTTCCGCGATCGGGGTGCGTCGCATTGAGCCGGCTTTTTCATTGATCGTGGACGCGGTTGGTGCCTGGGCGCGAGCGCCAAATACCGAGCAGCAGGCCAGCCTGCATCGTGGAATCGCCCGTCTCTATCAGTCTGAGTCCCGGGCACTAGGGGCCTTTCTCCGGGTACGAAACGTGGCTCCGCCGGAGTTGGCTGGGGTACTTCGTGATGGTGCGTCGCGGGTCGGGCGTCTGTTACCGGACCAGCTTCGTACGAGTTCCCGATGGATGACAGCGGGGGCAGCGGCCGGTGGGTTGGGGTGTCTCGCGGTGGGAACGCTTCTTACCCCTGCGGCGTTTGCCGTATTTCCAGTTTGGGCGGCGGGCGGCGCCGGTCTTGCCGCCTTCTTGAAGGGAATCGGTGTCGACAGCCCTCCTGCGGATGCGGTCCAGGACGACCTTGCCCAGGGCGTCCGTCCTGCCGTGCTTTTTGCGCTCATCCTGCACCTCCAGGGGCGTGATGAAGTAGAGATTTCTAGTGTTTTGGGCCACGTATTGTCCGATCCAGATGAACCCGGCGTCATTGGTCCGAAGCAGAGGGCCATGTGCCAGCGGTGGTTGGATGAACTGCGGGACCGTCTCGATGTGGCTCTGGCCACGGAGAGGGTTCGGTGACGCGTCCGGTGCTTCGGGTGGCGGTGGTGGGGCATACCAACACTGGAAAGACGTCCTTGATGCGCACGCTCATGCGAGACGTCAGATTCGGGGATGTCGTCGACGGTCCGGCGGTGACGCGCGACGTCGAGGGGGCGGTGCTCCGCGCGGGCGGGGAGTCGGTCGTTCAGCTTTTTGATACTCCAGGGCTCGAAGACTCGGTTGGGCTACTCGAAACTCTTGATGCCAGACGTGGGGAACGTCGTCTGGACGGCCTTGATGTTATCCGAGAATTTCTGGATTCTGTCGACGCGATTCAGCACTTTTCCCAAGAGCGAAAAGCACTCCGTCAGGTGCTGGCCAGCGACGTGGCGCTCTATGTCATCGATGCACGCGATCGGGTACTCGCAAAACATAGCGATGAGCTTGAGGTGCTCGGGCGTTGTGCCAGGCCGATCGTGCCGGTGCTTAACTTTACTGCCGTTGGCCAGGCGCGCACAGCAGACTGGCGCGCCCATTTGGCGCGGGTGAACATGCATGCGGTCGCGGAATTCGATACGGTCGCATTCGATCTACAGGGTGAAGAGCGACTCTTCGAGAAAATGCGAACGCTGCTTGACGCTCGCGGTGAGGCGCTGAAGCTGCTGATGTCAGACCGTGCAGCGGAACGGCATAACCTGATTCGATCCTCGGCCGGGCTGGTGGCGGAGCTATTGATTGATGTCTCAACATTCGCGGTTGTCGTGCCGAGTGATGCAGTCGAGTCTGGACGTAACCCGCGGATGAAGGATCTCAAACAGGTGATTACCCGGCGAGAGCAACGATGTGTGGAACGCCTTCTGGCGCTACATCGCTTCCGCGCGGGAGACGTAGAGAGTGGCGAGCTTCCGATCGAGAACGGCGTGTGGGGGTTCGATCTGTTCAGTCCCGCGGCGCTCCGCCAATTTGGGCTCCACACGGGCGGAGCTGCTGCCACCGGTGCGATGGTTGGGTTGACGCTTGATGTGGCGTTCGCAGGTCTGAGTCTTGGAACTGGAATGGGGGCGGGGGCGCTCATCGGCAGCGCCTTCGGCCTGGCGAGTGCGCATGGACGGCGCATGCTTGACCGTACACGCGGCCTCACCGAACTCCGCTGCGATCGAACCACGCTGGAGTTGCTTGCGGTACGGCAGATTGTGTTGGTACGTGCCTTGTTGCGCCGCGGGCACGCGGCGATGGATGTACTGCGACTGAAGGGGAAGCTGGTGGATGAGGGGCGGATACGGATTCCGCGAGATGTGCTTCGCGTGCTGGCGAATGCGCGGGTTCATCCGCAATGGTCGCGCCTTGGAGTGCCGCGCAGTTCCTCCGGCGTGAGTGAACCGGCTCGCCGAGACGCGGTCGAACACGTGGGACGGGGAATAGCATCGCTATTAGAGGACGGGTTCGCCTCCGCTGGAACTCTCCGGTAAGTTCTCCCTCGTGCGACACCTATAATGACCTGGAGAGCTCCCTCGGGGCATTCCCAGGACAAGGCGATACTCGATTGAAAGAAGGAGAAAACGTGGCCAGGAATACTGTGCGAACGATCGTGAGGCAAGGTGCGAACTGGTGGCTGGCTGCCGTTATTGTGAGCGTCATGGCGGTCACAGCAACGATCAACGCTCAAGAATTCCGGCTTCTCGAAGCAACTATCGATGGGGTTCACAGTGCGTTGGCGGATGGGCGTCTCACGTGTGAGGCATTGGTTTCACAATATCTAGACCGCATTGAGGCCTACGATCAAGTTGGGCCATCATTGAACGCCATTCAACAGATAAACCCAGCTGCGCTCGAAGAGGCCCGCGCACTTGATGCCGCATGGAGCACCGACGGTCCGCGTGGTTCGCTGCATTGTGTCCCGGTTCTGCTCAAAGACCAGGTGGAAACACGTGATCTTCCAACGACGTATGGGTCGGCGGTATTTGCGGGCTTTCAGACTGGTCGAGATGCGACCATCGTTACAAGGCTACGAGAGGCAGGGGCGATTATCCTGGCCAAGACCACAATGGGAGAGTTTGCCTCACGCTATGTCGGCTCTGGCGTTGGAATTATCAGGAACGCCTATGACCCCACCCGGAATCCATCCGGGTCATCTGGTGGCAGTGGGGGCGGGGTTGCGGCCAACTTTGGGTTGGTGGGGATTGGCGAGGATACCGGTGGCTCGATTCGGGGACCGGCCGCCGTGCACAGTTTGGTTGGACTCCGACCGACAGTACCGCTGGTCAGTCGGTATGGCATGATGCCAGCCAATCCGTCCAGTGACACGCTCGGGCCGATGACTCGTACGGTCCGTGATACTGCGCTTCTGCTGGACGTTCTCGCCGGCTACGATCCACACGACCCCGTGACGGCCTACGCCGTGGGGCGTGTCGCGGAGTCATATGCGGGTGGCCTCGCCGAAGGCGGGCTTCGCGGAGCCCGTATTGGGGTCATTCGCGAGCCGATGGACGCGAAGACCGATCCCGCATCAGATGATTATCGGCGGGTACGGACGATATTTAACCGTGCGGTCTCCGACCTTCGTGCACTCGGCGCCGAAGTCGTGGACCCCGTAGTTGTCCCCCACCTGGACACCGTACAGCAGACATATGCTCGAAATAATTTTGAGACAGAACAGGCGACTGATGCGTATCTGGCTGAACTCCGGCAGGCTCCGGCCAGGACGCTGAGAGAGATTCTGCTCTCTGGGAAGGTGACGCCCTGGCGGGCCAGAGGGCTCATGAGCGTGATCGGTAAATCACCTGATGATCCTGACTATCTTGACGTCTTGCATGCACGGGAGCGTCTGCGTCAATCAGTCCTGACAGTGCTGGCCGACCACAGACTCGATGCGCTCGTCTACGCCACGTTTGATCATGAGGTGACTCCGATCGCAGCTGACGTACTCACCAACCCGGAAACGACCGATGCCTACGCCCTGGGTAACAATCGATACCTGAGTCCAGTCACTGGCTTTCCTGCGCTGACGGTGCCAGCAGGGTTCACGACCGGAGGCCTTCCCGTGGGGCTCGAATTCCTGAGTGTCCCCTTTGAGGAGGCCAAGCTGCTGCGTCTGGGCTACGCCTATGAGCAAGGAACCCAACGACGCCAGCTGCCGTCGACGACTCCGGAACTCCCGCGGTAATCGTACCGCGATTCGTTTGGTTGTTATGGTGTCGTCTCCGACATACCCGGTGTCATGGCAATGAGGACCGCACCAAGGACATCCGTCAGGGCTTCCTGGCCGGCGGAATGCCGGGGGGAAATCGTTTTGGCGATGTTATTTCCCTCGGGCCTCTGTGTGTTTTCATGATTAGGCTGTCTGCAAAGGTTGTCGTCGACGAGCGTGAACTCGAGGAACGCTTCGTGCGGGCTTCTGGACCCGGTGGGCAGAACGTTAATAAAGTTGCCACGGCCGTGGAGCTACGGTTTCATGTGGCAAGTTCGTCGTTGGCGCCGGAGGTTAAGGTGCGGCTGCTCGCTCAAGCGGGTCGACGTATTACGTCGAACGGGGTTCTCGTCATCGAAAGCCGCGAGCACCGAACGCAGCTACAGAATCGGCAGGCGGCGCGTCGTCGCCTGGCCGAGTTCCTTGAGCGTGCCGCACAACTTCCCAAGCGACGCCGACCGACAACCGCTCGCCCTGGTGTTGATGAGCGGCGCCTCACGACGAAGAGGCGTCGTGGTCGTATGAAGGCCCTGCGGGCGGCGACCGGACGTGAAGACGAGTAGTGCTAGGAAAATGGCTACGCGGCAGGCGAGCGTTTGCGCCTGCGGTGGCGCGCGAAGCGCCCGTCACCGACCGGTCGATATCCGAGTGCTTCGACGATGGATTCGACCTCCGTGGCGGGGCAGGATAAGCGCTGGCGGATCTGGTCGTCTGGCGTGAAAGGGCCCTGCCGCGCTGCGCGACGTAGATCACATGCGATGCGTTCCAATACGTCGGCCCGGACCGCTCGGGAGCCAGCACGAGGGAAGCCGATAGCGGCGTAGATCTCGGCGGGACGCGTCGCGTGCACTGGCATCGAGACACTGGCGGGGGCCGGCCACGTCGTTCCCGCGTCTGAGCCCCAGAACGCGGTGGCCAATGCCACACGCCGTGCAACCATGGCGGGTTTTAGGGTCTGAGCGAGATAAACCTGATGATAGCCAAGCCGAACGCCGAACCGTGCAAGCTGCTGGCGGTCATCACGGGTCAGGGCGCGTAACTGGGGACGTGAGACTCTCGCAGAGAGTGTCCCCAGACCTTGCTCGAGTTGATAGAGCAGGCCTCGTGCGGCCCCACTCAGCCGGTCCCTTTGTTCGTTCTGGAGAGGTGCGAGTACCTCGGCGGCCAGATCGCGGGCGGCGGCAATCAGCCGTCGCGCGATTTGACTCCGAAGACCGCGGCCGGCCTCAAGTTCGTCACGCAGCACGACGTCCGGACGCAGGAGATCGGCGCCGCGCGTCAATCGGGCAACGGGGCGGCCGGCGAACACTATCTGTGCTGATGGGGCGATTTTGATCTCAGCGGGTGACGCCTCGACCAGATCGTCGAGCCAGCTTGTCACTGGCGCAGGTGTCGACTGGTTGGCTGTCCATTGGGCGAGGACCGCAAAAGGGCTCGTATCGCGAAGGCGGTTGTCGTCGTGACGAGGCCGTTGAGAAACGGATGCGGTACGTCGCGTATCGACGAAACGTTCTACCAATAGTGCATGTAACGCGTCGCTGAGCCGATCCTCAATCGTCCTGGTGCGGCCTTGCCAGTGGGGAGGGTCGGCGATCCACGTGGTCCGGTGTGCAATATAGGTCCACGTGCGGATGAATGCGAGCCGGGTAAGCAGATCGTCGATATCTCCCTGGGTTTGAGACAGTTGACCGATGCGTCCACCGAGCCAATCGGGCGACAGTTGGCCACTCGGCGCGGTGAGCTGCCGAAAGACTTCGCCAAGGAGCGCCACGTGGTCTTCCATGACGAGTTGTCGGTAATCGGGGATCTGGCACACTTCCCACAGGAGTCGGACTCCGGCCTCTGTATCGGCCCGTTCGCGAATGCCGTGGTCCATGGCCAGACGTCGTAGAGCGTCGCCATCCGCCGTCGGCGCGGTGAGGCGAAGCGTGGGCCGCGTCGGGCGCCGGGAGAGTGTCGTGAGTAGGGCGTCGAGATTGCTGAAATCGAGATCGCGATTGCGCCACATGACTCGCCGGATGGAGGGAAACCGGTGCTCCTCGATGGCCCGAATCAAGGCGGGACTGAGCGAATCTGATGGGGCCAGGGTGCCGAAGGTTCCATCTTTTATATGACGTCCAGCGCGTCCGGCGATCTGGCCAAGTTCGATGCGTTCGAGAGGCCGGCTGGCGCGCCCATCGAACTTCGTCAGTTCCGCGAAGGCGACATGATCCACATCAAGGTTGAGTCCCATGCCGATCGCATCGGTGGCCACGAGATAGTCGACCTCCCCGCTCTGATAGAGGGCGACTTGTGCATTACGAGCACGCGGGGATAGAGCACCGAGCACGACCGCGGCCCCGCCGCGACGGGCACGCACCTGGTCCGCGAGTTCGTACACACGGGCCATGGAGAAGGCCACGATCGCCGTGCGTGGCGGGAGACCACTGACCTTCCGACAACCTAAATGTTGGAGTTTTGATAGTCGGGTATGACTCCGGATAGTCGCAGTGGGTACGAGGTCCGCCACGATAGGGCGGAGCGTGTTTGAGCCAAGAAACCAGGTCTCCAGGCGACCCCGTGCATGCAACAGGCGATCAGTAAAGACATGGCCTCGTTGCCGATGCGCGGCCAGCTGAACCTCGTCAACCGCCAGAAAGTCGACGCGTCGATCGAGTGGCATCGCTTCCACCGTGCAGACCCAGTAGCGCGGTTGTGCGGGGACCCGTTTTTCCTCGCCGGTGACTAGGGCGACGGCCTGTTCACCAGCGCGTACCGTGAGCTTGTCATAGACTTCCCGGGCAAGTAGGCGGAGCGGAAGCCCGATCATCCCGGTGCGGTGGAGCAGGAGTTGCTCGACTGCGCGATGGGTCTTGCCGGTATTTGTGGGGCCCAGGAGGGCGACCAACGAGGGGCCGAGAGTGGAAGGAACAGTGGACACGCCGGGCTACCCTCTGGATATGACCGTCGTGGACCCCCAAGGGGGCATGCTGCTGGGGGGCGACGGCTTTACGCCATCTTCCCCCCAGCAGATTCATTCGGATCTGTGTTGAAGCCGGACCAGACCGTCCCTGGTCCGGCCGAAGCGCTATTCGCCGGAGTTTCGTTCGATTGCCCGAGCACCAGTCAGGGTGCCATCCATGCCGTAGTTGCCTTCGTGGCAGGCGTATTCGAACATCGGAAGGTCGCTCCGCTGCATGGGAAGCTCCACCGACCATGGCTGCGTCCAGGTAGTGGGATCACTGACGGTGAACGAGTACATCAGCCCGTCGTCGCTTGTCCGCTGAAAACGCTCTACGAGGTGGAGGTTCTTGCTCGAGTCTCGGAAGCTGGTCTCGCGGAGGAAATTCTTTGTTTCGACGACGAGCGTGGCTCCTTCCCAGTATCCGCGTGAAACGCCAGTCCACAGTGGAACGGTGCCATGACCACTGCCGTCGAGTGGAATGATCCGCGCGTTGTGGACCATCTCGTTCAGAAGTACGACATAGTCAGCGTTTTGAAAGATCTGGACATTCATGTTGTAGGCCGCCGGAAGCATCGGGGGGCCTGAGTTGAAGCCGGTGATGCAGCGCTCGCCGAGAGGGCGATCCTCAGGACCTTCAGTGGCGCGCTGGTTGATGCGGGTCCGTTCATCCCGTCGGGCGGCAGCCATCTCAGTCAGGGCCGGCAGTCGACCGTTCGGTGGATCTACCACGAGCGAGGTGCGGCGAGTTTCGACCACTCCGGTACCGCGATCCCACCAGAAATTGTTGTAGGCCAGGGCAAGATCTCGGCTTTCCCGGGTTCCGTTGACCTGACCGCGGTCGGTCGTGACCAGCTTTTTTGCCTCGCGATCGAGATCGGCGTTGTTAGCCCGTACCCGCTCTGCGGCGTAGGTGGCGACCTCTTCTGCGGAGAGGAACGGCTGGTCAGCGAATTCCTCTGGGCGTTCTAACGGAGTGACGGTGCGAAAGTCCCAGACGCCACTGATGTCTGGATGACCGTGTGGAGTCTTCAACGTCGATTCGCTTTGGGCGAGTGCCGCGTTGGTGAGCAGCAGCGAGTAGGTTATTACGGCGACGAGCAGGGCTAGTGGTCGGGTGATCATGGTTATTACCTCATCAGGCCGTTGTTCGGTGTGTTCCTATTCCCTCTCAGACAGTACCACGAGTTGGGATGGCGCGTCGCAGCTTGGCGAGGTTGCTGGTAAGAGGATGACGGGAAATGTTCGTTGGTTTGTCAGCTCGGGTGCATGTTCAGGGCCTCGAATAAGGGACCGAACCGGCGCTTGAACCGTCTCAGGGGGTTACCGACGACAGTGAAATCCTGTGAACCGCAGCCGACGACAAGATCGGTCGTTAACTGCTGTGAACGTTGGCTGAGTTGCACGGTGGCCATGCCGTGCGTGGCCGGGTTGCCGTCGTCGAGGAAGAGATCGTTCTCCGGAATGTTGCCGATGATGATGCGGTCGGTCAACCAGAGGGTCCAGCAGGCACGCGCCATTGCCGTGCGCGCTTCAAGTACGGCGACAGGTCGATCATTGGGACCCATCTGTCGAAGAATCGCTGGCGAGGACCGTGGTGGCCAAGTTGACAGGTCGACCAATTGGAGATGGTCGCCCAACTGGAACGTTGCGGCGTCGATGTACCGCTTCCAAACGGCGGTGATGCGCTCCGCGTCGGTCAGAAGGACCGATGCATTCAACAAGACCATGTGATCGTGTTCGATTGGCCACCGCCGACTCGCTGTGAGGAGGTCAACGAGCGAGGTGACGAGCGCCTCGGCCATGGCGTCTCCGGCCAGTGTAGAAGGCGGGTGGGCGGGACGTAGCGGTGGCGCGGCGGCCTTCTCGTAGACGGCAGCCACGGAGTTCGAGAGGGCACGACGGGCGGCTGTGTCGCCAAGAGTCTCCCGTACCAGAATTCCGAAAGAGCCTGCCCAGATGGCACGGTAGGTGTCTTCGCGGTCGAGCGATAACCAGGCACGTGCGATCGCCGTCAGGTGGGTGAAGCCATGGGAGATTCGAGTGCCCTGGGAGTGGTGAGATCTCGCTCGTGCGGTCGACACGCCCCACTGGAGTCGGTATTCGAGCTCATCGATGGCGTCGTTCGCGGCGGGGACGCCCAGCCCTTGCATGGAAGCGAAGAGACCGGACAGATGTCCGGCGATGGCCTGTCGCTCGGTTGGTGCGAGCGACGTCCAATCGGTCGATGTCGACGCGTGCGTGTCCGGAGGGCGGTCTTCCGCGAGGGCCCGCAGCAATGCAAGCTTGGCGAATTCGTCGGGAATCTTGGCCCGTAGGATACGGTCGAGCAACAACTTGCGGTTGCGATCGTTTCCCGGGATGGCGGCGTGGACCTGAAGGGCTTCGGCGAGTGCGACCCACTCAGGGCTCCGATACGCACGTGTCGGGTCGTAGGTCCGGGCCACTTGGAGATAGAGGAGCGCGATGGCTCCCTCCAAGAGGGTTTTGAGCCAGCTCTCCGCCTGGCTCTTGATGAATTTGCTGCCCACGCGTTTGGCGCCCTCCTTGCCGATCGTCCAGGCGGCCAGTGCGAGCGGGCTTGAGCCGGCTACGAATCGGGCGGCCAGCATTGCTCCGGTGACGTAATGCTCATAGGGCGACAGTTTCTTGTAGAGTGCGAGGCCTTTGGAGACCTGCTCCAGGCGTGTCATCACCTCCTGAATTGACCAAGTGGTCGGATCGACGTACGGCATCTGGTGTGCGGTCTGGAGTAGGTCGCTGGCCGCCGAGCGTAAGGCAAGGATCAGGTCTCCGGCGCGCACTTCGAGAACGGCATTGTCGGATTTTGAGTGATACAGGGTTGCGACTTCTTGGACGATGTCGCGCATTTCATTGAAGATGGCGCCGCCATTGAGATCCGCAACGTGGTCGGCGTCCCGCTTCACATAGCGTCTCGTCCGTATGCCTTCCCACACGTGGTCGCAGCGGTCCCGAATCAGCTCGCCGAGGTTAGCGGCCTTGTCGTCGAGCGTCAGGCTGGTTGGAAAAAATGAGTTGTCGGCGGTGGTGTCACGACTACCCAGTAGTCGACGGTAGGCGCGCTCGGTTGGGGAGAGGCCTTCCTCGTGGAGGTCAAGGTCGGTCGATTTCGCGCTGTTCCAGAGCGGTTCAGGAGGCGGATCGTCAGTTTTGGGGCGAAGGAGTGCGATGGCCCCGACCGCACAGAGACTGACCCCGAGTGCGGCCAGTGCGAGGCCCAACTCAAGGAAGGCGGTCATCACAAGCAGCGTTCCTGCCGTGATGCAGCCCAGTCCAGCAATCAGCCAGATAGCGGAGGAGGCCGTCAGTGCCGTCGTACGTAGCCCCACCCTGCCATCCTGATTGAAGGTCAATTTTACGGTCGTCTCACTCTCCTGTTTTTCACTGAGGGTGGCACGACGTAAGCCCGAACGATATCATGCAGCCGTCAATTCCTGGCTCCCGTTCGAGGTCATTCATGACGTCACCTATTGCTGATTCCGTTACCACCACGCTACACACCGTGTCCGCCGAGGACAGATTTGAATCCCAGACCGTTCCGCGGCCGGATTATGCAAAAGAGAGGCTTGAAGATGTCGCGTTCATGACCGCGATGCAGCTCTCCTTGATGGGGAACTATGCGCAGACTGGCCACTTCGGTGGTCCCCTGGCGTATACCCCCTACAACGTGGCGTGCCATCTCGTGGGGCCGGCGTTGGGAGGACTTCGCTACGACCTCCGGCACCCGAAAGTACCGGTAGCGGACAAGTTCATGCTAGCGGGAGGGCATAACATCCCGACTTGCTACGCCCTTTGGATGATTCTCTACGAATCCCTGCACCGACAATTCACCGCGACCGGCGATGAGCGTTTCAAGGTCGATCCGCACGTGGCGATGTTGCCCATTGATTCCCTGGGTTTCCGCCGGGGCGCTGGCGCACTGGACACGTTGCTTCAGGAGAACGGACTCGTAGACGATCCGCTTTTCGCGCAAGCGAAGATCCGGGGCATTCGTTCGTTGGCCGGCCATTCCGAAACTACCGACGTCACGAACGACGTGAATGGTGGACCATCTGGGATCGGAATTGCGACAGCAGCTGGTAAGGCACTTTTTTGGGATTACATTGGTGCGGGCGAGTCACCGAAGGTTGTTGCCCTGGAAGGCGAGTTTGCGCTCACCGAGGGGCATGCGCAGGAACTGAAGCACATTGCGCTCTCCCAACAAGTTGGCAAACGGTTGCGGGTACTGCTGTCGTTAAACAATGCAGGTATTGACGATGCGCTGCTGGGCGGCGTGATCAAGGACCAGTACACGGGCTACAACATTGCGCAGCAATGGGTGTCCTGGGGATGGAACGTGTTTTCCATCGACGACGGGAATGATTTCGATCAAATCGTTGCGGCGTTCTCGGCCATGGAAGAGTGGCCGGTCGACGATCGGAGGCCGATGATTCTTGTCGGCCCAACCACAAAGGGGTGGTGGCCTGCTGCGCGCGACGGGAAGATCAACGGTAGTGATCAGATCGTCGGGTATCCCTCGCATCCCTATGCCTTCAAGATGAACGGGGAGTATTTCCTCGCGCTGGCGGCGTCGTTCGAGGAGAAATACGGCGTTGCGTTTGAAGGAATTCGTGACGGGGTGCCCGCGACCGAGGCAGAGCGGCTCATTCAGTTCAAGACCAACGTCGACGTCCTCATGTCCGTTCTGGAGCGGCGTGAGGGACTCCGTACATGGATCGCCGACACTGTGCTCGAGATTGCGGGGCAGCTTGATCACTCCCCATCGCTGCGTATCGATCCGACGGTCAATCCTTTTCGGGATGACCGGCTCAAGGTCGACAATCTGCCCTCCGATGCTCAGGATATTGTTGTCACCAATCCGAAGACTAGTGAGGCCGTGAAGCGTCGGATCTCACTGTTCTTGGAACCTGGACTGAAGAAGGGGCCCCGTCGAGCGATCAGCGAGATCGGGGCATGGTTCAACTATGTGACCGGTGGTCGCTTCATGACCATGGCGGCGGATCTGTCCGGTTCGATCAACATCGAGAACGCGAATTTATTTGGCCACTACGATCCGGTCGACAATCCGTACGGTACAAGACTCAAAGCCGCGATTCAGGAGGCTGGCAATGCGTCAACGATTGTTGGTCTCGTCAGTCAGAACGCATCGGCTGATCCGGATGGCTACGCAGGAGTATGGGGAATTTCCGGTACGTATGGCGCGTTTACACCGTTGATGTATACGCCAGCCCGTGTGTTTTCCCAGATGAATCAGGACAGTCCGTTTCCTCTCGGGGTGCTAAACATCCTGGCTGGGCACTCCGGTCCGGAGACCGCCGCTGACGCGCGAACCCACTTCGGAATCTTTGCACCCCAGACGTGGACGCTGCTGCCCCGTGGTCATGTCATTAATCTGTATTTTTGGGATTACAACGATGTTGCGCCTGGTTATTTCGCTGCGGTGCAAAAGGCGATCGAGATCAAAGAGCTCGGCATCATCGTCATCCACGTGGCCCGGCCAGATTTTCCGGTCGCCGATCGTTCTACTTTTGCCGATACGGACTCGCGTGCTGCGGCGAAGGGGCTCTATCTCATTCGTGACTACGACGACGAGACGCCTCCCATGGGGACAGTGCTCGTCCAGGGGTCGAGCTCGACGATGAATCTCGTCAGCGTGCTGCCCCGTCTGAAGGAAGCCAAGTTGAACGTACGGATTGTGTCAGTGATTAGCACCGAGCTTTTCGGGTTTCAATCTGAAGACTACCAGCGGCACGTGCTTCCCGATGCAGCGCGGTATGACTGTATGGTGATCAGCACGATGACCAAGCGAGTGCCGCCTGTAGCTAATTTAGGACCACTCACGGAAGAGTATTCGCTCTATGCGGACTTCGATGACCGGTGGAGAAGTGGTGGAAACGAGTCGGACGTGATTACCGAGGCTCATCTCGACGGAGAGTCTATCTTCCGTGGAATCGAGCGCTTTGCGAATGAACGGCAAGGACGCCTTGAACGCCAGCGTGAGGCATTGGTATCGCTTGTATGAGGCGGTTTTCTGGAATTCTTGCTGTCTGGGTGGGCATTCTGGGGACCGGGGTGCTCACGGCGCAGGGTGGCGCCGGTGATCGTGCGCTCCGAGGATTCCTGGCTGTGCACATGCCAGCGGGTGGTGACGTCGAGATTCTCGATGCACTGAATGCAGACCAGTTGTTTGTGCCCGCTTCGGTGCTCAAGATGATGACGGTTGCTGCCGTGCTCGAACATCTTGGGCCTGAGTATCGATGGCGAACTCGGCTCCAATCCGAACAACGGATCGTCAATGGGACGCTCGGCGGCAATCTCGTTATCGTGCCGGGAGGGGATCCGACCTGGGGAACGGCGGTCTATGATCGTGGCGCCGATGAGCCTATCAGGGCGCTTGTAGCACAATTGGCTGGGGCTGGACTCACCAGAATTCGTGGGGATCTGGTCGTTGCGGCAGGTCGTTTTCCTGGGCGTTTGCACCCTATCGGTCGTTCTCTTGGGGAACTTCCGTATCGATTCGGTACGCCACCGGCTGGGCTTGCCCTCGACGAGGCAACCATGACTGTTCGTGTGGCACCGGGGAGGGAGGTCGGCCACCCCGCCGATGTCAGAGCTCCGGACGGGGTGGTGATCATCAATCACACGACGACCACCGGTCGTACGCGACATGGTCGTGGGACACTCGACTTCTTGCCGGTCTGGGGTACTCAGACGCTCCTCTTGCGTGGCGAGTACCCCATCAGCGAGGCATCCTTCGTTGTGGCGGCGAGTGATCCGTCCCCAGACCTTCGGGTGGCGCAGCGGTTGCGGGAGGCACTGGCGGACGCCGGTGTTCACGTCGATGGGACGGTGCGTCGAGTGGTGTCAAGCGAGCCGGCCGGCGGCGATGTACTGGCCGAGTTTCGCTCGGAGACCCTTGACGTGCTCCTGCCACGAGTGTTGTCCCGAAGTCATAACTGGTATGCCGACATGTTGGCATTGACGCTTGGCCTGGAAGTGGCCGGCAGCGGTCGCTTTGACGACGGGGTTGAGGTGGTTTCTGATTTTGTTTCCGAAGTCGCGGCAGCCGATGCTCCAGATGCAGCGGTGTCGCTGCGGGATGGTTCTGGCTTGTCAGCAGCCAATCTCGTGACGCCTGCGACTGTCGTGCAAGTGCTCCAATACATCCTGGACCAGCCCTGGAGGAATACCCTGGTGGAGGCGTTGGCTCGCCCTGGAACAGGGACTTTGGGTGCGTGGCCACAGTTACCACCGATGGCGGCGAAGACCGGCACGCTCAGGCATACCGTCGCTCTTGCCGGGATCATTGAGCCCACGTCACCGGCGCCGATCGTGTTCTGCTATTTCGTGAATCACCACCCGGGGCAGGTGGCGGCGGCACGCCGTGAAATTGCCGCGGCCGTGCGGCGTTGGCGAACGAAGACTCTGCAATAAGCTCGGGCGTCGCTTGCGATCGTCGGCCCAGGTAGGGCACTCTTTCCCTTATTAGCGCTTGATGGTTAGCGGTAGAACCGGAGGGACGGCCGTCGTGGCACAGTGCCGCTGGTGCGGGCGTGCACGGCTGTCACAGAGGAGATACGAGATGACCAAGAGAGTCCACATGTGGGCGACGGCGATGGTGGCGATGCTGTTGGGCGCGGGTACACCGGGCGGCGTGTTTGTCGTCTCGGCTGCGGAGGACGACTTGGCGGGAATCGTGACGAGTGGGAACGGACCGGAGGCCGGCGTCTGGGTCGTGGCCGAAACTGATGATTTCGACACGACGTTTCGGAAGATCGTCGTGACGGATGACGAGGGGCGATTTCTCGTGCCAGACCTTCCGCAAGCCTCCTATGAGGTATGGGTGCGGGGATATGGTTTGGTGGATTCCGATCGGACACTCGCACGACCGGGGGACCAGCTCGACCTGATGGCCACGGTGACGACTGACCCGCGAGAAGCCGCCAAGATCTATCCAGCGAATTATTGGTACTCGCTGTTGGAGGTTCCGCCGGCTAGTGACTTTCCCGGCACTGGACCTCGCGGCAATGGGATCGGAACAGCCATGCGGACTCAAGCAGACTGGGTCGATCGAATGAAGGATGGCTGCCAGCTCTGTCATCAACTCGGGAACTACGCAACGCGTGAGATGCCAATGCTTGATCTCGATGGTTTTGATTCCACCGAGGATGCCTGGAACTATCGTATCCAGGCCGGTGGGGCCGGGCCCGCGATGTCGGCCGAGATCAACCGTATCGGTCGTCCGCGTGCGATCAAGCTGTACTCCGAATGGACCGATCGCATTCGTGGTGGTGAGTTGCCTCCGATTCCGCCGCGTCCACAGGGTGTTGAGCGGAATCTGGTCTTGAGTTCCTGGGGGTGGGGGCATCCGCAGGGCATGGTGCACGACAACGTATCCACCGATAAGCGCAATCCGGCGCTCTATCCGGATGGACCGATCTATGGGGTCGGTGGTGCAGGACTCGTGATTACTGACACGACGACCCACGAATCCGTTCGGATGGATTTGCCGACGCGTATTGAACGCCCTCGGCGAGGGAACTCGTATCAGGGCTCGTCGACGAGGACCCCTTCGCTGTATTGGGGTAACGAATCAGCCGGCCTGGTGAGTCGAGGTGCCCACAATCCGATGATGGATGACAAGGGACGGGTGTGGATCACGCAGGCGGTGCGTCCGAACGATGTCCCTAGTTGGTGCCTGGAAGGATCGGATCATCCCTTTGCGCAGTACTACCCTATTCAACATCGCGCCGAGTCTCGACAGATTTCTTACTACGATCCGGCCACGGAAGAGTTCGAGCTCATCGACACCTGTTATTTCACCCATCATTTGCAGTTTGCCGATGATGAGAATGACACGTTGTGGCTAAGCGGTTCGACTGAAGCCATCGGGTGGTTGAATACCCGTCTCTACGATGAGACTGGGAACGAGCAGGTTTCACAGGGGTGGTGCCCCACGGTCATCGACACAAATGGAGATGGCCGGATCACGAAGCCCTGGAACGAGCCGTCTCCGGCGGGTGACGTCGAGATTGATCCCGCGCGGGACACCCGCATCGGGAGCCTCGACAAATTTCGACGGGCCTATGGAGTGATCCCACATCCCGACGGCTCGGTCTGGATCACAAGACGTTTTCCCGTGCCGGGCCAGCTGATACGGTTGGAATTGGGTGATTCCCCGCCAGAGACCTGTATCTCTGAGGTGTATGAGCCCCCGTACGATGCGTCCGGTGATCCTGATGGCTGGGGCTATGGTCCGAGAGGGATCGATGTCGACCGCAACGGGCTTATCTGGACGGCGTTAGGGGGGAGTGGGCACTTCGCGAGCTTCGATCGCAACCGGTGTAGTGTGCGAGGAGGACCGACTGCGACCGGGCAGCACTGTCCCGAAGGGTGGACGTTGTATCAGACTCCCGGACCACGGATGAAGGGGGTGGAGGGGTCCGCAAACGCGGATTACCACTATTACAACTGGGTCGACCAGTTCGATGCCCTTGGCCTGGGCGAAAATGTGCCGATTGCTACCGGGACCACGTCCGATGCACTACTGGCGCTGCTGCCTGAGACGGGCGAATGGGTCACGATGCGAGTGCCGTACCCGCTCGGGTTCTACAGTCGTGGGCTGGACGGACGCATTGACGATCCGAGTGCAGGCTGGAAGGGGCGTGGTGTGTGGGCCAGTTTCAATACGGGCTCGACCTTTCATCTAGAGGGTGGGAAGGGAGCCACGAGCGAGATCGTTCGCTTCCAAATTCGACCCAATCCGCTTGCCGAATAGCCGCGCGTGTCGCGACGACACTGGTCACGTCGCCAGGGTCTCATCCGCACCCCGGATGCATGGGAGAGGTGTGAGGTCCTGGCGTCTCCGCACGGGCTCGGAGCCTATGGAAGGATACGATGCGATTCGTACGACAAGTATGTAGTGTAGCGGTCGTTGTGGGGATGGCTGGCGTGGTCTCAGAGTCCCGTGTGGAGGCGCAGTCATGGTCGCCACCGGCAGCCAGCGAGCGGTGTCCTACCCGCTGGGGCGTTGGCGACGAACGAGGTGCGGCGAATCATATGGGAACGGAGACTGTGTTGAGAGCGACGCAGTTGATTCGTCAGGGCGAAATTATCGAGCTCGGACATGTCCTTTCGTCCTCGATGCCGCTCGCGGACCGGCATTTCGATTCCTTCATGAAACCGACGACCATGAATCCTGGGCGTAACCGACGCGGGTCGAACGAAGAGCTCATCGTCGCCGAAATGGGGCAGGTCGGTACGCAATTCGATGGATTCGGCCATCAGACGATCGACGGCAGTCTCTACAATTGCTTCGAGCAGAGCGAGGTGATGACCCGGAGCGGTTTCACGCGCTTGGGGGTTCAGAATGTTGGCATGCTGATGACGCGCGGTATCCTTCTGGACATCGCCGCCTTAAAGGGCGTTGCGGTTCTACCCGAGCGTTACGAGATTACTGCCGAGGACCTGAGCGCGGCGCTCAGTGCGCTTGCGCTCTCGATCCAACCCGGAGATGCGGTGCTGATTCACACCGGATGGGGGACGCATTGGACCGATCCCGAGCGGTTCTCTGCCGGTGGGCCGGGGATTGGCGTTGCGGCAGCGGAATGGCTTGTCGAACGAGACCCGATGCTAGTCGGAGCCGATAATTTCCCGGTCGAGGTCGCGCCGAATCCGGATCCTGAGCTATCGCTGCCGGTGCATCAAATCATGCTTGTCATCAACGGGATTCATCTCGTGGAACGGATGAAGCTCGATGAGCTGGTCGCGAGCGGGGTCCGTGAATTTGCGTTTGCGGTCCAACCGCTGAAACTTGAGGGTGCGACCGGATCGACGGTTGCCCCGGTTGCCCTTCACTAGTAATCGACCGCGCGGAGTGACGCACGTAGAATCTCCCTGTCATTGCGTTGGACCACGTGACCGTTGGCGTAGGCCGGGTGCACCCAATTCACGAGACGATCTGGGCCGTGCCCACGCGCAGGTCTGGAGGTCGGCGCAATGAGCGGCACACGGTCTTGCTCGATGTACCCGCCTGGCGTGAACTGCGCGATGATAAGGTTGCCATCATCGGTATTCACGAAAAATCGGTCCTCATGGCGGACGAAGAAGGCCGTGGCGTACGTTGCCTGTGCGGTCATTTGATCGCTCATCCAGAGTCGTTCACCAGTCCGTGCATCCAGTCCCCGCAGCTCGCCGTGCGCGCCGACGCCGTAGAAATGATCCCCAACCAGGATGGGCGTCGTGGTCATCGAGTGTAGGCCGTCTGTCTGGTCGGCTTCATAGCTGCGGCTCGATCCTGTCCAAAGTTGCTCGGCGGCAGGGCGATCGCTGTTGAGTCGCATCATGAGCGACCCGTTGTAGAGGCTGGTCACGAGGAGATAGGGCCCACTCTGCACTGGCGTTGCGATCGTGATGCCGTCCCTTGTGTCAAATGCGTGTTCCCAATAGAGCGTCCCTGTTTCGGGGGCCAGCGATGCCAAGCCCGTGGGATGCCACACGATGAGCTGTCTGGCGCCTCCGGCCTCGTAGATGACCGGCTGGCCGTATCCGGCTTCGCTTATGACCTCAAGCGCTCGCCAGCGCTCTCTTCCCGTGTGCTTGTCAAAGGCGACAACAAGGGCGTCTGGTTCGCCACCGACAACCGCGATGAGATGGTCGCCGTCGACGAGCGGTGCGCCGGCGACACCCCATGGCGTGAGAGAGAGCCCGTAGTCTGCTACAAAATCTCTCTCCCATTGCAAGGTCCCGGTCTCGACGTCGAGGCAAAAAAGACGGCCCGTGGCTCCTACGACGTACACGCGATCTTCGTCGACGGTCGGCGTCGCCCTAGGGCCGATGGCATAGGAGCTCATGAGGCTCCGGTACGACGTTTGCCATTCGTAACTCCACGCCACCGTTCCCGTGGTTTCGTCCAGCACGATCAGCCGTTCAGTACCGTCGAACGTCCTGGAGGTAGCGTCTTGCTCCCAGTCGAGCACAAAGACCCGACCCCCGGCTACCGCCGGTCCGGCGTATCCCGATCTGATGGGTACACGCCAGGTGACGGAGAGCCCCTCTTCTGGGAAGCGCTGCACGATACCGGTTTCTTGCCAATGAGCCCGGCGCTCGGCGCCGCGCCACTGCGGCCACTCTTGAGCGTCTAGGTGTGTTGTGAGCACCAATGCCGCGACTGCGACAAATCCAAAGCTTCTCGAGGTAGACGATGATCCGGTGGGCATACTCGGCAGACTCCTGGGGATGAATGCGGGGGAGATGATACTCGCGATCGCTGCGGCGCTGGGGAAGGTCTGGGCCGCGGTTTCGGGGGCAGACGCGGTCAGCGAGGGAATTCGGTTACCTCCTCTGCGCTGGTGAGAACCGGCACGTTCGAGTCGTTCGGCCGGCGTTGCCTCCTCGGCGGCCCGGAACAAGAAAGAACTGGACGTCTAGACAATCGTTGGAACCTTCAGTCCGTCTTCCCGCGCAGAGAAGGGCACAGACCCACCAGGCGGAGACGCGTCGGTTACAAGTGCGACATTATCCATTCGTCCACGAACTTGTCGTGGGGCAAGCCGAGGAGACCAGAGCACGGCTAGAGTCGACGTGTGACGTTACGGACGTGAGTCGGCCTCTGCCGCGGCTTCCTCCTCACGCGCCCCGGCCAGGATGTTGTAGAGTCCGTAGTTTCCTTCGTGACAGGCGTACTCGTACAGCGGCTGGCTGTTCGTGACCATCGGGATCCGGTATGTCCAGGGTTGTGCCCAGGCGTTGGGATCTTCGACCGTGACTTCATACATGAGCGTGTTGTCGTCGGCTCGGGTAAAGCGTTCGACCAGATTGAGCGACTCGGTGGTCACCCCGCCCCGGAAGCTTGTTTCTCTGCGGAAGTTCGTGGTTTCAACCACCAACGTGTCGCCCTCCCAGTGGCCCCGCGAATCACCCATCCATTGGCGAAGGTCATCCGGTGCGTGCGGGCGTCCATCCAGCGGAATGATACGAGAACTGTGCACCATCTCGTTGACCAGAACCACATGGTCCTCCGTCTGGAGTAGTTGGACGTTCTGGTTGTAGCCTCCTGGGGTCATCGGTGGGCCAGAGTTGAAGCCGAGGATGCACCGTACCGCGAACATCCCAGAGCCAAGATCTTCGACCCATCCGCCGTAGGTGGGTGAGTGCCGGTCGATTCCCTCACGTGCCTGTTGTCGTGCCGCTTGCGCTGCGGAGGCCTCTGTCGTCAAGGGAGGGACGCGGCCAGATGGAGGGTCGATGACGAGAGATGTCTGGTTTGTGACGCTGAGCTTGTTCCCCGGATCGAACCAGAATTGGTTGTAGTTCCCCACTCCGTCAGCCGGTTCCTGGTCGTCACGCACGGCAAAGGCGGCGAGTCGATCCGCCTCGAATGCGGCCGCTTCTTCCGCGGTGAACAGGGATTGATCAGAGAGATCTTCTGGTCGTTCGAAGGGGGTGAGCGTCCGGAAATCCCAGACGCCGTTTAAGTCGGGCGCCCCCCAGGCAGTGCGTGGGGAGGGCGAGCCTTCGTTGGATTGGGCCATCGTTTCTATCGGCAGCAGGACGAGGGCGAGTAGTACCGAGCATGCGACCGACGGCGACAGGTTTCGGACCGTCATGGTGACCTCCTTGGAAATTCGTGTTCACGTAACTGGAATCATCTTACCGTGGACGTGCGCCGTCAACCGCGGTGACCGGAGCCCCAACGGGGACGATCTAGGCGGAACTGAGATGAGGGGGATGCAGACGTGCGGCACGCGGGGACGCCTTGGCATGTGGATGCGCCGTGCTTCGACTGTAGTACCGTGTGCGATTGGGGCTGGATGTGCTCTGCATACGCGGAGTGGCCCGGGCAATGGGTAGTGTTCTCGGTGTGGTCTAGGTAAGGATGGTGGGATGAGCCCAAACGGGAAGTTGTCGATTCAAGTGTTCGCATGTAGCTGCGTGTTGATGATGGGAGGCCTGGCTGCCGTTTCGGCGCAGACGGTCGAGTGGCCCGCGTACGGTCGGGACGTCGAAGGGACAAAGTACTCGCCGCTTGAGCAGATTAATGCGGAAAATTTCTCCGACCTCGAAATCGTGTGGCGTCAGTCTGTACTGCCAGAGGTTGTTCGGGGCGACCGCGAGGTGCGCGCGTCGGTGGCATCGCAGAACACGCCACTGATGGTCGGTGGTCGGCTCTTCATCAGTACGGGGCTCGGCACCGTTGCTGCGCTCGATGCCAGGACGGGGGAACTCCTGTGGCACGATGCGCCGCCTCCACGTGACGGTGAGGCATTTCAGCGTGTTCGGCAAACGCGCGGGCTCGCGTACTGGATGGATCCACGGAGCGAGGAAGCGCGGGTTGTCGGTGTTGTCGGGCCGTACCTGGTTGCCCTGGACGCGGAAACGGGGGTGCGCGAAGAAGGTTTCGGCAAAGGGGGTGAGGTGGACCTGCGTCTCGGATATGACGACCGTACGGTTGAGACGTTCGGCTGGGGATCGCCTCCGATTGTGGTTAACGACGTGATCATCATTGGGTCGGCCATTTCCGACGTGACGAATCCAACGATGCCAGCGATGAAGGAGATGCCGCCCGGTGATGTGCGTGGTTTCGACGTGCGCACGGGCGAACAGTTGTGGATCTTTCATACGATTCCCCGGGACGGGGAACTGGGAAATGAAACATGGCTCACTGCGCTCGATCAGGATCGGCCCTCATGGGAATACAGCGGCAACACGAATATGTGGGCTTGGGCGAGCGGAGATGAAGAATTGGGCTACGTCTATGTGCCGTTGTCGACGCCTACAAACGACTATTACGGTGGTTATCGGCCCGGCGACAATTTATTTGCGGAAGCAATCGTCTGTCTTGACGCGCGCACAGGCGAACGGGTCTGGCATTTCCAGGCCGTGCACCATGGTATCTGGGACTACGACTTTCCGGCGGCGCCGAATTTGATCGATATTGAGGTCGACGGTCGCAGGATTGAGGCGGTGGCTGCTGTGAGTAAGCAAGCCTTTACCTACGTCCTTGATCGGGCGACCGGTGAGCCGATCTGGCCGATTGAGGAGCGTCAGGTGCTTCAGGGTAACGTTCCGGGGGAATGGTACGCTGCGACCCAGCCGTTTCCGACGAAACCACCCGCATTCGATCAGCAGGGTACGGGCGTCGACGATCTGATCGATTTCACCCCGGAGCTTCGGCGCGAGGCTTTGGTGATCTTCGACCGCTACGTCAGTGGACCGTTGTTTACGCCGCCTTCTTTGGTCGGCGAGAATGCGGGGGGGACGCAAGGCACCCTCCAGATGCCAGGCGTTGTCGGCGGTGCGGACTGGGGCGGGGCGGCAGTTGATCCTGAGACGGGGATTCTCTACGTGCCCTCGGTGCACAGCGAATCAGTGATCGGACTGGTTCAGTCTGAGCATCCCCGATCTGATATGGAGATCGTGGTGCGGTCCTTGGCGGCCGTCGAGGGCCCCCGGGACCTACCATTGTTCAAACCCCCATACGGCCGGCTTGTCGCGATCGACTTGAACGCTGGAGAGATTCTGTGGTCTGTCCCGAACGGTCGTGGGCCTGTCGACCATCCAGCCCTGCAGCATTTAGATCTGCCCGATCTGGGGCAGCCGGGCCGAGTTTCTCCGCTCGTGACGCGGTCATTGGTCATTCTCGGCGAGGGAGGGAATACTGGCGTGGTTGTGCTCAACCCGATTTGGGGAGGAGCCGGAGGGAAGTCGTTGCGTGCGTACGACAAATTGACTGGCGCGGTCGTGGGTGAGGTGGCGTTGCCCGGCGGGACGACGGCTGCACCTATGACCTACATGATCGACGGTCAGCAATTTATTCTCGTCACGCTCGGTTGGGAAGACATGCCCAGTGAGTATGTGGCGCTCGCGCTACCGAGAACAGAGTAGAGGAGTTGTGGGGCCGTGCTCGCGAAGCGGCGGGCCGGCGCGCCGTTACGCCCTCGTGATCCCAGGTGAATCGTGAGTGGGAATGTTGCCATGGACCTCGTCGAGTTGTTGCGCGAGGCGGCGCGCGTCTTGGTATTCACTGGAGCGGGTGTGTCAACCCCGAGCGGCATTCGAGATTTTCGTGGTCCGCAGGGTGTCTGGAAAGAACGCCAGCCAGTGTATTTCGATGATTTCATGACGTCGGAGGCGGCCCGTATCGAGTACTGGGATCAAAAGTACGAGGCGTGGCCCTCTTTCCGCGAGGCGCGGCCCAACACGGTACACCGGTCCATTGTGGACCTGGAAGATGCTGGCAAGCTGTGTATGGTCATCACCCAGAATATTGATGGGCTCCACCGCCTGGCCGGAACGTCTGATGAACGTTTGGTGGAGCTGCACGGGACGAACACGGCTGTCGAATGTATGCGTTGCCACCGGCGTAGTGATCCCGACGCGCATATGGTTCGATTCGCCGAGATGCGTCAGGCGCCGTATTGCGCGTGTGGCGGATACCTGAAGCCCGCAACCATCAGTTTCGGGCAGTCCCTGAATCCGGAGGATATGCAACGGGCAACGGCCGCGGTGCGTGAGACTGACCTTGTGGTCGCATTGGGAACGACCTTATCCGTGTATCCGGCGGCGCAGCTTCCGCTCACGGCGGCGCAGCGCGGGGTTGCGTATGTCGTGGTGAACCGCGGGGCAACTGACCATGATGGTCGTGCAGAGGTGGCGTTGCGGCTTGAAGGCGATGTGGCCGAGCTGTTTCCACCTGCTGTGGGAGGTGCGTTGGGGCGGTGAGCGGTGCTTGTCAATTCCTGCTGAGACTGTCATCATTTCAGGTTCTACTGAAGATAATAGGTGCAAATTTAGCAATGAGCGAGCAGCAGAGTACGTCGGAAAAAGCCCCCTGGCTAATGTATCGTCCAGAGTTAAAAGTTCTCGATTGTACGGTTCGAGACGGTGGCCTCATCAACGACCACCAATTCAGCGACGAGTTTGTCCGCGCGGTGTACGACACCTGTATTGCGGCCGGTGTTGACACCATGGAGATCGGTTACAAGAACTCGGAGCGGTTGTTTCCGCGGGACCGGTTCGGTAACTGGCGGCATTGCCGTGAGGAAGACATGCGGCGTGTAGTGGGAGATCATGATGCTGAAGCCATCGGACTGACACTCTCGGCAATGGCTGACGCCGGGAAGAGCGACTGGAAGACGAGTATCGGTCCAGCGACAGAAAGCGTGTTGGGGATGATCCGGGTTGCGTTCTATGCGCATCAGGTGCCGGAAGCGGTGGATATGATTCACCACGCGCACGAGCAGGGCTATCAGACGATGGCCAACTTGATGGCAGTGTCGAACATCACTGAAGAGGAGATCGATACTGTTCTCGAAGCGATTGCGCCGACACCGGCTGGCACGATGGTAATCGTGGATAGTTTCGGACACCTGTACAGGGAGCAGATTGACAGGCTGTATCGAAAATATGCCGATGCCATGGAAGGTACGGGCAAAGAGATCGGGATTCACGCACACAACAATTTACAGCTCGCGTTCGCGAACACCATCGAAGCGATCGTCTTGGGCTCGAACCGGGCCGATGCCACGATGGCCGGGCTGGGACGCGGCGCCGGAAATTGTCCAATGGAGCTCTTGCTTGGATTCTTGAGGAATCCAAAATTCAAGCTACGTCCGGTTATCCGTCTCCTGCAGGAGCAGATGCCAGCGATACAAGAGACCGTCGAATGGGGGCCGCTGGTGCCCTATAACATCACTGGCCAGCTGAATCTCCATCCGCGAGCGGCTATGGAGATGCGGGCGGGCGAGGCCCCGGCAGACTTCTTGTCGTTTTACGACGAGATCGCGAACGATTCGTAAGGCGGCGCGACGTGCGAATTTACGCGTCTCGCTCTGAGGTTGGGATGGTCATGCTGACGGTGCGTACGATTTTCAGGCATGCGGCACGGTGTGCGTCGGTATCCGGTATCGCTCTTGCGGTCATCTGGTGCGTGCCATCGCTGG
Source organism: uncultured Vicinamibacteraceae bacterium (assembly GCA_964591245.1). Classification (GTDB taxonomy): domain Bacteria; phylum Acidobacteriota; class Vicinamibacteria; order Vicinamibacterales; family UBA8438; genus CAZPZZ01. Next base: position 31,614 of record CAZPZZ010000001.1, on the reverse strand, counting down.
CCGTTGCGCAAACGGAGACTGGAACTCCCTTCACCCCTGTGACCGATGCCATGCTCGAGGAGCCGGCGCCGGGCGATTGGTTGATGTGGCGGCGGACGTTGGACGGGTGGGGGTACAGTCCGCTCGATCAGATCACGCGGGACAATGTCGACCAGTTGCGTCTCGTGTGGACTCGGGCGTTGGCGCCAGGCCGTCAGGAAGGGACGCCACTGGCCTATGACGGTGTCCTCTATATGCCGCAGGCCAGCGACGTGATCGAAGCCATAGACGCCGTGACTGGCGACTTGAAGTGGGCGCATCGTCGGGATCTGCCAGATGATGTGTATGACTTCGTGGGTGGTAATGCTCGTAACAACCGGAACATCGCCATCTTCGATCGGTTCATCATCAACACGAGCGATGACAATTACGTCTTCGGTCTGGATGCGACAACGGGTGAGATCGCCTGGGAGACCCAGATCTTCGATTACCAGGTGACACCGGCGGGGCACAGTTCCGGACCGATCATTGCGGCAGGGAAAGTCATCTCGGGGCGGAGCTGTCGACCCGCCGGGGGGCCAGAGTCCTGTGTCATCGTGGCCCATGATGCTTTGACTGGACAGGAGTTATGGCGACGTCGAACCGTTCCGGCGCCGGGTGAACCCGGGGATGAGACATGGGGAGATGTTCCTTATGAAGATCGGGTGCACGTCGGAACCTGGATGCCTGCGAGTTACGACCCCGAACTGCGACTCATTTATCAGGGGACGTCAGTGACCTCACCGGCTCCGAAGTTCATGCTGGGGGGAATCGAGAATACGCATCTGTATCACAATTCAACGCTGGCCCTCGATGTGGAGACCGGTGAGATCCGGTGGCATTATCAGCACTTGAACGATCATTGGGATCTTGATCATCCATTCGAGCGTCTCCTCCTTGACACCGCGGTAGCACCGGATCCAGAGGCGGTAAGCTGGATCAACCCGCGAATCCAGCCAGGGGAGGTGCGGAAGGTCATGACGGGGATTCCGGGCAAGACCGGTCTCGTGTATACGCTTGACCGCGAGACGGGTGAATTCCTCTGGGCCACCCCTACCATTGCGCAGAACGTCGTGAGCGACATTGACGGCGTGACCGGGACGGTCACCGAGAACGCCGAGGTCATTTTCAGCGCGGAAGGACAGCAGGTGCTGGCGTGTCCGAATATGCACGGGGGGAAGGATTGGGAAGCTGGCGCCTATAGCCCCTTGACGAACACCATGTACTTCCCGTTGAGAAATATGTGTCAGCGATTGTTGGCGACCACCTCGCCCGAGGCCTCTCATCGAATCTATGCGTTGGCTGTCCGTCATGAGTTAGCCCCAGGAACCGAGCAACTTGGTGCCGTATACGCCATTTCGGCTGAGACCGGTCGGACGACCTGGTTACACGAGCAGCGGGCTGCAACCTTGTCGCTCGTAGCCACTGGAGGACGGTTGGTCTTCGGGGGAGATGCGAATGGCCGGTTCCGAGCATTCGATCAGGATACTGGTGATGTCCTCTGGGAGATCAACCTTGGCTCCCCAGTCAGCGGGTTCCCGATCAGTTTCTCGGTCGAAGGCCGTCAGTATCTCGCGGTGAGCACCGGCGGTGCCGCGACGACCCCGAGTTTTCTCCAGTTAACGCCTGAGTTACGCCCGAGTAACGGGAACAATTTGTTCGTTTTTGCACTGCCAGACTAGCCAGAGCGACGTGCTGGCAATGCTTCACCCCTGGCGCGTCGGCGGCGCAGAGTGAGGTCATTGACGCCGTTCTGGAGGCTGGGGTCACGACAGTTCGCGTCGTCCAAGCGTTCACTTGTGCGAAGCCACATACCAAGGAGTAACTGTATGCAGACACATATCACCCGATCCGTTATGGCCGTGGTCATTGTCATGGTTGCCGGTTTGCTCGTCGGCGCTTCGCCGGCGATTGCCCAGCTGGAGCGGGTTGTCGATCCGTCGTGGGAGACACCGCGAACCGCGGATGGTCAGCCGGATCTCCAGGGACTCTGGGGAAACAAGACACTGACGCCGATGGAGAGACCCGATGCCGCTGGAGATCGAGCGTTTCTTACGGATGAAGAGGTAGCTGCGATCAATCAGCAACGTGTCGTCGACGAGCAAGCGCGAGACGATGCTCCGGCGCAGCGGTATGCGGCCGGTGGGAATGTTGGTGGTTACGGAAGCTACTGGCTTGACGCCGGCGACACTGTGCTCTCGACGGGGCAGACGTCCTTGATCGTCGATCCGCCCAGCGGGCGAGCTCCTATCAAAGAGTGGGCGCTGGAAGCCAAGGCCTACAACCTGGCTCACAACGGCGATCATTATCAGCATATGAGCGTGTGGGATCGCTGTCTCTCGCGTGGCGTCCCGGGCTCGATGCTTCCCGCCGGCTACAACAACGCCTATCGGATCGTGCAAACGTCTGACGTCATCGCCATCTACCACGAGATGATTCATGACGTTCGGATCATTCCATTGGCGGATCAACCCTTCATCGATGATCGCATCAGACAATGGATGGGAGATGCGCGTGCGTACTGGGATGGAGATGTGCTGGTCGTGGAGACGAAGAATTTCCACAATCGTGGTTGGATTGCCTCAAGTGGAGCTGGCGCGCGGTTGAAGGGCATTCCCACGAGTAAGGCGCTCTCCGTCGTGGAGAGATTCGAGCGCGTGTCCCAGGACACGATCATGTGGACGGTCGATATTGAAGACCCGAACGTCTACACGCGGCCCTGGAGAATCTCCATGCCCTTGACGGAAGAGCCTGATTACCAGTTGTTCGAGTATGCCTGCCACGAAGGGAATTATGCGGTACCTAACGCACTGGGCGGGCAGCGCGTCCTCGACGCGGCGGCGTCGACAGACGGCCAGTAGAGAGATGAGAGAGCCCGACTTTCCTCGTGGGGGTCGGGCTCTCTGTATTGTGCGGTGGCGTGGTTATTCCGGTAACCCGAATGTGAATACGACATTTCCGGCTGCGATGGTCACGTATTGTCGACCATCAACCGCAAATGAAATTGGTGCCGAGTGCACCATGCGCCCCACATTCATGTGCCAGAGTTCTTGACCGCTCACGGCGTCGAGGGCGAAGAAATACCCATCCACGCTCCCACTGAACACAAGGTCTCCTGCCGTTGCGAGCATTCCCCCGGTTGACCGCGGCTGAATTTCATACTCCCACCGGAGCGCCCCCGTTCGCGGTTCAATGGCTCGTACGGCGCTGACGTAGTTTTCCACCGGAAGCGGTCGCTGGAATCCTCCCCCTGTGAACTGGTCGCCTTCCACGTAATCTTCGTCCCGTTTGTAGTAGATGTCTTCGCCGTCGTAGGCCTGGACGTAGAAGAGCTCCGTGCGCGGACTGTACGCCGGTGAGAACCAGTTGGTACCGCCGACGACGGGCGGTGAGACCAGGGTGCCTTCCGGGGTTGGCGCCGTGTCTGGCACCCGAATTGGTCGGCCATTGGAGTCGAGGTCGACGGCCCAGGTCTGTTTGGCGAAGGGCGTGCCCAGCAGGAATTCTCCCGTTTCACGGTCCAGCGTATAGAAGAAGGCGTTGCGATTTGCCCACATCATGACCTTACGGTCTTCGCCGTCGAACGTCAGGTCTGCCAGGATGGGCACCTGGATTGCGTCCCAGTCATGCACGTCATGGGGCGTGAACTGAAAGTACCACTCAAGCCCACCAGTTTCGTGATTGAGAGCCAGTGCTGAATCGGAATAGAGGTTGTCGCCAAGTCTGACGTCTCCATTCCAGTCTGGACCGGGATTTCCAGTACCCCAGTACACGAGGTCGAGATCCGGGTCATACGATCCCGTAATCCAGCTCGCGGCACCGCCGGTGCGCCACGAGTCGCCGGCCCAGCTCTGATTGTCCGGATGGTCCGGGCCGGGAATCGTATTGGCTCGCCACTCAAGGTCGCCAGTTTCGGCATTGTAGGAGTCGATGAACCCGCGAACCCCATACTCTCCGCCAGCCATCCCGGTGACGACCTCGCCCTTCACGATCAGCGGAGCCGCTGTCTTGCTGTAACCGGATCGGTGGTCGGCGACTTCACGATTCCAGACCAGGTTTCCGCTCCTCGCATCGATGGCGACGAGGTGGGCGTCGAGGGTGCTCATGTAGAGCGTCTCACCGAGAATGGCCACGCCACGGTTGTTCCGGCCGCAGCAGATGCGAAGGTCGTCGGGGAGAGGGTGGTCATAGCGCCAGTACTGGCGCCCGGTGGTCGCGTCTACGGCGACCACGTTACTGGGGGCCTCGGTGATGAACATCACGCCGTCCACCACGAGCGGTACGGTTTCGGCGCGGTCCAGTTGTGGGATCTGATACGCCCACTTCAGTTCGAGTGCGCCGACATTGCGATTGTGGATCTGTTCCAGACCACTGTAGCGCTGGCTATCGAGCGTGCCGGAGTACATCAGCCAGTTCTGCGGTTCGTCAGCGGCGTTGAGGAGACGTTCCCAGGTCACCGGTGAAAGAACTGGTGACGCGCTGGCTTGCGAACTACTTGTTTGGGCGAGTCCTGGAGCCGCCCAAGCGACCAGGGCAAGGGCGAGAACGAGTCGTATCATGTCGAGTTCTCCGTTAGCGGTTGGGTCGGGACGTTACGTCGTGCGATTAGCATACCGTCTTCTCATTCGGCCTTGTGGTGATTTGGTGGTTTCTTCTTCCGGTTGGTCTGAAGTACCGTTGCGGTTGCACATGAAGATCAAGACCTTATTTAGGAGTGGGCGGGTGTTTGCTGGGCTTGGTTCGAGTATGTTCGTCGTTCTTCTGCTGGCACTTGCTTTTCCCGCGTTTTCACGTGGGCAGCAGCCGTCGGCTGAAGATCTCGAGCATTTCGAGTCCAAGATTCGTCCCGTTCTGGTCGAGCGGTGCTACCAGTGTCATGGTGGTGATCTCGAGCGCATTCGGGGAGGGCTGGCACTGGTCGATGCCGCCGGGGTGCGTAGCGGCGGGGATAGTGGGCCCGTTGTCGTGCCGGGTGTGCCTGACGAGAGTCTGCTGATCGACGCCATCCGTTATGAGGGCCCAATCAAGATGCCGCCAGATGGCCGGTTGCCGCCGGCGGTCGTTGCGGACTTCGAACGGTGGGTCAGTCGGGGTGCGCCCGATCCCCGGACTGCCGATGTGCCCGTGGTGGCTGTTCGGTCGGCGAGTGAGGGCGACTATGACTTTGGCCCAGGGCGCGAGCACTGGGCGTTCAGGCCGATGACCCACCCTGAACTTCCTCGCGTACAGGACGAGGCCTGGTCTCGGGGACCTATCGACCGGTTCATTTTGGCGCGTCTTGAAGCTGACGGTTTGGTGCCCGTGGCTCCGGCGAGTCGTCGCCAGTTACTTCGCCGTGTGACCTTCGACCTCACGGGATTGCCACCCACCCCGCAAGAGGTTGAACGTTTTCTCGCCGATACTCGCCCGCGCGCATACGAACGTGTGGTGGATCGGTTGCTGGCATCGCCGCGGTATGGCGAGCGGTGGGGACGGCATTGGCTGGATGTGGCGCGCTATGCCGATTCGAATGGTCTCGACGAAAACGTCTCTCACCCGAATGCGTTCCGTTATCGTGATTGGGTTATCCGGGCATTCAACGAGGACAAGCCCTACGACAGTTTCGTCCAGCAGCAGATTGCGGGAGATTTGCTGACTGGTTCCGCCAATGACGACGAGTTGGAACGATTCGGACGTCTTGCCGCGACCGGGTTCTTGACCTTGGGGGCCAAGGTGTTGGCGGAACAGGATGTCGACAAGATGTTGATCGATATCGTCGACGAACAGGTCAACATCGTGGGGCGGGCTTTTCTGGCGGAACCGATCGGGTGTGCCCGATGTCATGACCACAAATTCGATCCGATTCCGACCGCCGATTACTACGCCCTGGCTGGCATCATGCGTTCGACCAAGACCATGGCCAGAGAAGGTGGTCGGCGGTGGGTAGAACGAGCGCTGGCTACGGAGAAGACGGTCGAAGCCTACGAGGAGGCGCAAGCGTTAGTCGACGAGGCGCAGACCGTCGTCGACGATCTTGTTGCGGCGCAAAATTTGATTCTTCGACAGCCGCGGCGGGATGCATTGGCGCGGTATTTTCTCGCGGCGGAGGAGGTGTATCCCACGTGGGGCGCTACCGACATCGAGCAGGAACGTGCGGTGGCAGAGATCGCTAGGGTGGCGAGCCGGGAGGACCTTGAACCCACCGTGATCCAGCGGTGGGTTGAGGCGTTCTATCAGTACCGGGAAGGGCCACCGGTGCAGGGGGATGGCGCTAACCCAAGTGTCGTGTTTCAGATCTGGAATGCGTACGCGGCAGCGCCTCCATCGCGCTTTGGCGAGGTGACTGAAGAGCTACGAGGGCTCATAGCCTCCGAGAAGGTCTTGATTGCTCCGCTGACCAGGAGCCTTGTCCGTGGGCCAGTCCCGACAAGCCTTGAAGAGGTTGCCTGGCGCTATGCGGGTCTTTTTGCGATGGTCGAGATCGCCTGGGCCGAGCATCTAGGACGCCTCGGACTGAGGGACGAGGCGGAGCTCACGCCGGCTGATTTTCGCTTGCCGCGCGAACTCGAAGAGCTGCGACGTTTGATCTATGACGGGCGTCTGTGTGTTGTGTGTCTGGACCAAGAGACCGAGGAGACACGCTATGCGGATGCTGCGGTTCGCGAGTTGATTCAGTTGCGCGCGATCGTGGACGAGCGGAAGGCCGCGTCACCGCCAGAGCCGCCCTATGCGATGTCGGTCCAGGAGGGGGAGGCGGTCGACCTTCCGGTCCACATTCGGGGAAGCCACCTGAATCTGGCGGAGTCCCCGCAGCCTCGAGGATTCTTGCGGGTGACCGATCACATCGTAGCGCCGCCTACGATCCCGACGGGGAGTAGCGGGCGCCTCGAGTTGGCACGATGGATCACTGATCCGGAACACCCGCTGACGGCACGGGTAATGGTTAACCGGATTTGGCATTGGCATTTTGGCCGTGGGCTGGTGGGGACGCCGAGCAATTTCGGAACTACCGGAGCCACGCCGACACATCCGGCGCTGCTGGATTGGCTCGCGAGACGGTTCATCGAAGGAGGCTGGTCGGTCAAGGCGTTGCACCGAGAGATTCTGTTATCGAGTACGTATCGACTCAGTACCGCCTACAGCGACGTGAATGCGAGGGTCGATCAAGAGAATCGATTGCACTGGCGTATGAATCGGCGACGACTTGAGGTGGAGCCGATTCGTGATGCGTTGTTGCAGCTTGCGGGAACGTTGGACCTCACGATGGGGGGCCGTGTAGAGGAGTATGACCCGACTGGGTATGTGTTCAGCGAGGGGAACACGTTCGGTAGTTTCAACTTTTACGCGGCGCCGCGCCGTTCGGTGTACATGCCGGTCGTGCGTAACGCTATCTACGACGTTTTTGCCGGGTTTGATTTCGGGAATGCGAGCGATTCGGTGGGCGCACGGCCAACGACGGTAGTCCCGTCACAAGCCTTACTCATGATGAATAGTGCGTTCGTGGAAGAGCAGGCGGGGCGCTTCGCAGGCCGCTTGTTGGCGAGGGAATTTTCGAGCGAGGCTGAACGTATCGAGGCAGGGTTTGTCGAGAGCTATGGGCGGCCTCCGACAGAACAGGAAATCGACGATGCCCTTGGTTTTCTCGCGGAGATGCAGTCCGTGGCCCCTCGTGACGAGGAGGATAAGGTCTTCGCGTGGACCCGCCTATGCCATGTGATGTTTGGTGCGAGCGAGTTTATCTACCTGGATTAGGAGCGCGATATGAAGTTTCCGCATTACCAGCCACCGGCGCGGACCCGGCGGGACATGCTCAAGACTTGCGGTTGCGGGTTCGGCGGGCTTGCACTCTCGTCGCTGCTTCAGCGTGATCTTCTCGCAGCGCAGACGAATCCCTTGGATGCGAAATCCCCACATTTCGCACCCCGGGCGAAGCGTGTCATTTTTTTGCACATGCACGGCGGTCCGTCGCAACACGATTTGTTCGAATACAAGCCGTTGCTCATTCGAGACGACAATAAGCCACTTCCCTTTGCAAAGCCGGATGTGCAGTTCAACGAGACAGGTAATTTGTTCAAGAGTCCGTGGGATTTTCAGCAACATGGTCAATCGGGCGCCTGGGTCAGCGAATTGTTGCCGCATGTAGCAGGAGTTGTTGACGACCTGTGTTTCATTCGATCGATGTATGGCACGAATGCTGCGCACGGTGGTGCCATCTTGGCGATGAATACAGGGAGCGATCGTTTTGTACGGCCTTCCATGGGGTCGTGGATCTCGTACGGGTTGGGAACCGAGAACGATGATCTTCCTGGTTTCATCACGATCTGTCCCTCGTATCAGCACGGTGGTGTTCAAAATTATTCCGCTGCGTTCTTGCCAGCGCCGTACAACGGCACGTCGATTGGCACGACCCGGATGAAGACGGAAGATGCGACCATCGACTTCTTGAACAATCAGGCGGTGTCATCCGAGGTGCAACGGGCTGAGCTGAATCTATTGCAGCGTTGGCAACGTCGTCAGCTCGAATCGACTGGTCCGGATCTGAACCTTGAGGGGCGTATCGAGTCGTTCGAACTGGCTTTTCGCATGCAGACCGAGGCGCCGGAATTGATGAGCATCGACGGGGAGTCAGAGGCCACGCGACAGTTGTATGGCCTGGACGATCCGGTGACACGCGACTTCGGTCTCCGCTGTCTCATGGCCCGGCGTTTTTCCGAGTCCGGTGTGCGATTCGTGCAGGCAACCCACGGTCCGGATACAAAGTGGGATCATCATTCCGGGTTGATCACCGGCCTGCCACGCAGTTGCGCAGAGATCGATAAACCGGTGGCCGGCTTGATCACGGATCTCAAGTCTCGGGGATTACTCGATGAAACGCTTGTGCTCTGGGGGGGCGAGTTCGGTCGGACGCCAGGGGCAGAGGCTGGAGCAAGGAATGGTCGGGACCACAATCCTCATGGCTACACCATGTTCATGGCTGGGGGAGGCGTGAAGCCTGGGTACAGCTACGGACAGACAGATGACTACGGTTATTACGCAGTGGAAAACAAGGTGCACATCCACGATCTGCACGCTACGATGTTGCATCTGCTCGGGCTCAACCATGAGCGACTGACCTATCAGTACCAGGGACGGGATTTCCGGCTCACCGACGTGGCCGGAGTTGTGGTTGACGATATTCTCGCCTGAGGGAGAGAGCGTGCTCCTGCACTGGGGGCGTCGCACGTGCGTCTCTGGCAGCGCGGGGCACAAAACCTGGCGTGTAGACAGGTAACGATGTCATTGCAGGGGCCTGCCTGGGAGGCACGCCCCTGCAATCTGGGTGGACGTGATAGCACTAGTGCGACGTGGCCAGGTGTTCCCGTAGTAGATCTCGCCCGAAATCGCCGGTGAAATCACGCCAGGTCGAGTGTACGTGGTTCCCATCGCCCTGCGTGTTGTCATACTCGATCAGGAATGTCGGTCCCTGAACCCGATAGTAGTGCTGTTCTCCGCGATCCGTGTGTCCCGCCCAGGCAAATCCGATATCGTTGATTCCGGCCTCACGGATACTGGCCATCCGCTCGCTGGCGATGTCGTCGGGCATGATGGACGTGTAGCTCTCAAGAATTCCCATCAGCAGCCCTCGCTGCTCTGTGGAGAGATCGGACGCCTTGACACCCACGGGGGAGAGTGGGTCGACGCTCAGTTCGGCGCCGGTCAGGATGTCGCTGGGGGCGACTGAGTCGATCACTGCTTCGGCGCGCTGTGCCGAATCGAGCGCGTTGACGAGTGTGCGGGCGGAGTCCTCTCGCTCTCGTAGTACGCGGAGTCCCGCTTTTGGCCCAGAGCGTACTTGGGCAGGATTTGAGCCGAAGAAGTTCGGCGATGTGCCAACCGCACTGCCGTCCACGATAGTGAAGTGAAGCGAGAGGTGATGGCCCTCTACGCGCCAGGCCCATGCTCCTTCTTTCGAGGGGGTACCGAAGACGGAGAAAAAGTAGAGTTCCGGATTGCGTTCCATGCGGCCGCCCTGCTCGATTTCGTGGAGGACAGCTTCGAGATCCATGACGGCGGTCGTCGTCAGATATCCCCGCTGGCTGAGACCGGCACTGAGTAGATCGTGGGCCCGAGCGCGCTGCTCGTCGTTCATTTCACCGAGCGTCAAGCCGTTACGCGGAAACATCTCGGTGGGGATGAAGTGCCACTTTTCCCGCTCGTCGGATGCCATGGTGAAGGTGGCCTGTGCGTGTTGGTCTGGTGTCAGGCTTTCGAGAAACGCTTCGGCGGCAGAGGTCATGGTTGACGCGGACCGTTCCGCGGCGACCATGGTCCCAACGATAGAGACTACAGTCAGCACGAGGAGCAGTATGAGACGGGGCGAGCGATGCAGGTTCATGTCGACCTCACTTTGGTGAATTCGGGTGGTCCAGAAGACCGCCCCTACGGGTTACTGGGTGTTGCGCACTACGGAAGACTGAAGGCGTAGTAGTCTGCGGCTGAGGGTGGCCCCGTTCGACCACCGCCCGCTGCAATCACGACAAATTGTTTTCCCTGAACATTGTAGATTGCGGGAGTCGAGAACCCGCCTGCCGACAGTTCTGTCTCCCACAGCAATTCTCCGTTTCGCGTGTCATAAGCGCGAAACATCCTGTCAGGAGTCGCTGCGATGAAGATGAGTCCTGAGGCGGTGACGACGGGGCCCCCATAGTTCACGGCGCCATAACCGAGGTCCGGGTGCGACGGATAATTCCCAAACGGGATGGCCCAGTCGATAGCCCCGGTGTTGAGGTCGATCGAGTTCAATGTGCCCCAGGGAGGTGTGTTACCTGGGAGATCTTCATGATCGCGAAGGTAGACATAGCCGCCCAGGACGTACGTGACCTCGTCTGTCGGTTCGTCCCGCTCCGGTTCGGTCTGGGAGATGTAGCGGAGGATGGCCTGCCGCTCGGCGTCATCGAAGTCGGCAAAGGCCGGCATCCGTCCCCGACCGTCTCGCAGGAGAGCGAGAATGGCCTCGGTATTTAAACGGTCGCGTATTCCGAGTAGAGGTGGAGCAGTTTCGGTGCCTTCGAGGTCTAAGCCGTGACAGCTGCCACAACGCTGAGCGTAGAAACCATAGTCGCTGAACCCGGCCGGTACTTCTGTCAGTTCCAGTACTCCTGGTACATCATTGGCGTTGAGAATCAGTTGATGGGTGTTTGGATCATATGCTGATCCTCCCCATTCGGCGCCCCCATCGTACCAGGGTTGTAGTAACACCGTGCCAACCCGAGGCGGCGCTCCTGTTCGAAGATCCCAGTCCTGGATCTGTTCTTCTACGAAGCGTCGTGCAGCCTCATTCCGCTCCGTAATTTCAAAGGTCTGTCGACTGAATGCAACCTCCGAGAAGGGTTGACTGGGGGCGGGCACCTCTCCCGGCAGTGTGCTGGGTAGTTGGGGCACTTCCACAATCGGGTACATCGATTCACCGGTTTCCCGATCGAAGACGTACAGATGGCCTGATTTGGTCGTCAAGGCGACGGCATCGATGGTCCTGCCGTCTCGTTCCAGTTGAACGAGAGTGGGGGGTGAAGGATTGTCACGGTCCCAGAGATCGTGCCGGACTACCTGATAGTGCCACCGGAGCTCACCGGTGCGTGCGTCGATCGCGAGCAGGCAGTTAGCGTAGAGGTTGTCGCCAAGACGGTCGGCACCGTAGAAGTCTGGTGTGGCAGAGCCTGTCGGCGCAAAGAGAAGGCCGCGCTCTGTATCCAGTGTCATACCGCTCCAGACATTCGCTCCGCCGGCGTGCGCCAGGGATCCCTCGTCGGTCCATGTTTCGGCGCCCGGCGTACCGGGGGCGGGAATGGTGTCGAACTGCCACACGAGTGTTCCGTCATGGACGCTGAAGGCGCGGATTGACCCCGGGAACGCGTCAGACCCTTCGGTTGTGGAGAAGCCGAGGATAAGTGTGTTCTCGAAGACAATCCCTGGCACGGTGACGGCGATATAGCGTCCTGGACCGTCCGGGGTGAGTTCAAGCTGGCCATTGTCACCAAATGTCGTGATCGGAGTGCCGTCTTCGGGATCGATGGCGAGGAGTACGCTTCCTGCTGTGTAGAACAGACGAGGGCCACCCTCACCTTCCCACCACATCAGACCCCGTTGGGCGGCTCCCGGCACTCCTGGATCGAAGCGCCACAACTCCGCGCCGGTCGACGCATCAAGCGCAAACGCGGCAAGACGTGGTGAGAGACCATACAGTACACCCTCGATGACGAGTGGACTCGTGTACATGGTCGAACGGTTGCCCCGAAGTTCACCCGCGTTGTAGATCCAGGCAAGCTCGAGTGTGCTGACGTTGTCCCGGGTGATCTGATCGAGGGCTGAGTAGTGGCGTCGACCAGCGTCCCCGAGGTACACGGGCCAGTCTGCGCCGGGCTGGGCGGTGACCGAACTAGCCAGTATTCCGTACGCCACGACCGCAACACAGATACGCATGCGATTGCTTCTCCCAGTGTGGAGGAATTTCTCCGACGCACAGCATTCAGGAGGGGGAGCCGATCTCTCACCCGCCCCAGTGTGTAGGGCGTTGCGGGGCCGGCTCCCGTACCTATGAGCTCAGTGCGGATCAGTGCGTTCTCTGATCAAGCAAATAGGCCGAGCGTCTTCAGCTTCTCGCCGATCACGTCTTCAGCCGACGGGTGTCCGAGGAATTCTTCGATCAACGATGCGTAAACACGCCGAAAATCGATGGTGTGCTGGAGATTGTCACCGTGGACCAGGTCCGTGAGACTCGGCGGCGTGCTGTATTGTCCTCCGTTGATTCCACCACCCATGACGAAGGAGACATTGGCGGTGCCGTGATCCGTGCCAAGGCTGGTGTTTTCTGGCACGCGACGCCCGAACTCGCTGTGCACAAAGACGGCCACGTCATCTTCTTTACCAAGCCGTTTCATTTCTTCGAAGAACGACCAGAGGGCGTCCGAGCAGTACTGCACCTGTCGGTTGTGGGGGCTCTCTTGATTTACGTGGGTATCGAATAGGCTATTTTGCAGGCGAACGTAGTACAGCCGTGCAGGGAAGTCTGCCTCGATCAAGGCTACGACTTTGTCGAGGTCCAGGAGGCGAAGATCCGGATTACGTGTCTGGTTGTACTGGCTCCACGCCTCGCTGACTAGCGCAGATGCATCACGCGCGCTTCGATTGACGTCCAGCAGGAATTTGTGGACGCCCGTCTGGGCTTCCTGGCCCACCCCCAGGTGATCGACGATCGGGTGCTGAGGGTGGAACACGTTGCGTGTGAATGCTGACGGCTCATCGAACACCACGGGGACGTGTTCGCGGGCTCGAACAGCCAACGTTTGGGTGGGCGAGATGTTGACGAGGTAGTTGGGCGTTCCCTTGGGATCGAGTACATCCGCGGTACGTCCGTACCATCCGAATTCCTCTCCACTGTTCGGTGCACCTGTATGCCAGTAGGACGCCGACGTGAAGTGCGAAAATGACGGCTGGTCGTAACCCGCGCCGTGAATGACCGCAAGGTTTCCCTCTTCCCAGAGCCGGTGCATGCCAAGCATGGACTTCTGAAAGCCAAAATGTTCGTCGACTTTCAGCACGTCAGCCTCGCGGACACCAATGTTCGGTCGATGGCGATACAGGGCGTCGTTGCTATACGGAACGAACGTACTCAAGCCATCGTAGCCACCGAACCACTCGAAGACGACGAGGATCTTCCCTTCGGTTGCGGCGAGAGCCTTCGAGGCCGCACCAAAAAGCGGGGGGAGTGGGCTGACGGCTCCGGCTACCCCAAGCGCGAGGCCTCTGGCGCCGATTTTTAGAGCTTCCCGCCGGGATACGCCACTGGCTTCACACAACCGTTTGCTTCGATTTGTCATGAGCTCTGTCTACCTTGTTTCGGGTCTCCGAACAGCCTAATTGATCTGGTACTCCGGCGTGCTCAAGATCATATGCGCGACCAAGCGCAATGAATCCTCCATGTAGGTTTCCGCGCGTGTCAAGTCCGACGTGCCCAACTCGTCCCCGAGTAATGCCACAAAGGCGTCGCGGGTGGAGGCCGCAAGCGGTACGCGCAGGAACCGACCGATCAGATAATCGACCGCCTCGCTCGTGGTCTTTGAGCCTGACGAGAGAACCATCTTGGTGAAGTCGATGCGCGCGCCGCCTCGCGGTGTCGGAATGAGCTTGCGGACTGCACGTTCCCACCCGCGATAGGTGGAGATGCGGGTGTTGAACAGTTCGTCACGCTCGAGCGCGACGAGATCGAATGCGGACATGTTGGCGGGATCGTTCAGCGCGATCGCACTGCCGAAATCGTAGCCATTCCGTAACCGTTGACCGACTTGACCGGTCCCTCTGGGCGAGAGAAAGTTGGGGTCACGGAAATTGACGATGTCAGGAAAGAGGTAATCAAAGGCGACGTTGCCGCGCTCGAGGATGAGCGCGGGGGTGATCCAGGACCGTCCTTGAGCCCACCCTGCCACCGATGGTGGATTCAATAAGTGTTGCCCGAGTGCGGTCGTTGTTCGATTAAAGTCTGGCACGCCAGGCACGTCTTTGGCGTCGAGATGTTTGAGCAAGGTAATGACATGCTCGACTGGGCCTTTCACGTGAGCGCCGTAGCTTGCTGCGCTGTAGAAATCCCGTGATGAAAAGATGGTCCTGAGCAGCGGTTGGATCTCGTAGTCGTGAGTGCGGAAGATATCACCGAGTTCGGCGGCCAGTTCCGGCGATAGGTCTTCCCGTACGAAGAACCGGTAAATTTTTGACGCGATGTACTCGGCTGTGATTGGTTGTTCCAGGATGATTTGCAACACGTCGACACCGTCGAAGTTGCCGGTGTGGCCCAAGAAAGTCTTGGAGGCATTATCGTGGAGCGTGGGATGCACGACGAAGTCGAGGTTCTCGAAGTTCCAGCCCGTAAAGGCGCGCGCAGCCTCGCGGATGTCTGGTTCCGTGTAATGGCCAACGCCCATCGTGAAGAGTTCCATGACTTCACGAGCAAAATTCTCATTGGCGGCCCCTTTCACATTGACTCCGGCGTCCAGGTAGTAGAGCATCGCCGGGTCCTGCGCAATGGCCACCAGTAATTCACCGAAGTTGCCGGTGGCATGCCGCTGGAATGTCTCGATTTGCAGGAGCATTTTCCGGTAATCGCGCACTTTGTTTTCCGCCGTGGCGAAGTGGCCATGCCAGAAGAGGGCCATCTTTTCCTCGAGGGGCCGGTGGGTGTCGAGCATCCGTTCCGCCCACCAATACCCGACCCGTCGGGTTTCGAGCAACGTCGACCGAAGCCAGTAGAAGAAGCGGTCCGAGACCGGCTGCATGTGCCGATTGATGTGATCGGGCTTTATCCGGACTCCCATGCTTTCGCCATTTCTGGCGGCAAGCTCAGTCGCGGCTGGACGGCTCGGCGGGAAGTGCAAGAGCCCCTCATCCCATAATCCCGAATGTTCGAATGGCGGAAGGTGCCCATTTTCGATGTTGCCATAGTCGACCAACGACCGCACAGCGTCTACAGGAGAGAGCTGAGCGAGGGCCTGGATGTCTTGCGGCGTTCCGCCGAATCCCGCGCGCGCGAGCAGATGTGCCGCTCGATCCGGCGTCCAGTCGCTGGCGGTGATCGGAGTCAGATCCCCGGCCCATGATGCCGGACCTGGTGACCAGCGTGGCGGTTGGGCCAATGCCATGCGTCCGCCAAGGGCAAGCACGAGAGCCGCGCTCACTATCGTTACGTACCTGGGTGTTGGTGAGGTCATCAGTGGATCCTCAGCGATCTTCTTGAATGCAACGTCCGAAACGCTGCATTTATACCTCAATCTGGCCCCTATTGGGTGCATGTCGTTGCAGACGCCGTTGTCTTGGGTGGTTGAACTTGGCCAGCCGCCTGGGATCACGGCGCTGGTGGTGCCGTCTCGATTGTTCCGAGTTCGGCGGGGCGGACGGGATTGTGCGCTACAATCTTTCCCTCGCCTCCGCTCGTCGTCGGTCATAGATGATGCAGCACTGCGGCTGCTCTAGTCTACCGTGCCCCCAGGTGCCTCGGTTAAGAGGGGAAGGGTGATTGGAGCGATTCTGCGGCGTGCATCTTGGCCAACACGGCGGATCGCGGACGTCGTGGCGGGATGGCGTCTTACAGAAGGAGAGAGGGTATGACAAACCGACTGATCGGGGGGAGTGTCATCGCGGCGTTGACTCTGCTAGGAGCCGTGTCGACGCAAGCGCAGGACGACGGCAACGGAGCACCGCGTACGACGTGGGGGGCACCCGACCTGCAGGGTGTGTGGGATTTTCGCACGATCACGCCGATGCAACGTCCTGAGCACTATGGGGATAAGGCGTTTCTGACTCCCGAGGAGGCGGCGGAACTGGATGCGGCAGAGGAAGCGCGTCAGCAGGCGCTGTGGAATGCCCCTCCCCAACGGACGACTGTTGGCGAGAACGTCGACCGGCGGACTACTGTCGGTGAGCACCGTGGGGCACCCGGTTCGTACAACCAGTTCTGGATAGATGTCGGCACCAACACGGTGGAAACGCGTCAGACCTCATTGATCACCTATCCTCCGAATGGTCGGTATCCGAATTTGACGGCTGATGGCCAACGGCGAGCGGAGGCACGGCGTGTCTATCGTGAGGAGCACCCCGCCGACAGCTGGGAGGATTTCAGCTCAGGTGTTCGATGCATTCTGGGGTTCAATGCAGGGCCTCCCTTTACGCCCAGTGCGTACAACAACAACATGCAGCTGTTCCAGACTCCGGATACGGTCGTGGTGATGACCGAGATGGTGAATACCGCTCGGATTATTCCACTCGATGGGCGTTCGCAGTTGGATCCCGATGTCCTACAGTGGTCGGGAGATTCTCGTGGCCACTGGGAAGGCGACACTCTCGTGGTGGAGACGCGGAACTTTGATGCAAAACGGAAGTGGCGGGGAACGACCGCGAGTGCGCGCCTTGTCGAACGATTTACGAGGGTCGATGCAGACACGCTGGAATATCAGTTTACGGTCACTGATCCCGAGACCTGGTCGAGCCCCTGGACAGCGACGGTTCCGCTGCGTCTGAATCCGGAACCGATGTTCGAGTACGCGTGTCACGAAGGCAATTATTCGATGCCGGTCATGCTTGGGGGGGCCCGTGTGGAAGAGGCGGCCGGCCAGTGAGGGGCTCCCCACTGCTTCTCGCGCTGCTCGTATGTGCGGGGTCGTCGGTTCCGGTTGGAGCGCAGCTGGCTGCACCGAATGAGGCGGGTGTCGCGATGGGGCATCTGCACTATTACGTGCGAGACCTTGACGCGAATCAACGGTTCTGGGAGTCGCTGGGTGGTGATGTAAGCGGCTTCGGCGAATCGGTGGTCGTGACGTTCCCGGGCGTCCTGGTCTTTTTGACCGAGGGCGACCCGGCGGGCGGAACCGAGGGCTCAATTCTGAACCACGTGGCGTTCCGGGTGCAGTCGCTGGAAACGGTGGCTGATGCTGGGCTCGATTTCGATCTGGCGGCCGCCACCTCCGGCGTGACGAACGTTTTCTCGCCGGAGGGCGAACGCATCGAGCTTTTCGACGATACGGCCACCAATCTGGCCTTCACCACTGAAGATGGTCGGCTGCCCCCGGTGGCCGAGCGGCACAATCAGCCGTTGCCGGTGCCCATTGCGTCGCATCACCTGCACCTCTATCTCGTGGAGGATGCTGTCAAAGAGGCGCAGGCATGGTACGCGTCGACGTTCGGGGGGACGTCCGGTATGCGTTGGCGCTATGACGCTGTTGACCTGCCAGGTGTCAATTTCAACTTCTCGTTCAATCCTGACCGGGGCGGAGCGCCTACCCGCGGTCGCATGCTTGACCATATTGGCTTCGAGATCACTGATCTGGAGGCCTATTGTCGGGAACTTGTTGCGCGGGGCTTTACGTTCGACGTGCCCTACACCGAGCACATGTCTGGGATTGGCTACGCGTTTCTCACTGACCCGTGGGGTGTGTCCATTGAACTGACCGAGGGGCTGCGCGGATTATAGCCGCGCGTCCCCCTCTCCGGCCCCGTCAGCCATACCGTGGGGGATAACGGCCTTGGTCATCCGGTCTTCTGTGTCGATAGCCGGTTGGAATGGGCCGCGACGGGGTGCAGGGAGCAGAGCAAATCGCGATCGACGTGTCGGTCGGGCGAACGCGTTACCGCATGCGTCCAGGTAGCCACAAGGCGATCTCGGGAAATGCGATAACCAAGGCGATTACGATCAGTTCGCCGATCACGAAGGGCATCACGCCCAGGAAGATGTCTCCCATCGGAACCTCCGGGGCGGTGCGGCGCATCACGAATACATTCGCTCCGATAGGTGGTGTCACCAGGGCAAGTTCCGCCATCATGACCGCGAAGACACCGAACCAGATGGGATCGATCCCTAATTCGCCCACGACCGGCATGACAAACGGGATCGTCAGGACCAGCATGCCGAACACGTCGACCATCGCGCCGAGCGCCAGGTAGAGCACCACGAGCAGCAGAAGGAACGACACGCGGCTCAGTTCCATCTCGACGAGTGTCGCGACCAGGTTCTCCGTAATACCGGTCACGGCCAGAAATCTTGCTACGAGATACCCGCCTACGATAATCGCAAAGATCATCGCACTGACCAATGCGGTCTCTTCCAGCGCCCGTCTCACGGCGGGCGCCGTGAGGCGCCGCCGTAGCGTGGCCGTCAGCAACACCCCGGTGCATCCCACTCCAGCGGCTTCCGTTGGGGTGAAAATACCGCCGTAGATCCCGCCAATCACCAAAGAGAACAGGCCCAGAATAGGTAAGAGGCCCACCATCGAGCGCCAGCGTTCACTCCAGCTAGCTTGTGGTCCGGGAGGACCCAGTGCCGGAGAGATCGTGCACCTCAGCAGAATGATGGCCGAGAACATGGCAGCCGTCAGAATGCCGGGAACGATACCGGCGATGAATAGCGCCCCGATCGACGTCTCGGTCATCACCCCGTAAAAAATGAAAATGAGACTGGGAGGTATGAGGATGCCCAAGGTGCCGGACGCAGCGAGGGCACCTGTGGCGAGACGTGGGTGGTACTTGTACCGTCGCATTTCCGGCATCACGATGGCGCCCATGGTGGCGACCGTCGCGATGCTGGATCCCGTCACTGCGCCAAATGCACCGCAGGCGATGACCGAGGTGATGGCCATCCCACCCGGAATTCGGCTGATCCAGGTACGGACTCCGTCGTAGAGGTCGGAGGCCAGTCCCGTGTGGAAAACGAGCTGTCCCATTAAGACGAAGAGGGGAATGGTGACGAGCACGAAACTGCGGCCTTCGTCCCAGGGGATGAGCAATGTGTGCGCGAGGGCGGGGCCCGCGCCTTCCAATATCCAGAGTCCGACGGCTCCGGTGACGGCCATGGCCAATGCGATCGGCACACCAAGCATGAGCAAAAGGAACATCGCGCCGATGCCGACGATACCCGCGACGGTGGGACTCACGAGTCGGTGCCTTTGGTCCGAGGCTGAGCAGGCGGGAGAGACGGCTCAGGGCCGAGGGGGTTAGCGAAAACCCGTGCGACCATGACGAACGCGCACATCGACAGAATGCCCATGAAGGGCCAGAGTGGGAGATCAAGGTCCTCGCCGGTCTCGCCCGTCCGGATCATGAACGGAACGAACCGGGCTCCCTGTATGGCCATCAATCCGAAGACAATGATGCCGGCGACAGAGGAGACAACATCGACGGCGCGTCGCCGGGTTTCTGAAAAACGAAGGTAGAACACCTCCATTCGGATGTGATACGCGCGGTCCCATGCGTGCGGTAACGCGAAGAAAATCGTCATCATCAACAACAGTCCGTTCGCGTCGCGGCCCCATTGCAGTGGAGCGTTGAAGATATATCGAAGGATGACATCAAGCGTGACAAGGACGATCAACCCTGGCATGGTGACGTAGATGCTGAGTGCGAAGAGGACCGACGACAGACGGGCGGACCATCGATCCATCTCGCTGGCCACGCGGTCGAGCCAAGTCAGGAAGGTCACAGTGTGATCACTCCCCGGACGGGATGCCGGGAGACATGGTCCCAGAGTTGCTGGTCACTCCATCCGCGATAGACGGCTGCGCGGCGCTTGGCCTCTTGGACAAAGGCCGACGCGGGTAGGCCCAGCGTTTCGTTTTCGCTGATGAACCGGTCTTCGAGTGGTTGCACGGCGTCGACCCACTGCTGGCGTTCGTCCTCGGATGGCACGAGGATTTCCACCCCTCCTGTAACGAGCAGATCGATCGCCTCCTGCAAGGGCTCACCGCCGTAGAAATTACGGTGTGCTACCTGGCCCCGGAGGCGATACAGGTTGTAGAGCTGCACGCGTAGATCGGCGGGCAGACGATCAAAGGTTCGTGGGCTCAGGCAGTATTGAATGACGGTATGGGTCAGTCGTATCGGGAGGTAGTAGCGTCCAATTTCATACAGGCGATAGGCCGCCATGTCGGGCGCGCTGACCGCGACCGCATCGATAATGCCGCGTTGGAACGCGGTGTAGGTCTCGGCGGCAGCCAGGACCACCGGGATTGCGCCAACCTGGCGAAGGATCTCGGCCATCAAACCGCCGGTCGACCGGACTTTCAGACCTTGAATATCCTCCGGCGTACGGACTGGTGTTTTCGACAGGATATCGTAGGCGGTCGTCGAATCGCAGTGGGCCAGGTAGACGCCCATTCGCTCGTATTCGTCCTTGAGGTAGGTAGGATACAACTCCTCGGAAACGAGGGCGGCGACACCAGAGCTCGAAAACAAGAACGGCAGCTGCAGGCCGTGCGTAAGCTGAAAACTACCAGGTTGGTACGTGGCGTAGGCATGCGTGTAGTCGGTAACACCGGTCGCGACCGCCTTGAAGCCCTCGAGTGCACCGTGCAGTAACCCGTCCACGTAGTGTTCCCACCGAATACGGCCGCCTGTGCGTTCCGTCACGATGTCCACCCACGGTAGGAATACCTTCGCATAGAGTCCATGCGAACTCGGTACGTGCGCCGTGTAGCGCAGCAGGATGTGGTCGTCTGACCCGCCGCGCGTCCCTTGAATCAATGGGGCGGCTGTGGCCACGCCGGCGAGAGAGGCCAGAATGCGCCGCCGACTCCAGGTGACGGCCGTCTTATGGTCAGTCATGGGATCCATGGACGAACCCGCTACAAAGCATTGAGAACCTACCGAGTATACTCGTCACATACGCGTGTCGCGGCCTGTAGAGAGATTCAGACTGACCTCAAGCGCTCATCCCCGGCCCACGTTGCGGCCTGTCGACCCTGTTTCGACTCCCATATGAACACGGCGATTTCAGCGGAGCCCACCGCAGGTGGGAGTTCAAGTCGGGATGGGTATACACCGGAATCTGGCCCGGCCGGATCGCGCGGCATCGGGCGCCGAGAGGTTGCCGGGTTAGTGGTGGCTTGTATGTTGGGGGCGTCGATGGTTGCGACGGGCTGGCCAGCGGGGCCCACCTGGTTGCCGGCAACCGCCGCCTGGGGGGCTTTCTCACTGCTCTGGCCTGGGCTCGGGGCGCAGCAGCGGATCCAAACCCTGGTGTTCTTCGCGCTTGGTCTTGTCGCGCTGTGGTGGGGCAGAGAGCATGGGGCCACGGTTCAGATCGAGAGCGTGCTGGGGCGGAACCAGCTGATTCTGTCGATGCTCGCATCGGTGTCTCTCTTGCGCTTGTTGAGTCCGTCAGACACAAAGGCGGACGGGCAGCTGCCCCGGGGGATAGGCGCCTACGTTCGGAGCATGCTGGGTGTGCACGGTTTTGCTTCCGTTATCAATATTTCGGCACTCATCCTCATGGCGGATCGGTTGGCTCACATGGCGTCGCTGCGGATGCAGCAGGCGCTATTGCTCAGCCGCGCGTTTTCTGCCGTGGCCTTCTATTCGCCGTTCATTGGTGGGGTTGCGCTGGCTCTTGCCTATACGCCGGGGTCGAATCCGCTCGGCTTGGTGCTGTCTGGTTTACCGTTGGCCATGGCCGGCCTCCTGCTCCTGTACTGGTACGCTCGCAGCGGTCGCGTGGACGACCTGGAGAATTTCCGCGGGTACCCCATTCACTTCGAGAGTCTCCGACTGCCAGTGGTGCTGGCCCTGACGGTGATGGGGGGCGTACTCGTGATCGATGAAATCTCAGTGCTGTCGCTTATTACGGTCCTGACGCCTCTGGTGGTGTGTGGTGCGTTGGTGGCTCGGGGGGGCCTCGCGGGGCTACGCCATGCGATGACTGTCTATGTCACGCGTCGATTACCCGAAATGGGTGGGGAACTCGCGTTGTTCCTGGGTGCGGGTGTGCTCGCGTCGGGGTTGGTTGCCGCCGTAGCCGGTCTCGATGGGTGGACACCCGTCACTGAATTCGGGGCGCTTCAGGCCAGCGGGTTACTTCTCATTTTCATTGTCTTGTCTTTGATCTGCATCCATCCGGTCGTCATTGTGAGCGTGGTGGCGCCGCTGCTGATTTCGATTGAGTCCGATCCAACGCTTGTGGCCATAGCATTTGCCATGGGATGGGGTCTTGGCTGCGCTGTCAACCCGATGTCGGGTACGAACTTGATTCTCAACACCCGCTACGGTGTGAGTAACTGGGCGGTGGCCTACAGCAATATTGGATTCAGCGGAACCTTGTATCTCTTCGCGATCGTGTTGCTCCATCTTTACGAGTTCGGGATCGCCTGACGGTGCTTCTCGAATCTTCGTATTCGGCGCTGGGGTCTTGCGGCTGCCTTATCGAGTGTGGTACTTAATTACTGCACTCATGCGCTGTGTGGATATCGATATTTGGACGGGTCCATATTTAAGGAGATCTTGATGACGCTCCATCGCACGCTCGTTGGCGCTCTCGTACTTGCTGCGGCAGTCATGGCCGCCCCGGCCTCTGCCGAGAACGAAGCTGGACTGACGTATTACAAAGATGTTCTTCCGATCATGCAGGAGAACTGCCAGAGCTGTCACCGGCCGTCCGGAGAGAACATCAGCGGGTTGATTGCGCCGATGTCGTTCACCTCATACCAGGAGACCCGGCCCTGGGCACGTGCAATTGCCCGTAAGGTCGAGTCCCGAGAGATGCCTCCCTGGTTCGCATCGGCCCCGAAAGGCGTGTTCTCGAATGAGCGTGGTCTGACCGACACCGAGATCGACAAGATCGTGCAGTGGGTGGAGGCTGGCGCCCCCGCGGGCAACCATGCCGACATGCCTGCCCCGAAGCATTTCGCGAACGAGGCCAACGACGGTTGGCAACTCGGCACACCGGACTTCGTCGTCAAGTTGTCAGAGGCCTATCTGATTGAAGACGACATCAATGACTTGAACATCACCTTCTACGAGCAGTTGGGCGAAGACGTGCTCCCCGATGACACCTGGGTCAAGGGCTGGGAATTCAGAGTTGGCGACAACGGCTGGACCCACCACATGTGTTCATCGGTGCTCTCACCAGAGGCGGCTGCCGAACTGAGTGGGACTGCAGTCGAGGATGAAGGTGCGGATAGCCCGAACTCGCGATTGTTGAGCTGCGTAGCTGAGGGTGGCGAAGCCGCGATGCTCCCTGAAGGTTTCGGCGTGCTGCTTGAGAAGGGCTCTGCGGTGTCCTTCAACATGCACTTCAACAAAGAGGCTGTGGCCGGTTCGAACTTTACCAGTCAGCCAGAAATCGGCTTTTTCGTCGAGCGGAATCCCGTAAAACATAAAGTTGTCAACGATTCCCTGTACAACCGGGGCTTCGAGATTCCGCCTCAACACGCCAACTATCGGATCGGTTCATCGCGAGTGCTTGAGAAGGACACGCTCGTGCTCACCTACTGGCCACATGCGCATCTCCGGGCGTATGCTGCCCGTTATACGGCGATTTACCCCGATGGGAGTGAGGAACTGTTGTTGGACGTTCCCAATTACGACCAGGGCTGGCAGGTGACGTATAAGTACAAGGAGCCGAAGCTCTTGCCGAAGGGAACCCGGATCGACGTGGACTTCTGGTATGACAATACCGAGGAGCGTGGTGCACGCAAGGGCTTCAACCCGAACCGGTTCGTCGGTTACGGTGCACGAACAGAGGATGAGATGTCGCTAGGTTTCATTGGCTATGCCGAGATTGATGATGCCGCAGCGATGGAGACGACGGACGACAACGACTGACTGACGCGACCTGCGTAAGTTCGGGCGCTATTAAGGGGCGGGCTCGACTGACCCCGCCCCTGTTTTGTTTAGCCATGAAAAAACTATTTGTTATTTGCGTACTCTTTGCCGGTGCGGTGTCTGCGGTTGGACAGTCGGCTGGTACCTCTGCGTCGCTTGGCGCGGAGTTAACACTCGAAAATCAGCTCATACGTATCTCGTATCAGACTGGCCTGACTGCGGACGGGGGAACGGACGCTCGGCGGGTACTGGCGGGTGTGACCGGCGCACGGGTGTCTGTGGGGGTCTTGGAGGGGCATCGTGCGTTGCGCCTGGGGGAGATCGTGCCGGATCTCGAACCACCTCCGGTCTCAGAGGAGACCCCGGAAGCCGACGTCGCTGATGATGGGGAGGACGATGAGTCTTCCGGTGAGCCCAGCTACGAGTTGGCGCTTGTCCGTGCAGCCACGGGATGGGAGCTAGAGGCGAGCGGAGGGAACCAGGGAGGCGACGTGCGCCGCATTCCTTTGCGTCACGAGATGGCCGACCGGTCGGTGGCTGCCTTGTCTGTTGGTCTTCGGGCGACGGCGGCCGAAACAGGTCGGCTGGCCCTCCGGTGGGGGCGGCATCGTTGGAGCAGTGAGTTCCGCTTTGATGAACTACCACCACCGCCGCGTCGTCCGCGTGTGTCTGGGCGGGGCAGTGCGCGTTTGGGTGATACCGACCCGGCAGAGGTCGAGCGTGCCCATCAGGTTGCCCGTGGATTTCTGCTCGGGGAACGGAACGAAAGCGCACTCCTCCGGGCGGGTGACGATCGCATAGCGATTGCCTTCTGGAAGGGGGTCGACGTTGAAGATGAAGACTATCTTCGACTCTCGACGGTGATGGACGGAGAGGTGATCGCGTTGGTGCGCGCCGCGCCATTACGTTTCAAGACGGACGTCTCGCTCCGTTTCGGCGAGACGGTGGTGCCGACTGGAAATTTGGCGCCGGGGTTTGCCGGGGCCTATGCGCTGTGGCTGAAGCGTGTGGGAGATGAGTGGCGCTTTGTGTTCAGCGATGAAGCTGATTCGTGGGGCACGCAGTACGACGCAGAGTACGACGCTGCAGAGATTCCCGTAGATTATTCTCGAATGGGGGGGGCTTTCCGGCCCTTGGGTGCGACGGTTGTGGCGAACAGTGCAAACGAAGGGCGATTGGTGGTGCACTGGGGCTTGCATGAGTGGGCAGCTGACTTTGCGGTGGCGGAATAGGCCACGAGCCTGTGATTACTATGACTAGTCGGTTCCGGAATTGTGCGGCCGTGGGGATCGTTGGTGGGTTGCTCCTTTGTGGCGACGGACCACGTGGGTTGGCTGAGATCGAACGTCAGCCCGCCTCGCAGATTTCCATTCGACCGTTCGAGATCGATATATCCCAAGACATCTTGACGGATCTGCGGGAGCGGCTCGCCAGGGCGAGGATGCCTGATGAACCCGAGGATGTCGGGTGGGATCTTGGTATGAACCAGGCCTATCTCACTCCCCTCATCGAGTACTGGCGAGATGAGTTCGACTGGCGTGCACAGGAACGGCGGCTCAATGCGTTTGACCACTTCACGACGGAGATTGATGGTCTAGACATTCATTTCATCCATCAGCGGTCTCCAGAGGCGGATGCGTTTCCGCTCATCCTGACCCATGGTTGGCCGGGTTCGTTCGCGGAGTTCAGCAAGGTTATTGGTCCGTTGACCGATCCGGTCGCCCATGGCGGACGGGCGGAAGATGCCTTCCATCTCGTGATCCCCTCGATTCCTGGGTACGGATTCTCGGAACGGCCGCGGCGTCTAGGCTATGGACGGGAACGGACGGCGGGAATCTTTGCCAAACTGATGGCGCGGCTAGGGTATGACCGATACGGTGCACAGGGCGGTGATCTGGGTGCGGGTATCAGTCGACAGCTGGCCGTGGACGACGCGTCGCATGTGGCGGGCCTGCATCTGAACCTGTGCAGTGCGGATCCGCCGGATCCCGATAACCCCACTGAGGGGGTGCCCCCTGCCGAAATCGCCTTGATGGAGGAGCGGGCTGCTTTTTGGACTGACGAGGAGCGGGGCTACAGTCACATGCATGGGACCAAGCCGCAGACGCTGGGCTACAGTCTCAATGACTCTCCGCTTGGGCTGGCCGCGTGGATTGTCGAGAAGTATCAGAGCTGGTGTGATTGTGCCGGGAATCCGGAGACAAAGTTCACCAAAGATGAACTGCTTACCACCTTGACTCTCTATTGGGTGACCGAGACTGCCACCTCGGCGGCCCGGTACTACTATGAGGGTCGCCACAGCACGACGCCGCCAAGTCGTCGTCGAGTTGAGGTGCCCACCGCCTGTGCGGCATTTCCTGGTGAGTTTCGCTTCACTCCGCGCCGGTGGCTAGAGGCCCGCTATAACCTGACCCGATTCACCATGATGCCGCGGGGTGGGCACTTTGCCGCCAGTGAAGAACCGGAACTTTACGTTGATGATGTGCGGGCGTTCTTTCGAGACCTGCGCTAGTCTGTCGCCATGAGGAGAGGTGGTTACGTCCCGTTCCCGTGCGGCCGCCGGGACGAGTTCAGTTGATGGAGTTACCCCGACACGCACGTTGATGCGCGTCGGAGATCGTGCGGCGGACCATCGGTGATGATCATGTACAGAACAGCGATGTCGAGAATGGCGGTTGTGGGGGTAACGCTTGCGATGTTTCATGGTGCGTGGAGCACAAGCCCAGTCGCGCTCGCGGAAGAAGATGGCTGGCCGCAGTGGCGCGGGCCCAATCTGGATGGGACGTCAGATGAGACCGGGCTGCCGACCACATGGAGCGATACCGAGAACGTCGCCTGGACGCTTGAGGTCTCCGAGGGGTCGTGGACAGGCGCGACCCCGATCGTGTGGGAGGACACGATTTTTCTCAGTGTCTCGTATTTGGATCGGAGCGCACGAGGCCGGAGATTCGGCCGTCGCAGCCGCCAGGGAGGTGGGGGCGCTCCGCGGACCGGTGGGGCTGGCGCTTCCTCCACGAGTACGGAGAATTTGTCCGTTGAATTGTGGCGGGTTGATCGCCATACGGGTTCCGTGATCTGGAAACGCTTCCTCAGCGACAACGACAGACAGCTCCGGAAGCAGAATATGTCTTCGCCGTCGCCCGTTACGGACGGTGAGCACGTGTGGGTCATGACCGGAACTGGCTGGTTGCGAGCATTTGATTTCGACGGCAATGAGGTGTGGGCGCGGAACATCTCAGATGACTATTGGAGTTTCGGGCTCAACTGGGGGTTTGCGTCCTCGCCTCTGCTCCACGACGATGCGTTGTATGTGCAAGTTCTCCACGGCATGCGGACCGATGACCCGTCGTATGTGCTACGCATCGACAAGATGACCGGGGAGACGGTATGGATGGTCGAGCGTCCGACCGACGCCCAGCGTGAATCGCCAGATTCGTATACGACCCCTGCGCTGCTGCAGTACGACGGATTGACTGAGATTGTCATCACCGGTGGCGATGTCGTCACCGGTCATGATCTGGAGACGGGCACGGAACTGTGGCGCGCCGACGGCCTGAACCCCAGGAATAATGGGGCGTACCGCCTCATTGCCTCGCCGCTTGTGGTGGGGGACATCATTGTGGCACCCACACGAGTGCGTCCGATGCTCGCCTTGCAGGCTGGAGGGCGAGGGGATGTGACGACGTCGCACCGACTGTGGTCGTTTGACGATGGGCCAGATGTACCGACGCCTGTGTCAGACGGTGAGCTACTCTATGTTGTTCAGGACAACGGGGTCGCGCACGCCGTGGACATGGCGACCGGTGAGCCGGTGTACAGTGACCAGCGCCTTGAACCCGGTACCTACAGCGCTTCGCCGATCCTGGCCGACGGTAAAATCTACGCCTCAAGTGAAGACGGGGTGACGACGGTGTATCGGGCCGGGCGGGAATTCGAGGTGCTTGCCACAAACGCCTTGCCGGGGTACACGTTGAGTACGCCCTCGGTCGCAGGGGGATATCTATATATCCGAGCTGGCAGCACCCTCTATGCGATCGGGCCGGGAGACGGCCGATAGGAATGGGGGGCGGGTGTCTGTGGCCGGATGCGCACGCAGTTGCCGTTATGGCGCGGCCAGGGCAAAGAGTGTGTCCTGGCTGGCAACGAACAAGACTCCGTTCGCAGCGATGGGCGTCCCGTAGACCGGACTGCCGTGATTTGGTTCGGCGAGCGGGATGAGCTCCGGTCCGGCTCGGAGGATGGCGAGGTCTCCATCTTCATCGCCGAGATAGACTTTGCCGTCCGCAACGAGTGGGGATCCCCAGGTGGCGGCAAACGTGTCATAAACCCACCGTTCCTCGCCACTGTCTACATCAAGGCAGCGCAGAAAACCGCTGAAATCGGCAACGTAGAGCAGGTCGTCGTGAATCGCAATGGTTGAGACCGACCTCCGGATGCTCTCGATACGCCAGACTAGGCCCGAATCGCTAATGTCGCCACGTTGGGTTGCGTCGATAGCCTGAAGGCGGCCAGGGCCGTTGCCATTTTCTGGATCCTGACCATTGGCGATGAAAACGGTGTTCCCCCAGATGACCGGCGTGGCAATCACGTTGTTTCGCGTCGAGGGCCATTCGGAATCCAGGGGATTTGTGTCGAATTCCCAGAGCGTTGAACCATCGGTCACGTCGAAGCCTCGTACCCAGCCATCGCCTTGACCGATCACGACCTGCACGTGTCCGTCGATTTCGGCAATCGCGGGGGATGACCATTGCCCGTGGAGTATCCACTCGCCCACGGGGGCGGCCTGCCAGACCAGTGCGCCGGTGTGTCGGTTTAGCGCGATCAGATCCGGTGCCTGGGGCGATGGCAGGACATCTTGCTCGTCGCGCCCGTTCGAGGTGTTTACGATGACGAGCTCACCAAAGACAGCTGGAGCACTGCTCGACATGTTGTGCGGAAAAACACTGAGTTCGGTGATCATGTCGAAGGCCCAGACAACGTCGCCGTCCAAGGCCCCGTTCCGGGGTTCTTCCACGAACGGGCCGTCGTTCTCACCGTCGAGAAATCCTTCGGTGTCGAGCGCTACGACCTCGCCGCGATTGCTGACGTAGTAGAGGCGTTCGTCTACGACGCTTGGCGAGGAGCAGACACCTTGATAGGGCCAATCATTCGCTTCACCGGTCGGAAGTTTCTCGTGCACCATTTGCCAGAGGAAGGTGCCGTCCGCTTCCCTGAATGCCATGACAATGCCCTTGTCTCCCTCGGCGTCTGGTGAGCGAGGATGGTCATTGTTGGTACCGACAAAGACTTTGCCGCCTGAGACGACCGGGTTCCCGTAGCTGGTTGAACCCAACGCGGCGGCCCACTTGACGTTGACCCCCGAGGTGACGTTCCATGCCTCTGGTAGGCTGGTTTCATTGGAGACCATGTTGCGTGAGAGGGAGCCGCCCCACATGGGCCAGTCGTCGGCCGCCGCCAGCGGGAGCATCGATGCGCGAAAGACCAGTGCGACCATCAGGGCATTTGTGAATCGAGACCTTTTTGGTCGTCGGGGAGCGCGTGGCGGAGCGTCGATCTGATGTACGCGTTGCATAGGCTGTGCAGTCTATCCTGGACGGCGGCGTTCTCCGGAATTGTCGTGTGTCGGATGGCCAGGCGACCGGGGTCGGTGTGTAGGGCAGGGAGGGGTGACCTGGTTCGGATGCGGAAGCCTTGACGCGAGGAGACATCATGGACGGCCGAGGAATTGGTGTTGTGTGGTGCCGCGTGGTCGCGGCGGCAGTGATGGTCGCGTGTATCGTGTGTAGTGGGGAAGCCCAGACGCTTCTGGACAAGGATGGAGAGGCGTTTCCTCCGGTCCCGGAGTCCGGGACCGGGGCCTTGGCCTCGAGTGTTCAAGACGCACTGGCCACGGTAGTGCCCTCGTTGCGGCAACGTCGGTTTCCCGTTGAGGCCATGGAACGTATCGGGGAGTCGGGCGATGGCCGGCTGCTCTGGTACCTCTATGATCTGATCCGGCTGACCACGCGAGAGTCGTCGCCTGTTCTGGTCGACGCGTTTGAGGTCCTGAGTGGCGCCGAGTTGCCAGAGGAACCCTTTGTCACGATGGGCGACCGCCTCCTGGCCTGGAACCTGCCCGCGCCACCGGGTTATCGTCTCCTCAAACGTGACGTTTTTCTCTTAATCGAACCTGCCTGGGCGCCATTTTTCGACGACGAAGACTCGGCCATTGACTGGCGCTGGGTCGGGTGGGGGGGTGTTTTCATTGACGACCGCCTGATTGCTACGGGCGGTGAGCCCTGTTCGAGAGGGTGCATACCCGCGCTCGATGAGCCGTTGGTTACCGATGCCGCGGGGGGGAGGTGGTACCCGGATGATGCGTTGGTGTTTGGGGTTGTCGTTGCCGATGAGGCGAGGGCTTACCCGAAGCACATTATGGAAGTGCACGAGATGATCAACGATACGCTGGGTGGGCGCCGTCTTGCGATTCCATATTGCACGTTGTGCTTATCTGCGCAGGCGTATTTCACGGATCAACTTGGGGATGTTCAACCCGTGATTCGGACGTCTGGTCTCCTCTCACGCTCCAACAAATTCATGTACGACGTCACCACATTCTCCGCTCTCGACACGTTTACTGGAGAAGCGCTGTCTGGACCGCTCCTCGATGCCGGCGTCACACTCGAACAAACGACGGTTGTGACGTCGCCCTGGGGAGCCTGGCGTGCGGCCCATCCTGAAACGACGATCGTGGCCGAGGATGGGGGCATCGGTCGGCGTTACTCCAGAAATCCTCTCCGGGGACGGGACGATGCGGGGCCCATTTTTCCGGTGGGCGATGTGGACCCGAGGTTGGCTGTGCACGACATCGTATTAGGGGTGGCGGGCTCCGGGGGGCTTCCCGTCGCGTTTCCGGTGGGGTCAGCACGTCTCGCGATCGAGGCTGGCGAAGACGTTACATTGGCAGGCGTGACTCTGGAATCGGATGCGGGAGGTCTTCGCGCGTTCGTCGACGGTGTGGAAACGCCGGCACATCAAGCGTTCTGGTTTGCCTGGAGTCAGTTTCACACGCAGACGCGTCTCTGGACCCGGTAGCGTCTACGAAGGTCTGAACATACGCTGTGGTCCAGGGAACAACATTATTGCCTCCGGATCGCCGTCTTCCGTCTAGCTGCGAATGGCCTCCTGGGCGATCCGCAGCCCTTCCCTGAGTCCAGGCAATGGGTCATTCGGACGGGCCAGATACTCAAGGGACAAGGCTCCGTCGTCCGGGAAGCCCACCTCTCGCACCGCATCGAAGAATGTGTGCACATCGAGAAAGCCCGCGCCGAGAACGATCACGTCACTGTCGGCGGTACGGGCTGATACGTCCTTCAGGTGGATCCCGATCAACCGGGAGCCCAGGGTGCGCACGGCCGTTGCGGGGTTCTCCGCTCTTCGCAGGGCGTTGCCGATGTCCAGACAGGCCCCGACGTGTGGTCCTCGTCCATTGAGAGCCTGGCGGACTTCCGCGATGCTATCGAAGGCGCC